>NZ_AXWV01000034.1 GCF_000482845.1 Anaerobiospirillum succiniciproducens DSM 6400
GGCTGATCTTTTTGGTTAAGGTTTAGTTGTGATTTGAAGCTAGTGAAGCAAAGATAGCAACTAAAGGAATTAATGTTCCACGTGGAACATTTTAGTTTTGGCGTGGAGCAATGGTTTTGGTATATGAAAAAGGCGAGCCTTTGGCTCGCCTTTGTGCGGTCGAATTAGTTATGAACTGCTCTATTAGTAGAGCACAGAGATGTCTGCAGTCTTAGAGAAGAGCAGGCTTAACTGATTGAGGATAGCTAAGCGGTTGTTCTTAACAGCCTCATCCTTGTCGTTAACCATAACCTTCTCGAAGAAGTTATCTACATCATCACGCAGCTCAGCAAGCTTGGTCATAGCCTTGTCGTAGTGGCCTTCGTTGTACAGCTCGTTGATAGCTGGCTCGATAGCGCGGATGTGCTGAACTAACTGCTTCTCAGCCTCATCGCTGAGCAGAGCATCATTGATAGCATCGGTTACGCGACCAGACTTAGACTGGATGTTGTTAACACGCTTGTATGCTGCTGCTAAGTCTTCAGCTTCCTTGAGCTGCTTGAAGTTAACCACAGCCTTAACACGCTTATCAAAGTCGAGCAGTGATACAGGGGAGGTTGAGAGTACAGCCTGGAAGATTTCAGCGCCAATACCCTGATCCTGGTAGTAAGCCTTGAGACGAGCAAAGATGTAGTCGCTTACGTTAGTTGCGGTCTCTTTTGACTTTAACTTGTCGCCGAAGAACTCAACACCCTTGTTGATGATTTCAACGAGGTTAAGGTCGAGCTTATTCTCAATAACGATACGAATTACACCGATGGCAGCACGACGCAGACCGAATGGATCCTTGTCACCCTTTGGCATGAGGTTGATGCCCATAATGCCGATTAAGGTTGCTAACTTCTCAGCTAAGCTTACAGAAATCTGTACTGGACGGGTTGGGATTTGGTCGCCAGCAAAGCGTGGGCAGTACTGCTCAAAGATAGCAGCTGCAACATCCTTATCTTCACCATCAAGCTCAGCGTAATGCATACCCATGATGCCCTGAGTATCAGTGAACTCAGTAACCAGAGTAGATGCAAGGTCGCACTTAGCTAAACGAGCAGCACGCTCACATAAAGCTACATCAGCGCCAACATTAGGAGCGATAGCTGCAGCGATCTTGCCTACTACGGATGAACGGTAAGCGATAGTACCGATATCCTGCTGGTAAACGATAGTTTCAAGACGTGGGTAGAAAGACTCTAAAGACTGCTTGCGATCGGTCTTGAAGAAGAACTCAGCATCAGACAGACGAGGGCGTACTACACGCTCGTTACCAGAGATAAGAGCGGTGGTGTCGCTTGGGTTGATGTTGGATACGAAAGCAAACTTAGGCAGTAATTTGCCGTTCTTGTCGTAGATTGGGAAGTACTTCTGGTCACCCTTCATGGTGTATACCAGAGCCTCAGAAGGAACCTCTAAGAATCTCTCTTCAAATGAAGCTAAGAATACATGTGGGTTCTCAACTAAAGAGGTAACTTCCTCAAGCAGAGCATCATCAAGATCAGCCTCACCGTTTACAGATGCAGCAAGCTTCTCTACCTGAGCTTTGATGTCAGCCTTACGTTCTTCAAAATCAGCGATTACAGCACCCTCATTGCGCAGCTGCTCAACGTAGGTATCTGCATTCTTAATAGTGAGTTCTTGAGAACCCATGAAACGGTGGCCCTTGATGAGGTTGGAGGATTTTACACCTAAGATTTCACCGTCAATGATTTCATCGCCGAACATCATGCACAGAGTGTGTACTGGACGAACGAATTCGTCTTTCTTATCGCCCCAGTGCATGAGCTTAGGGATTGGCAGAGCTGCTAAGGACTTGTCGAACATGTCGCGAACTAAGCTCTTAGTCTCAGTGCCTTGTTTGGTGGTCTTGATATATAACCACTCACCCTTGTCGGTCTTTAAGCGCTGTGCATCTTCAACCTTGATGCCGTTGGCAGCAGCCCAGCCAGAGGCGGCCTTGGTTGGGTTACCGTCAGCGTCGAAAGCAGCCTTGATAGCTGGACCTTTTACCTCAACCTCACGATCAGCCTGCTTTACATCTAAAGCAGAGATGATTAAGCCTAAACGACGTGGAGTGGCGTACCACTTAGAGGCAGAAAAGCCTAAGCCTTCAGTCTGCAGCTGCTTTACAAAATTCTCGTGTAAAGACTCTGCAAGCTTACGCAGAGCCTTTGGAGGTAACTCTTCAGTACCTAATTCTAAAAGTAAGTTTAACTTTTCCATTTTGAACCTGTTATTTACAGGGCAACTAAACAATGTTGAGTGTTAGAGCATCATCCATATTGTTTCTAGCGAGTACTACTCGATGAAAGGCAACACTCATGTTCAGTTGCTGATGCTTTGTTACTATCCTGAGTGCAAGGTAATTTGATTGCCTCAATCAGGAGACCTTTAGGCGGTGATTAGTTACCGCGCTTGCACATAGGGAAGCCAAGATCTTCACGAGATTTGTAGTAGGCTTCAGCAACAGCTTTGGACAAGGTGCGGATGCGCAGAATGTAACGCTGTCTCTCAGTTACGGAGATAGCATGACGGGCATCGAGAAGGTTAAAGCAGTGAGCTGCCTTTAAGATGCGCTCGTAAGCTGGCAGTGGGAGAGGCTTCTCAAGATTTAAGAGGTTGGAGCTCTCTTGTTCCATCTGCTCGAACATCTTGAATAAGAAATCAGTATCAGCATATTCGAAGTTATAAGCAGACTGCTCAACTTCGTTCTGATGATAGATATCGCCGTAGGTAACAACGCCGTTAGCAGTCTTTGCCCAAACTAGGTCGTAAATGGAGTTAACGCCCTGAATGTACATGGCAAGACGCTCTAAACCATAGGTCAGCTCGCCAGTTACTGGGTAGCAAGATAAGCCACCAACCTGCTGGAAGTAAGTAAACTGTGAAACTTCCATGCCGTTGAGCCAAACTTCCCAACCAAGACCCCATGCACCTAAGGTAGGGTTTTCCCAGTTGTCCTCAACGAAGCGGATGTCATTTACGGTTGGGTCAAAGCCAAGCTCCTTTAAGGAACCTAAGTAAAGATCCTGAATGTTATCAGGGGATGGCTTTAAGATAACCTGGAACTGATAGTAGTGTTGTAAACGGTTAGGGTTCTCACCATAACGGCCGTCGGTTGGACGACGTGAAGGCTGAACATAGCAGCAGGAGATTGGCTCTGGGCCTAAGGAACGCAGGAAGGTCATTGGGTGTGAAGTACCTGCACCTACCTCTAAGTCAAAAGGCTGTGCAACCATGCATCCGTGACGCATCCAGTAATCTTGTAAAGTGAAGATCAAACCTTGGAAGGTTTGTAGATCATATGTATTAGACATTGTTAAAGTCCGACCACTAATTTTAAATCTGCCTGTGCCTAGCCTAGCCTAATGTAGGTCAGGTCACCGAAAACGGCATATATTCTATCAGAAAAGCCGCTCAAAAGGGCTTACTAAAGCCAAAGGCGCTCAATGAGCACCTCTATTAAGCAATCTAGTCCTGCTATGTGTCTTAACAGCTACAAATGCATCAATAGTTTAGGCAATGAATCTTTGCCGATTATTCTTCGTAAAATACGATAAATATGAAGTTTTGTATGTGCGCTTAGGTGGTTAACCGCCTTTACGAATCAAATAGCGAGCTGGATGTTCCTCATCAGGCATCGCTACGAGTTCATGATTCATAAACTCGCAGTAGGCTGGAACATCTCTTAAAGAGACAGGGTCTTCAGAAATGAGTTCAATTAGCTGACCTTTTTCACAGCTACGTACACATTTACGTAGCAGCATTAAAGGTTCAGGGCAGGTAAGACCACTACCATCTACGGTTATGACTGATTCGTTTTCCATAACAAAATCCTCAATTAGATTTGTAGGCTAAGTTTAGTACTGTACAACACCCTATGATCTATCGCCAATGCATTTCTATATAGTGATCGGGTCTATGGTTTTGGTGCCTTAGTTTTGAGTGGTATTTGAAATTAAGTAGGCATTGGATATTTTGAGGTTCCAGCTCGAGATTATTATGCACGCACGCGATATATATCGTTATTTTGTGGCTGTACATATGCATAGATTCTTGGGGATGGCTCTTTGCTTGCGAATATGCTGAAAAATTTTTAAGTTCGACTGTTGACGTTTAAAAAGTTATTGCTATAATGGCTGCGGTTTTGCTGGTTTAGCTCAGTTGGTAGAGCACCTGTTTTGTAAACAGGGGGTCGTGGGTTCGAGACCTACAACCAGCACCATCCATAAAGAAGCAGGCTTAAGCCTGTTTTTTTATGTTTGTAATGTTGTATCTAGTAAACATTGCAAAATGCGACAAATAAGCCTTTTGGCGACGTAAGTCGGCGTTTTATTGATGATGTCGCTGTTTATCTTTGTTCTCTTCTTAATCTCACTTCGTATTCACGTCCTCTCTTTAAGCTTTCGCTCATATCAATTGTACTAACCATTTTGAAATAGTGCTTCGTAAAGAAGATCTTGCTTCATGCATAGAGCATATGTGGTCTTTTCAAGAGTAGTGCAGACAGATCGGTTTTTGTGTTTTGTTTGGCATGGTTAGAGATATTGCTGTGGTTATACATATTGCCGTGTATATGATTCCAGATCTCATATTTCACACTTGCCTGATAATTTTGCCCATCATGTGAGGGTCGTCTTAGTAAAGCCACATCAACTAGGTACAATAGCGGCAAAAACCATCAAGAAGACTTGCTCTTTAAGCTTTACATTTTCTAGATGTGTTTGGAAGAGAACAGCTTGTATAAGTGCTGTGGCGGAGTTTTTTGTAGTCTAACTAAGAGTTTTTTTGTCAGTTTTTGCGGCCCTAACAGGTTCTTAGGACAAGATGATGAGCATGCGGCTGCGTACTTCCAGGTTAGTGACATGTTTTTAATCGTTTTGTACATAATTGGTATCACTGCTGAAGGTATCACTGGTGCTTTAGCTGCTGGTAAACGCAAAATGGATCTGTTTGGCGTCATGTTTATTGCCTGCGCTACAGCCATTGGCGGCGGTTCAGTACGTGACATGCTTTTTGGTCACTATCCTTTAACTTGGGTAGCTAATCCACACTATCTATTCATTGTTTGTGCTGCAGCTTTGATTACTACTCGCATGCCTTATTTCTTTAGCCGTTTTGAAAGAACTTTCTTGGTTCTTGATGCATTGGGTTTGGCTGTGTTCTCTGTTATAGGCGCACGCATTGGTATGGAGTACCATGCTAGCGGCTCGATTGCTCTTATCGGCGCAGTAGTTACCGGCGTATTTGGCGGTATCTTACGAGATATCTTTTGCGCCCGTATCCCTCTAGTCTTTCAAAAAGAACTCTACGCAAGTATTTCATTGCTCATTGGCGTAATGTTTGTAGCCATAGACTTCATTTCAGACAGGTTCTTCTATATCAATGAAAACGTTAACATCATCATCTGTCTGGTTTCTGGATTTATTACCCGTCTAATCGCAATTCGCTACCATCTTGCTCTACCCGTATTTAGCTTTCTGCCTCAAGATGAAGTTGCTGAACAAAAAGCCAAGATTGCTGGCAAGGCCGTAGTGCATGCTGTAGACGGTAAGGGCTCACAGGGGACTTCACGTATTGAAGTCAATTCTTCTAATGGAGCAGAGAGTGACGCTCAAGTAGCTGCAGATGCTAGTTCCAAGATGGTAGCTAACGCTACAAATGCTAGTTCAAAGACGATAGCAAGCGCTAATAACGCAGCTGATGCACATGGACAAGAGGCAGAAACATCAAGTTTAGAGGATGATAAAGCATCAGATGAGTTTGCTAGGCTCGATGTAAAAGAGGCAAGATCAGCAAAAGGCCGTGATCTTAAAGAAGAGGGTAAAGATCGCTAAGATCTATGTGATTCAAGATTTAGCTAAGATTGGCCTTAGATTGTGCTGTTATAATGAAAGTAAATGAGATATAGAGTGTTTTGAAATAGCACAGTTCCTTGCACTCTTATTAGTGCTGTTCATCAAGCGAAATTACTTGCAAAACACTTATAGATGTAAATAATATAGCTTGTAAAGGCCATGGAGCCCGAAAAAATCCGTTTTTGTATATGTCTGAGATCCCTGTTTAGCCTAAGGTGGCTACGCTGTCGGATGCCGAAATACTAAGTGTCTTTACTACTGATGTAGAAGCAAATGTTCAGACACAATCACGGTCTGCAAAAGAGGACTTTTGCAGCGACTTCAAGCTATTTAGAGTTACGAGTAAGTGGTAGCCTCTTTGTTTGCTATCACTCTCTTAGGACCTTTACCTGGAAAACCATTTCCGTAGGGTTTTATCACTGATTTTCAGTACAGGTAGTGTGTCTTTACCTTTGCGGGGGATCAAAAATCATGAAGAAGAATTTCTTATCTTTATCTGTTGCTGCTGCTTTATTAGCAGCTGCTGGTACCGCAAGTGCTGCTGTTGGCAACACTGGTTACATTGGTGTTCAGGCTGGCTACGTAAATGCTGACTGGGATACCCCATCAGCTGGTGACATCTACCAGTCAAACAACACTGACGGCTTTGCACCTGGTATCTACGCTGGTTACAACTTCACCCCATGGTTCGGCCTTGAGGGCGGTTACAAGCACATCAATGGTATCAAGGCTCAGCGCGTTGGCACCACTGAGTACAAGGATGTAAACGTACACGGCCCAGAGCTGGCTGTTCGTTTCGCTTTCCCATTAAACGAGACTGGCGCTGACATCTTCTTACGTGGCGGCGGTATGTACGCTATGGGTTCAGGCAGCGACAGCAAGTTTGCTCCATTAGTAGGTGTTGGCGTTTCTGTTGACCTCTCCCCAAGCCTTGACGTGCGTGTTGGCTACGATCGTTACTTTGACGTATACGACAATAAGGCAGACACCACCGGTATCGGCTTCGATATGGACATGGCTTACATCGGTCTGAACTACGTTTGGGGCCGTTCCGCTCCTGCAGCAGCTCCTGCAGAAGCTCCTAAGGTTGAAGAGACTGTAACCAATACCGTTACTAACACCTACACCTTAGACGCTAACACCCTCTTTACCTTCGACTCAAGCAAGGTAAGCCCTGAGGGTAAGGATGCTGTTGCTCAGGTTGTTACCGCTGCTAACGAGAGCAAGCTTGCTGACGCTCAGTACGTTGTAACTGGCCACACTGATCGTATCGGTCGTGCAGCTTACAACCAGAAGTTATCTGAGCAGCGTGCTAAGGCTGTTGCTGACGAGTTAGTTGCTTTAGGCGTACCAGCTCAGGCTATCGTTTCTAATGGTGTTGGTTCTTCAGAGCCTGTAACTGGCACTGAGTGTGATGGCTTATCACGTAACGAGCTCATCAAGTGCTTATCACCAGATCGTCGCGTTGTTGTTAACGTAACTGGTTCTAACACCACCACTGAGACCACCACTGTAGTTAAGTAATCTACTTGCTACTATCTCAGTTAGGCAGCAGTGATTGTTCGTTGTTGCCTTAAAAAAGACCCCTACAGCCCTCGTGGTTGCAGGGGTTTTTTATTGCCCAATATTTACTTTGATTGCAATTTGCTATTTTCAAGGGAGTGGTGGTCCAAGCTTCGAAGCCCAGATCTGCATTTTCTAACCCTGTCTGAGGCGCTACTTCATCCCTTCAAAAGACACTCTATAGGATGGCTGCTAACTTTATAAAAGCCTCCATATTTGTAGTGCAGTTTAAGTGTTATTTGGGTATGTTGGTGGGTGTTTGGCATGTTATCTAACCCTATACCATAGGGTGTCTTGACCCTCTTTGCCACCCTCTCTAGCACCCTATGAAAAAGGCATATTTATGTCATTTTGACCCGTGTGAAGGAGGGTGGTGAACGTATATTTAGATCATCTTTTGTGAAAGGTGTTATGTATTTATTTGGGCTTTGCCTTACGATGGATAAACTTCTCTAGAATTTTGATTATATCTACTCTAGAACTGCTGGTGACCTTCTAATTTGGTGAGTTATGTGGTGGTCTTGTTGGTAGAGTTGGAGTGTGGGAGTGGCGGCTTGTAGTCTTTTCTAGTTTGCTAAATAATTAAGAATAATAATTTGATCGGTAGAAAATATCATCAAGTAGCGATCTTGCTAGACTTTAATGGGGTCTAAGGGGCTTATTTGTTGGTTTTGGTTTATGTCTCGATCAAATTTACGATCGTAAGATTTATCGAGTTTTAGAGCAGCTTGAGAGGGTATGAGCGAGCCGTTTAGCTGTATGTAAGCCATTGTAATGTTTAATAGGCTACTAGATGGTTTTTAATTAACTATTTTCGCTCAAAATTACTGTATAAAAATTTGTATTAAAACTAATTTAGCTCAAATTTTTAGGGATCAAAAATTCCATTAAAAGTTGAGTTAAATTTTAGTTGGCCAAATCGCGCAACACTAGGCTGCATCTGATCTTATGCGCATTTGACTATATGCAAAAATGTAAATTATATTGTGATTTGGCTCAATTATATTTGAGTGAACTCACATATACATACATCCTATGAACTTTTGCAGCCTAATCTAGGTATAGTTATCTCGTAGTAGTGGCAATCACAAACATCAACTAGCGCGAAGCTCTTGTGTACTTAGGGCCTGAACAACTCTATCTAAAATTCAACCTAGTACATGATAGGACTAACATAGTATTGCTGTTATGTTAACTTAGTTAAAAAAGAGCGTAAGTTGCGGTCTTTGGAGTATCACAAATGAGTAAAGGTAATGAAATAATCCTCAATCAATACAAGTTGATTGTAGATATGCTCGGACAGATCTTCAGAGACAGTGTAGAAGTTGTGCTGCATTCGCTGCACAATTTAGAAAAATCAATTATTTACATTCATAACGGCGAGAAAACTGGTCGCGCAATTGGTTCTCCAGTTACCGATAAGGCTTTAAGAATTATTGAAGAGTTCGAGAGAACCGGTAAGACCTCCTATGGGCCTTATAGAACCATTTCTCGCGACGGTCATGAGATGAAGTCTATTACCAATGTCATCACCAACCCTAAGGGTAAGGCCATTGGTTTACTGTGCATTAACGTAGACCTGCAAACACCAATGCGCAGAGCCTACAATCTCATGTTCAACGACTTTGAGTCTATCGATGCAGGTAAAGGCAATCACGAGTACTTTGCTACTGACTTAAATGATCTGTTAACCAACTCGGTAAATAAGATCCGTGACGAGGTAATGGCAGACGATCAGATTAATCAGCGTCAAAAGAACAAGGTGATTATCAGTAAGTTAAATGATGCTGGATTATTCAACTTACGTAATTCAGTTCAGATCATTTCAGAGTTATTGGGCGTCTCTCGTGATGCAATTTACTTGCATTTAAGAACAATAAAGAAGAATCAGTCACAAAATGAACTTAATAGTACTGAAAATGGTGCTGTTGAAGATGACTTTTTAGGCTATGATGATTTTGATGAGGTAGACGAAAAGTAGTTTTAAACGCACAAGGTGTTGCACCTGTTAAGGAGTTTTATGTCAACCAAGTTCAAGCCTGTAAAATCTGATAAGGCCCCGCCAGCTATTGGTCCTTATAGCTGTGCTTTAGACGCTAATGGAACTATATACCTTTCAGGTCAACTTCCTATTGATGAAAATGGCTCCATGCCGGAGACTGTTATTGAGCAAGCTGCCCGCTGTTTAATTAACATTAAGCATCTTTTAGAAGCTGCAGGTCTGCACATGGATAACGTGGTTAAGACCACGGTTTTCATCACTAATATGGACGATTTTGATACCGTTAACAGCGTTTATAAGCGTTACTTCATTCAGCCTTATCCAGCACGCTGCTGTGTAGAAGTAAGCCGTTTACCAAAAGGTGCAAAGGTGCTTATCGATTGCACCGCAGTGCGCTAATCAAAGATTACCAATAATGCTATAGCAACTTGGCTGTAGCGTAGCTAAGGCTCTTTTGAGCCCGTCCATGCCTACTTAAATGTTAGGCAGGTGGTGAAGGCAAGTTTCTTTAATGTGTGATTAAAAAAACGCGCTATCCTCGAAAGAGCATAGCGCGTTTTTTTTGCCTAGTGCGGCTTAGGCCGCACATAGAGCTAGACTGTTTGGCTGCATATAGAGCAGAACTGTTTGGCCACACATAGAGCAAGCCTGTTAGGGCGCTCATAGAGCTCTAGTAGCGGCTAAACGAGGCCTGTAGTCTACTTGTCAGAATAGGTATCGCTTAAGTCGATTTCCTCTTCAACATAGCCACTGTCAGCAGCATTGATGATCTGACGGTAGTAGTCGATAGTGGACTCATCAGGATTGTCTATAGCCTGAGTGAAGATGTGTTTGATCTGCTCAATCACGGTAGCACGTACGATGAATACGAGCTTAGAGGTCTTCTTACCCTCTGGCCATGAATCAAGCTGAGCCACTGGATAGAGCTGACCTTGTACACCGTGGATAATGACAGGCTTATCCTGGCCTTCGATATCTAAGATACCCTTAAGACGCAGAATAGAGTCGCCATACTGTTGCTGCACTAAGTTAACAGCAGCAAGTAAAGTCAGTGAGTTAATAGGCTTATCACGTTCGATAGCAAAACTTTCGATATTGGTGTGAGCAATGATCTTTGGCTTAGCAACAGCGGCATCAAATTTAGCCTCAGCAGGACGAATTGGGGAGGCTAAATTGGAACCTGGAGCAGGTGCCTTAATGTCGAGCCAAGCTTTGACCTCGGATGCATCCTTGTTTTCAAAAGCCTTGTACGGGCCAATTTCGTGGATGATCTTAGGGGTAATGTGGCCCTTAATCATAGGGTGGATTGGGGCAGAACCATTGATAGAGCGTGCTACCTCACTAATAGCCTCAATCTCATCGGCATCGATAAGGTCAGTCTTAGAGACTAAAATGATATCTGCAAGCGCAATCTGCTTTACTGCTTCATACTGCTTTTGCAGCTGCTCACGAACAAACTGACCATCAAGCACGGTGATAGTACCGTCGTAGCGGAAAGTCTCCATGCAGAACTCATCGTTATTGATGGTGCCGATTACACCTGATGGATCGGCAAGACCGGTAGTTTCAATCAGAACACGATTGAACTTTGGAATATCACCTTCTTGAGCCTTGATGAAGTTAGTAGCTAAGGACTGAACTAATTCACCTTGTAAGGTGCAGCAAATACAGCCAGAACCAAGCAGTACAACGGTATCGTCGACAGCCTGTACGAGCTCGTGGTCTAAGCCAACGTCGCCAAATTCATTGATGAGCACTAAAGTGTCTTTAAACTCTTCGGTGTTGACCCATTGGTTTAGCAGGGTGGTTTTACCGCTACCAAGGAAACCGGTGATGATGTTTACAGGGATTCTGTTATCAACTTCTATTGTATCTGACATGTCGTATCTCCGGTTATGGGTATTGAGGTCTAAGCACGATAGCTGCTTTTCCTAAAGAGCTGATTATATCAGCAAGCTTAGGTTTGCCTATTTGCACAAAGGGACAAAAGTTATCGTATGTGCACAGCAACTAAAGTTATCGTCACCGATTAGATTGTACTCTCAAACAAATAAAAAGGCCTGAAAATATCACTTTCAGGCCTTTTTTAAAAGGGTTGCTAGCTCGTAGAGGCTCTATTGCAAGCAAGCTAGAGCAATTAACAGCAAAATAGTATTAAGACTAGCTATCAAGGTAGCTAAGACTCAATCGGAGCGTCTAAAGGCTCTGATTGAGTATGTGCCATTAAGGCCTCTGCATCAGGCTCAGTTGTGCCATTGAACAGGAAGTTTAAAGCCTTAATCAAGGATGGGTTACGGTAGTTATCTGCCTCATTCAGGATGTCGTGGTAAGCATGAGGGATGATCTCAAACTTAGGTGGTACACGATCATTCTTATGATGCTCGCAGAACTCCTTAGCTGCAGTAGTAGAAACAACCATATCTGCGCCAGCTGACATGCACAGAGTTGGGAAATCAAAGTTGCACTTGATGCGGTTTAAACGCAGCTGAGCTTGCATACAGCAACGGACAAACTTGTAGGTAGGTCCTGCAAGAGCTAACTCTGGGTTTTTGACATAGTAGTCATGATAGATCTTGTAGCGTAATTGGCTGTGAGAGTGAATGTTCTCTTCAAAAGGAATACGCTCATACTCTTTGCCAAAAGTAGTGTAGGACAGAGCAAAAGGTCTGAAGTTACACAGGGTCTTTAAGATAGGATAGACCACCTTTGGAGGCAGTAAGAAGTTGATGCCGAGGAAAGGAGCAATCAGTACTAAAGACTTTGGCTTGTGTGGATAATTGGTATTGAAGCAGAACTCAAGAGCAATCAGACCACCTAAAGAGAAGCCTAAAAGCTTGAAGTTAGGGCCTACGTCTAAGTAGCTCAAGATATTCTCAAAGTCCGCACGGTAGTGTAAGAAGCGCTCGACATGGCATTTGTTGGAGTCATAGAGCACTGGAGTAGACTTACCTTGACCACGTACAAAAGCCACGATCACGCGGATACCAGTATCCTTGAGGCTGTATAAGAGCTCAGCATATTTATGCTCGCTTTCAGCACGTCCTGCAATGATAACTAAGGTATTAGAAGAATCATCGGCAGATACGCCGCTAGTACCTTCAGGAGCAGGGAGCTCGATGGCACTTAAGAAGAGATTACCTGATGCATGGATTCTGTGATGCTTGATATCAGTCTCATAAAACTTCTCGATCTCTGAGAGGTTTTCGGATAAAAAAGCTTCACTGCCAATGTTTTGAAAATTGATCATGGTCCCTCTCCTCGTTAAGTCCTGAGAACACGTCCCTTGCGACCATGGCGATGAATCCATGGACGCTGTCGTGCATACGAGCAACTGCAGATTATATAAGCACGATCTTTTATAAAAAAGATAGTGTGGTAACGAAGCGATCTGCATTGCTGCAACAACTAAAAATAGCTTAAGGTGTAAGCATGCATCAGTTGCATGAGCTTACATCATCTAATGTAATGCAAAATGCACAATTGCGCTATAGCAATAGGCATGATCTAGCAAAGAAATAGCAAAAGCTAAGCCCTGTTCACATACATTAGAGCAAAAGATAAACCCACGGCCGCGATCTTTAGGCTTAAAAGCAATCACTATATCGAATTGATCGTTCTTTTATCTTTTACAAAGCAATGATCTTAACTAAGGAAGTTAGCAGCGCTGTATGGCTGCAGCGATACAGCTGCAGCTAAGTTCCTGCAGCTAGAGTGCTACAGCTAAGTACCTGTAGCTGTGGTGCTGCAGCTAAGTATCTGTAGCTGTGGTGCTGCAGCGAGGATATAAGGGGGTATTAGCGGCGACGGGCGATCTTCTTGATGTTAGGTACGGTCTTGATGCGGCGCATGATGCCAGCAAGGTGTAAACGATCGCGTACGGTAACAGTGAGATTGATAAGGTAGGTGCCGTCGTCCTTAGTCTCGGAGTTAATGGCATCAATCTGTGATCCTGCAATATCTACAGCATTTGAGATCTCGCTTAAGATGCCTTGGCGGTTTTCAAGCTCAATACGCAGACCGGTTTGGAAGTCGAGGTTAGCGGTAACCACGGTATCCCATTCAACCTTGATGAACTTCTCAGGATCCTTGTTTGCATCACGTACGTTAGAGCAATTGGCATTATGGATCACGAGGCCCTTTGCAGTAATGTGGCCAATGATCTCATCACCAGGAATAGGCATACAGCACTGAGCAAAGGTATATGGAAGACCTCCAGTACCTAAGATTGGCTTGCCGCTATCGGAGTCAGATTGATCTGACTTGAACTTATTGGCTACAACCACCGCAAGGATGTTACCTAAAGCCACATCAATAAGAAGGCTGTTGAGATCTGGCTGCTTGAATTCTTTAAGAACTACATTCATTACCTCTTGAGGAATATCATCTAAATGCACATCCTTAAGCACATTCTGCATGAGACGACGACCAATCAGGACACACTCTTGGCGCTTGAGTCCCTTTAAGTACTGTCTGATCTTTGAGCGGGCGCGAGGGGTCACTACAGAAGTGAGCCACATAGCACTAGGCTCAGCATTTTGTGAGGTAATGATCTCTACAGACTGACCAGATTGCAGCGGACGGCTCAGTGGGAACATACGATGGTTGACGCGAGCACCGATACAGTGCTGGCCAATGTCGGTATGCAGTGCGTAGGCAAAGTCCACTGGAGTTGAGCCGGCTGGCAGATCGAAAATCTTGCCATCTGGAGTAAAGACGAAGATGGAGTCTGGGAAGAGGTCTGTCTTAACCGCTTCAATAAACTCCATGGAGTTAGAGGCGCTTTGCTGCAGATCAATGATGTTTTTAATCCACTGCTGAGCATTCTTTTGCGCTGTAGTAGAAGTAGGTTCGGAGCCGTTTTCTTTATATGACCAGTGAGCTGCTACGCCTCGTGCTGCCATCTGATCCATAAATTCAGTACGGATCTGAATTTCGATAGGCACACCATGAGGACCGACTAAGGAGGTGTGCAGTGACTGATAGCCATTGATCTTTGGAATGGCAATATAGTCTTTAAAACCTGAAGGGCGTGGCTTATACAGATTATGCATCTGACCTAAGACGCGGTAACAAGTATCTACATCCTTTAAGATGACGCGGAATGCATAGACGTCCATGATCTCACGGAACTGCAGCTCCTTTTTCACCATCTTCTTGTAAATGGAGTAGATACGCTTTTCACGTCCTAAGACTCGAGCCTCAATACCAACTTCGTTAAGACGCTTGTTGATAGACTCAAGGATATTGTTGATAACTTCCTTTCTATTGTTACGAGCTCTGGTTACAGCGGCTTTAAGCACGCGGTAACGCATTGGATATAAAGCAGCAATACCAAGCTCTTCAAGCTCGATCTTGATATCTGAAATACCCAGACGATTAGCAATAGGGGCAAAAATCTCTAAGGTTTCACGCGCAATACGCTTGCGCTTATCTGGACGCAGAGAACCAAGGGTTCTCATATTGTGGGTACGGTCAGCCAGTTTGATCAAGATGACACGAATATCTCGAGTCATCGCGAGGATCATCTTTCTAAAGTTCTCAACTTGGGCTTCACGATAGTCATGGAAGCGCAGTTTATCGAGCTTAGTTACACCGTTTACCAGATCTTCAACCACATCACCAAACTCACGTTTGATGTCCTCTGGAGTAACGCATGTATCCTCAACGGTATCGTGTAATAAGGCCGCTGCAATGGACTCTTTATCTAAGTGCATTTGCGCAATGATTGTTGCTACAGCGATCGGGTGAATAATGTAAGGTTCACCTGAGGCACGCTTTTGTGGGGCGTGTGCCTTATCTGCAATCACGAAAGCCTTATCTACCATTTCCATAGCTTCGGCTGATAGATAAGAGGATGCAAGATTATGCAAAGGAAGATAGTAATGGAAGTTTACAGAGGCAACAGCATCAGCACTTGGCTCAGCAGGGATATGGTTAACCTGATTGGCCATGTCCTGAGCGATCTGCTCAGAGAGCTCCATGCTTTCGTTAAAGCCACCATTATCACGGGCATTAACGCTCATAGAGTTGAGCTTGCCTTGCTTTTTAAGCGGGACGATGTTGTCGATATCAACATCGACAGAATCTTGTAAATCAGAGGCAGTAGTGCCTAAGAATGCTTGATGCAATAATGCAGTTGGACTAGTGGCAGTAATGGCAGTGCTTACAGGGCCAGTGCTGACTACAGATAATGAGCCAGTCATGGTATTACGGCCTGTAGGAGAGGTGTTAGTACGTAACATACCCTCTACAGATGCCTTGCTGTCTGACGATGCGGCAAGGGGAGCTGAATGTGAAGATTGCATATCAGTCTTGCTATCCATATATTCTCCTTACCAAAGCCGACAAGTTGCCTGAAGATCCTGATACTAAGTTACGTAAACACTAGCTAAGAGAAAGTAGCAACGATGAGCTTTAAAGCATATGAATCTAAGCTTTAGTTGCAAGGCATTAAGATTAAGTGTTTTACGTATGTAATGAGGTCGTTGTCACCACCATAGCTTATGACCATCAAGATCCTTAGATGGGTATAAGATATAAACTAATGATCGTGGGTGTGTTAACACTAT
Source organism: Anaerobiospirillum succiniciproducens DSM 6400 (assembly GCF_000482845.1). GTDB lineage: Bacteria > Pseudomonadota > Gammaproteobacteria > Enterobacterales > Succinivibrionaceae > Anaerobiospirillum > Anaerobiospirillum succiniciproducens. The sequence continues at coordinate 16,020 of NZ_AXWV01000034.1, forward strand.
ATGACATTCAAGTGTACTACAAAAACAGATGACAATGGCTTTGCAATGTCCCGTTTTGGATTTCACAACCTCTCAAAACGAAAAAAACCGATACTCAATGTGTTTAACATCAAGTAAATCGGTTCTTTTTTAAAACATCACCGCAGTGAAACATAAGGCATCTAACATCGAAAACTACATGTTTTCTTATGCATAGATCCTTAATAGTTTGCACTTGGCTTAGAAAGTATCACTGAAAAAGATACGCATCTACTCTGTTCAGAGCTCTTATGATCTTTGCACCATCGCAATGCTGTCATACAAGAAAAATGCGCTTAAGCATTTTGCTATTGTCAGACAAGTTAGCTCTAAACACCATTTAGATGTTTAAGCCTTCACTCATTTAATAAGCTTACTTGTATAGAGCCATAAGCTCATTTACATGAGCACAGCTGTGATCTTGCAGTGATAAAAATAGGCTTGAGGATAAAGTTAGCTACTTTAGAAGTTCACTAGCAGTAAAAAACAAGCCTATCAATAAAGCATTAATGCTTAGTTGAACATCTCAACGCCGTCGATAGGAGCGAACTCGTTATCAGCAGGTAAAACGCTGCTATCACGCATGAAGTCCTTACGATCCTGCTTGTCGAGGAAGTCCTCAGAGATTAAGCCAGCCTCGATCTCGCGCAGAGCGATAACGGTAGGCTTATCCTTTTCCTCATCTACTAAAGGCTTGCTGCCGTTCATTGAAATCTGACGAGCACGACGTGCAGCAATGAGAACTAAGTCAAAGCGGTTGCCAACTTTAGCCACAGCATCTTCAACTGTAACTCTAGCCATGATGATTACCTCAACTGATGCGTCTAATCGCAATGATCAGACAGTGAATCAACAAAAATCTTTTAGTGCCAATGCTCTACGTTAAGCTGCTAAGGGCAACTGAAAACTCATCAAATCGATATATCAAGGAGCATGCATAGGCGCATGTACTGCACGTAATGAGTATCGTAGATCGGGCACACAGTGCCTTGTTGGGCTAGCTTAATAAGCTAGGTGAGAGACAAAAGCTAAGTGCTTTTGATCTTCAAGGCATAAACTGCAACGAGCGGTTTTTCCTATGGCTAATCAGCTTAAAAAACCGTAGTGGGCCTATGTTCTCTAATGCAGTTATATGAATTCTGGGTATTAACGCATATAGCGTGCTAAGTGCATATTAATCACTATTATGCACAAAGCTCTCTATTCTAACAAAAATTCTACCTAAAAGTGCATTACTGATGCGATCAGATCATGGTCCATAGCGATCTTATCGTAAGGGCACATTAAATACAGCACCTTGAAACACGAAAGACCATAGCTATGGGCATAAAAGAGCAAGAACTTGCTCTTTGTTATTACTTGCTAGTAGCTTCTTTCTCGGCAGCCTCAGCCTTAGCCTTGGCAAAAGCTTCTTGGAATGCGCTAGCACAAGGCATCCAAGCTGCTTCGTATTCTTGTTCCTGACGCTTCATATCTTCAAAGAGCTCTTTATTGTTAGTCTGAACATTGTTAAGGCTGCAACGCTTGCTCAGAATAATGCTGCGCAGATTGATTAAGCTCTCATCAAAGTCATCATTGATGATTACGTAGTCGTACTCATCATAATGAGAGATCTCTGACATGGCCTTAGCCATACGCTTACGAATCACCTCAGGAGTATCCTGACCGCGCTTAATAAGACGCTCTTGTAAGGTGTTTAATGATGGCGGCATGATAAAGATCTTAACTGCCTGAGGCATCTGCTCTTTGATAAGACGGGCTCCCTGCCAGTCGATGTCAAAGAACACGTCCTTTCCATCATTGATCCAATCCATCACGATTTCTTTGGAGGTGCCGTAGTAGTTATCAAACACCTTAGCATGCTCAAAGAAAGCACCGCGATCAATGAGGGATTCAAATTCCTCTACGGATACAAAGTGATAGCTCTCATGATCAACCTCACCTGGGCGTGGTTCACGGGTAGTGTGAGAGATGGACAGACGCATTGAGTCGTCAGTATTGAACTTCTTTAACAGAGCATTGATAAGAGAAGACTTACCAGCACCGCTTGGAGCGGATACGATGAAGAGAGTTCCTTGTGCCATAACGTTACATCCAAGATAGGAATTAAGAAACAAAAGAGCGGTTATAAAAATAGCTTTAGTGTAGCTAAGATTGCTCTTTAATGAGTAGCAATTGTTTTTAAGATGCATGCTTATTGAGCATGCACTTGTAAGCTAGCAGCTATTTTAAGATCTGCTTAACTGAAAAGGTCAATTACTCACCATCGGCAGCATCAGCAGAAGCTTCAGCCATTTCCTCAGGATCGTAAAGGATAGTAAACCAGTTGTTGAGGATGGAGTGGATCTCATCAAGACCGATCTTTTCCCAAGCAGAGAATGCAACTACAGTGAAGTTGCCACCAAACTCAGATAACAGGTGCTTAACCTCACCAACTGCCTCTTTACGGCGGTTAACTCCAAGCTTGTCTGCCTTAGTTAGCAAAATCAGCGCTGGGATGTTGGCTGCAATAGACCAGTCAATCACTAAGCGATCGTGATCTTTAAGTGGATGACGAATATCCATAGTGACTACGAGACCGCGTAAAGCCTGACGCTTTTGTAGGTACTCAGACATGGACTTTTGCCACTCGATCTTCATGGAGCGAGACACTGCAGCATAGCCATAGCCTGGCAGATCAACTAAGGTACGACCTGGTGCAACCTGGAAGAGGTTGATAAGACGGGTACGTCCTGGGGTACGTGAGGTTTTGGCTAAGTGCTTTTGATCGCAAATAGCATTGATAGCAGAGGACTTGCCGGAGTTGGAGCGGCCAGCAAAGGCGATCTCAACACCAAGATCCTTTGGTAAATGCTTTATATCAGGGGCACTGGTGATAAAGCGAGTCTTTCTAAAATCGAGGGCTTCTTCAGCCATAGCCTTACTCCTGAAAACTTAGAAAACTAGAAAAATCGCATAAGTATACGCTTTTCGAGCCCATTTTGGGTAAAAACATCGCAACAAAGCAAAAATAGCTTATCAAAGACAAGATGCTACAAAGCAAGCATAGCGATGCAATGGCTATAGATTATAGCGTGCAAAAACGAACAACGCCGCTAAAGTGCGGCGTTGTCGATAATGCTTAAGACTGCTGTGGCCTCAAGCTAAAAGATAAGTGCCTGGGTTTACAGCGTTTAAAGCTGTGCTTGAGGCGTTAGCTTATCTAAAGGTGGGTATCTTAAACGATACCAGCCTGAGCCATGATCTCCTCAGGAGTTAACTCACGCTCCTTAGGATCAAGATCGCGAACAAGCTTGAACTCGGTGTGGTCCATAGCAAGCTCAAGGTAGAAAGCGTTGTTAGACTCGGTGAAGAAAGTAATACGAGAAACCTCTGGGTGGTCTAAGGTCATGTTGATGTTAATCTCAACCTGGTGAGGCAGGGCTAACATCTTAGGCTGTGACTGATTGATGTGACCATTTAAGGAGGTGCTCATCTTGGCAGTGAAGTTACCAACCATCTGATTCATGAGCTCGCCTAAGGTGTTAGAAACTTCATCAGAGGTGTAGTTCTTAACTAAGTCTGCATCACCTAAGCCCATGCGCTTCATGTAGGAGCTATATAACTCCATGGCAGTCTCTTTGCTGAAGTTTAAAACCACCATGCCTGAGAAGGTGCCAGTGAACAGAACAAAAGTACCGATATCTGGACGTAAGGTGGTGTTGTTGATCTTCTGGATCATTGGGGTGAAAGAAACCTTATCACCGGTAGCAGAACTTAAAACTTCGGTAACACTATCACATAAGGATAAGAGGATGTCGTCGCAGGTGATAACCTGATGCTTTGAAATTAACATTTAACTGGCTGTCTCACAAAATCAAGCTTATAAGCTTACAAAACCCTATGACAGAAGAGACCTGTCGTATCACACGCCTAATAGTAATCTTATCTAAAAGAACTCACTTGATGCTTGTTTGGCATAGAGGCGGCATGTGCTGTATCTGCTATCTGAGTCATCGCTGACTCATTAGAGATTATTGTGCAGCAAACTTACAGAAACTGCATAGATACAGGATCGAAAAGTATTTACTAGATATAACAATCTATGGCCACATTCTAACGAAAAATGGCACAAATACAAGTTTATGACGCCGATTAATACAAGTTTATGACAAGTGACTAGCTAGCCATCTGTGTAATATGTTAGCCAAAGTGGCTTGTACATGAGCTTGGCAACTATGCTAGTTTACAGATGCTACAGATTATCTACCTATTTTAATTGTCAGAGGGGTATAAGGATATGTCGTTGTGAAAAGGCATGGTCTTAACTAAGCATAGCCTTATTTTTCTCCATCAGTGCGGGCGCTACTAGGCGATAGCCTTGCTAAGAAGGGCCACATGGTGCGCTGTATTGTCATGATTGGCGTTTAGGTGCGATTACCTTGCGATGTAGGGAGCTTCGGTTCGATTGCCTTGCGATGAGGGCCCTAAGATGTGGAGTATTTGCATTCAGGATTGCTGAAAACGACAACGTCCGTGCTGCAAGGCAGGACGGACGTTGTCAGGCGCAAGTCTCAAATCAGCTTATCGCTAGGCGATGGGCTGAGTTTTAAGATGCTTAGCTATTGATGTTGAGCTCTTTGAGCTTACGGGTCAGGGTGTTACGGCCCCAACCTAAGAGCTTAGCTGACTCTTGCTTGTGGTTGCTAGTAAAGGCTAAAGCAGCCTCTAACATGACACGCTCAAACTCAGGGGTGGCCTCAGAAAGAATGTCATGCTCACCAGCGCGAAGACGACCATCTACCCAATTTCTAAGCTGCTCTTGCCATGAGGTAGGTTCCTTAGAAGTACCAGTGATGGAGGTAGTAATCTTAGCTTGCTGATTGCGAGCCTGCATAAACTCTGATGGCAGGTCGGTCATCTGAATATCACGACCAGTAACCATGATGGTTAAGTACTTACACAGGTTCTTAAGCTGTCTTACGTTGCCTGGCCATGGCTGACGGCATAAGAAAACTAATACCTCAGAGGTCAGCTTCTTAGGCTCTTGATTGTTCTCAAGGGCAGCTTGGGCTAAGAAGTGCTTAGCGAGCATTGGGATGTCATTGTTACGCTCACGCAGTGGTGGCATATTGATGTGAATGACATTGAGGCGGTAGTACAGATCTGCACGGAACTTACCATTTTTAACTAACTCTTCTAAGTTGTGAGAGCTAGAGGCAATCACACGTACGTCAGCCTTACGGGTGGCGCTAAAGCCAAGTGGCATATACTCATGATCGCGGATAACGGTGACTAAGCGAGTCTGTGCATCCATTGGCATGTCACCAATTTCATTGATGAACAGAGTACCGTTGTTAGCTCGCTCAATAGCACATACAGCACCATTTTCATTAGAGAACAGCTCATGCTCAACAGTCTCTTGAGGCAGTGATGAGATGTTCACAGAAACAAAGCGACCCTTATCGCAGCGCTCTGAGTGGTTGTGCAGTGCCTGAGCTACGATTTCACGGCCAGTGCCGCTCTCGCCAAAGATGAATACAGGTACATCAGTCTTAGATAAACGGCCGATGAACTTGAATACTTCCTGCATGGCAGGGCTCTTACCGATAATCTCGACATCCTCGCCTTCAGTTGCAGGAGCTGGATTCTCTTCCTTCTTACGGGTCTGATTAACACGGTGTACAGCAGCACGTCTGATAACCTTAACTGCCTGCTCAATATCAAATGGCTTAGGCAGGTACTCAAAAGAACCGTGCTCATAAGAATCGATAGCGGCGCTTAAGTCAGAGTTAGCGGTAATGATGATGAATGGGATGTTTGGATCGACTTCATGGACTCTCTTGATTAAAGATAAGCCATCGATACCGCCTGGCATGTTAATGTCAGATACGATTACATCAGGAATCTCATTTTTAAGAGCCTCTAGAGCCTCAATACCGTTGCTAAAGAGACGGTGATTGATTTGGTTGACATCAAGAGCGCGATCGAAGACGAAGCGGATGGAGTCATCGTCATCAATAACCCAAATTAGCGGATCCATAAAAACCTCAAGCTGTGTTGTCTGCGGCTAAGGCGTCACCTACGGTATTACAAGTTTGGCTACGATAAACTTATTGCACTATGTGCAAAGAATCGTTGCCATCCCTTAAAGGTAAAGGGTGGTAAAACGCTATGGCCTAAGCCTAAGGTAGTGCGTCCCAGAGTACGGCCAATAAGAGCAAGTACAAGCAATCTAAATAGGTCGCAAGCTACCTTTTGGTAGTCGTTGTTAGCCGCTGCATTATGCAAAGCTAGTAAAAGCTTTCCTAAAGAGACAGTGGCCTAATGAAATCTTTGTTATCAATAGCTTTAGTCAAAAATCTAAAGCTATTGTTTATCCTTGCCTAGGACCACTAAGTGGTGGTCTTTTGTGACAACTTCAATGAATGCTTAATTCATCAAATTGTGAATCACACCAGAGTGCATAGACTGACTGGCGTTATTGTTGTCATTGGTGATAGGCAGAATGATCTTGAACACGGTGCACCCTGGTTCGCTCTCGCACTCAATAGTGCCGCGATGATGCTCCACAATATTCTGAGCAATGGATAAACCTAATCCATGACCCTCAGAACGGGAGGTAATCATTGGGTAGAACAACATGTCCTTAATCTGAGGCGGGATACCAGGACCGTTATCGATAATGGCTACCTCAATGGACATTGAATACTTAATGCCATTGACTAAAGCTCCCATTAAAGCGCGGGTGCGGATCTTAACTGACGGATAGACAGTATTGGCCTCAGTTAATGCCTGTACGGCATTACTAATGATGTTAATCATGACCTGCTGCATGGCATCTACATCAAGTAGCAGCTCTGGCAGCGATGGGTCGTAATCTTTTTCAAAGCGGCATGTGCCCTTAGTGGCCATGCTTTCTAAAGACAGCACTTTCTCAATGACATAGTGGATGTTAGCCATGGTGCGAGGATTTGGTCGCTGTGGGCCTAATAGACGATCTACTAATGCCTTAAGACGGTCTGACTGCTCAATGATGACCTTGGTGTACTCCTTAAGATCATTGTCTTTAGAGTAGGTCATCTCTAGAAGCTGTGCTGCGCCACGGATGCCACCTAATGGGTTCTTGATCTCATGAGCAAGGTTTCTAATGAGATCGCGGGCTGCAATATGTTGATTGCGGCGCTGCAGGTCATCATTGAGTTTTTGCTGATAATCAAGACGGTGAATTTCTACCATCAGACCACGTGCTCTGCCGGTATATGGTGAGATATACACGTCGGCATGGAAGCGATTTTGGTGTTCTGGAGTGAAAGTGATATCAGTAGCAGTGAATCCTTGAAAAGATGGTGAATTCGCGTTCTGAAGGGACTCAATCAAGCTCTTCTCATTGCTATCAATAAGATCAAGCAGCTTAATTCCCTGCAGCTTGGTACGAGACATGGAAAACAACTGCTCGGCCGCAGTGTTGGCATAAGCAACCTTTAACTGAGAGTCGATCACCAATATTGAGGTGGAGATACTCTCGATAATGGTTTTAGAGTCGCATTGCATGGCAGCTACCTTTAGTTGAGCCTGACAAAGGCCTAAAGTAAATCCAATAGAACAATGTGATACTGTTTGCTTTAAGCATTTGAGCTAACTTAAGACTCGCTTATGAGGCCTTAACCAAGGGATCTTTTTATGATCGAATGGCCATTACCTAAATTAGGTAGCGCCTTAGCCTGGTACTTGTAGCTTCGTTTGGTCTACGAGACACAGGCCTTAAGCTCTAATATGCTCTTTGGGGATATAACGTCCCATGTATCTTGAGTTTGCCAACTGAGAAAGTACCCGTATCTCTTATAACTAATGGAGATTTACGCTGGCACTTAATCAAGTTAACCAATGTCCTTATGTAGTACCTAAACTACGAGCACTCAAAATGGGGCACAGTAGTTAGTACTGAGCATCTTTAACTATTGTATGTACACTGCAAAATGTAGTGTCCATATATTATCTTTAGCCCAACTATATCTAATTTCATAGATGAGCTAAGTTGAGTGAAGTAAGATGTTCTAAAACCCACTAACAAGATAAGAATGCTCAACTTTAGGGCTTTCTTATGCTTAAGCACTACTACTTAAGCGCGCTAATGAGTAAAAACAGAGCAACAGCATTACACAGTAAGTTTGTGTCAAACTAATAGTGATACTCTACAGTGCATTGACAGAAAAAAAGTGTGATATGCCCTTGATTTGTGATCCATTTTAGAGCGCCTATGTTTAAAAATGGTATAAATCTCTCATTTGCACATATATAGTGCTCAGCACATCGCGTATTTCCCCATAAAGGAACACATGTTTTTGCAGAAAAAATCGAAAAAATACTGCAATTCCTTAATTATAAGCCAAATATAGAATATTAAGCTGCTTTGAGGCATATTTTACATGCACTCATGTAGGGCGTATGCAAGCACATGTTTCTGCATTGAAAGAACCATTTCTTAACATTAGATCCAAAGGTGAGCATTGTCACTCTACATCGCACCAAAACAAAAAAGCCCCCGCAAGTAAGACTTGCGAGGGCTTTTTAGAGCAAGTGTCTTAGCTAGAGATAGCTAAGATGCTTTGTGTTAAGGGAGATTACTTCTCAGCCTTACCGCCAGCTGCACGGAATGCACGTACACGCTCAAGCTCAGATAAGAACTTCTTACGGATACGGATGGACTTAGGAGTAACCTCAACGAGCTCGTCCTCGTTAATGAACTCTAATGCCTGCTCTAAGCTCATGTGAACAGCAGGAGTTAAGATGATGTTGTCATCGGAACCTGCTGCACGAACGTTGGTGAGCTTCTTGGTCTTTAAGCAGTTAACGGTTAAGTCGTTGGAGCGAACGTGCAGACCGATAACCTGACCCTCGTAAACCTCTTCACCTGCGTCTACGAACAGACGGCCACGCTCTTGTAAGAACCATAAAGCGTATGGAACGGCCTTACCAGTGTCGTTAGAAATCAGAACACCGTTAGCACGCTCACCGATAGAGCCACCTACATACTCGTCATAGCTGTCGAAGGTGTGGTACATAAGACCAGTACCAGAGGTTAAGGTCATGTATAAGCTCTGGAAGCCGATAAGACCACGAGCTGGGATGCGGTAGTCTAAACGTACACGGCCCTTACCATCTGGGCTCATGTTCTTAAGCTCACCCTTACGACGGCCGAGCTCTTCCATTACGCCACCCTGATCACCTTCTTCGAGGTCTAAGGTTAATACCTCGTATGGCTCTAAGGTCTTGCCGTTCTCATCCTTGTGAAGAATAACTTCAGGACGGGATACGCCAAGCTCGTAGCCCTCACGACGCATCTGCTCAATTAAAACAGATAAGTGCAGCTCACCACGGCCTGATACACGGAACTTGTCAGCGTCATCAGTGTTCTCAACGCGCAGAGCTACGTTGTGTACCAGCTCAGTACGTAAGCGCTCTTCAATGTTACGTGAAGTAACGAACTTGCCTTCCTTACCTGCAAATGGTGAGGTGTTAACACAGAAGGTCATGGACACAGTTGGCTCGTCAACAGATAAAGGAGGCAGAGCCTCAACAGCTTGTGGAGAGCAAATGGTGTCAGAAATCTTAAGCTCGCCTAAACCAGTAATAGCGATAATGTCGCCAGCACCAGCCTCAGCTACCTCAGAACGGTGCAGACCTAAGTAACCTAAAACCTGACCTATCTTACCTTGACGGGTGGAGCCATCAGCACCAACGATGGTTACAGGCTGATTGGTCTTAACGCTACCACGGGTGATACGACCAACACCGATAACACCGACGTATGAGGTGAAGTCTAATGATGAGATCTGCATTTGCAGCTGACCTGCTGGATCAGCCTGTGGTGGGCTTACCTTTTCAATGATGGCATTGAATAAAGGCTCCATGGTGTCGCCATGGTTCTCTGGATCTAAAGAAGCCCAGCCTGATAATGCGGATGCATAAATAACAGGGAAGTCGAGCTGCTCATCGGTTGCACCTAAGTTGTCGAACAGATCGAATACCTGATCAATAACCCAGTCAGGACGTGCACCTGGACGATCGCACTTGTTAATTACAACGATTGGGCGCAGACCACGAGCAAAAGCCTTCTGAGTTACGAAGCGGGTTTGTGGCATTGGGCCATCTACAGCGTCAACGAGCAGCAGTACTGAGTCAACCATGGACATAACGCGCTCAACCTCACCACCAAAGTCAGCGTGTCCTGGGGTGTCAACGATGTTGATGCGGTAGTCCTGCCAGTTGATGGCGGTATTCTTAGAAAGGATGGTAATGCCACGCTCTTTTTCAATGGCATTTGAGTCCATCACACGCTCTTGAGCGCTTTCATTACGATCAAGGGTGCCTGATTGACGCAATAACTTGTCTACGAGAGTAGTCTTGCCATGATCAACGTGGGCAATGATGGCAATGTTACGGATCTTTTGAACATCCATGGAGAAATACCTATTGTGGAATACCGAGCTATACGGGTATTTAAGAGCATGAACTGCACTTGGCAGTGCATTTAAAATCTACAAGAACCAGAGCCTAGAACATCTCTGTAGAGCACTGTAAGGTACAGGATCTTTAGCATTACTATCATGGTCTGTAAGATTGCTAAGGCGTTACCTTAGGAACAAAAGAAATGATGTTAGCTAAAAGATAATACTGTTCTTACGTGCATAGAAAACTAAACTTTAAGCTAAGAGCATAGTCTCTAGCTAAGGCTCAGCTGACATATCTATCAGTGTCGAATCTGCACCTAAAGTCAATTTTGCGATCTCTTTCGCGCTTTGTTACTTGTAAGCTTGAAAAAACGGCCCCGCTATTTTAGCGCAAAAATCTCTAGAACGGTGTGCATTTTAAAATTTCTCTTTTTACTAGAGTTAACTGTCATCAATACGATAAACATCATCTTTGTTAGCAAGAGGTTCACTCTAATTGCAAGCCTTTCTCATAAGAGGCAGGCCTCACAGCAACACTTGTGCTCTAAAACGACTATACAGAGCTACTAAAACATATAAGGCTTACAGATTGCATCAAAGCGCATACACAATTATCAAGATCGAATACAATTACAGATTACTGGCCCAAGATTGGGCTTAGAAAATTAAGATACAGAACAATCATTAAGCTGGAGTAAGTAAATGTTGGAGCTTATAAAGTATTTTATACGGCGTATCAAACGTGATGGTATTGGTATTGAAGCTGCAGCGCTTGCTTATACCTCAATACTAGCGTTAGTTCCTGCATTAACTATCATCTTGTCAATCTTTGCTATGGTTCCATCCTTTGAGCCAGTCAAAGAATCAATGATGAGCTTTATTCAGGATAATTTTGTTCCTGTGTTTGCCGACGCTATCATGGGGTCACTGCAAAAGTTTGTAGATCATGCAGGTTCTATGACGGTAACCGGTCTTCTAGTGCTGTTTATCGTCAGTATGATGCTCATTCGAGCCATTGATAAGGCTATCAACCGTATTTGGCGTGGTTCTCAACGTCGTAAGATCATTACTTTCGCTATTTATTGGACCTTGCTGACAGTGGGCCCTCTTGCTATGGGTATTACGGTTTGGGCTACCTCTAGTATCGTGGCTTTGCAGATTTTTCAGGACATGGAGATGGCCACAGCTGTACGCACAGTCTTATATGTACTGCCTTTCTTCGTGCAAGCTGCCTTAATCTTTGTTCTTTATACAGTCTTGCCAGTAGCTCGCGTTAAATCACGCGATGCTTTATTAAGTGCCGTTGTGGTTGCTCTCTTATTTGAAATCTCTAAGCGTGTATTTGCCGCCTTTATTATCAATTTCTCAGATTATGAAGCTATCTATGGCGCTTTAGCTGCACTGCCTGTACTGATGATTTGGATTTATATCAACTGGTGGCTGGTGCTTTTAGGAGCTGAGCTTACAGCTGTTCTGGGTATTGCTCGCTCTGAGCACTCTAAAGAAGTACCATCAATGATTCACTCCATAGTTGACACTATGGGTAAGGATACTAAGAAGCCTGAGCAGATTATTTCCGATGCTCTTGCCTATGAAAAAGAGCCAGCTCCTCGTTCAGCTATCAAGGTTCATGTATCTCCAGTCCGTCGCGACAACGCTGTCGAGCATAAAAAATAGCAAACCAACGCTACATATCTAAACACTGCTCTTTTCCAATCTTACAAGCGGGCAATATCCAACATACGATACACTGCGCACGCTCCTGCCTAAGCTTAAAAAGTACAAGGCCATGCTCTAAGCATGGCCTTGTCTAGCAAGTCGATAATTAGAAGATCAGCTCTTCTTCACCCTCTTCGCTATCAAAGAAGCTGTCTATAAGTACGTTCTTGAGAAGATCGGTCTCAGTCTTATCTGCCTGAGCTTGAGCTTCAGCGCTTATTGCTTCATTGCTCTTATTGGCAGTCTGCTTAGGCTCATCTCCTCCTGCACTATTATCACTAGCAGCTACAGCCTCACTCTTCTTAGATTGTGCATCGTCCTTAGCTACCTCACTTGCCTCACTTGTAGTTTCAGCCTTTGCAGTGTCTTCACCTGGCACTGCAGCTACAGTTTCAGCCTTTGCACTGTCTTCACCTATCTCGGTAGCTACAGCCTCTGCATCGCTTTGTGGGTTAGTATCTTGGGCTTGGGCTTGAGCATTAGCAGCATCTGCACTAGTCTCTTCCTGGTCTTTGGGTGCTACAGTGCTGTCTGCGTCCTTGGCTGGGGCGCTGGTTTGGGTAGAGTTAATTACAGCGGTATTTGTCTTGGTGGACTTTTGGTCGGAAACTGAGGAGGTTTGAGCAGGAGAAGTGGAGAGGTTTTCGGTAGGATCACCTGATAAAGATGAGGCGGCTTGAGTGGAGTCAGGAGTGTCTTTTGCTGAAGAATCTTTTGTCTTGACGCTAGAGTCTTGGTCCTTATCAGAGGACTTACTATCTGTTGCCTCAAAAGCTCGGTCAGTGCTGGTATCTGTCTTTTTATCTGGAGCTTTGTCTGAAGACTCAGAGCCATCGGAACTCACTTTAGCTGATGATGTATTGCCTTCATCGTGAGTATCTGACTTAGTGGCATTACTATCTTGTGTTGCCTTTGGCTCTTGAGCGCTGTCTGTTTTAGGAGCTCTGTTATCGCCAGGCTTTTCATCTTTGCTCTTATCCTTAGCTGCCTGATCTATTAGCTGAGCACTCTTGTCATCCTCCGCTGCACTATCATTTGATGAGTTTGAGCTCTCATCGCTATTGTCTTGCCTTGAAGATGCCTCATTAGATTTATCCTCTTGAGGCTTTAACTCTTCTTTTTTGTCAGTGCTGCTTGATTTGTCAGATAGTGAGCTAGAGTCTGCAGCGCTACTTACCTTTGGATCATGACTAGTTTCTTGTAGCTTGTCCTTATCATCATCAGACTTTTGCGGCTCTTCAATCTTTACCTTGCCATTAAGGACGGCAGCTGCATCAGTCTGCTCTTTAGCCTTAGCGTTCTCATCGTACTGAGGCAGATATAAACCAGGGCGCTGCTCTCCACGACGTAATGGGATAATTGCAAAGCGTGGTTCATCGAGATCACCTAAGATGGTTACCTTAGTAGAGCTATCCTTTGCAGGACTGATGAAAAAGCTATTGCCTGAGATCTTATTACGCTCATAGTCTGCATTGACTGATAAGCGCATGTTGGCAGTAGATAAAGCCATGGAGGTAGTATTTTGAGCTACACCTTGATTAAAGGTGGTGGTGCTCTTAAGAGCGGAGATACCGGCAACAGCGCCTTGTACACCAGTGAGCAGCTCGGTATAGGACAGCTCGTAGTTCTTGTCTTTACCACCGTTAATGAGGTCTAAGCCAAAGTCTGAGATGAGCATGGCATCAGAGTTAACATTAAGCTTACCTTTGGCTTCATTGATGAGGCTCTCAAAGGTCTTAGCTTGGGCTTTAGACTCTAAGCTTAAGTTTACATCCATCCTGCCAGTAAGCATGTGGCTTACTAAGTTGGAGTTTAAGTCTGCACTCTCAAAGTCAGGAGCATTGAGCTTAAGGTGGCTCTTATCAAATGCCTTAAGTGCAATGAGAGCCTCTGCAGCTGCTGATGATTCTTTGAACTTGGCATTTGGTACTTCGACTAAGAGTTTATCTGCATCTAAGAGCCACTTGCTGTGCATGCTGCTAATTAGCAGATCGGAGTATAAGAAGTTCTTAAACTCAAGCTCCATAGCGGCAGTATTGGCGCTCTTTGCAACAGCATCAGCTGTAGCCACCTTATTATCTACAGCGGTCTTATCCGCATCAGCACTATCCTGACTGTCCTTTTTAGCCTCAGTGTTGGCAAAGACATTGTCTTTAAGGACAGATACGCTAGAGAGCAGACGATAGAACTCATCTTGGTCTTTTTGTTGTGCTTGACCCTTTATAGAAAGATTATCAGCAGTGCCAGTGATGGATTGGATCGACATTGGCAGTGAGTTTAAGTATGACAAAAACTCCAAAGACTCAAAGCCAGCATGCTTGAGGTTAAAGGTGTATTCGTTAAGGCCTGCACTTAAGAACTTTAAGCGTGGGGTGTTGATTGCTAGCTTGGCCTTTTTCATGAGGAGCTTTTCTAAGTTGAGCTCTTTGTTCTTATGGTCAAGCTCACCTTGTGCAAGATAGCGTCCCTCATAGACATTACCTTGCAACTTAAAGGTAAAAGCATCTTTGGAGAAAGTAGCACTTACCTCATTGCTCTCCATAGTGGTTTGCAAATTAGGCATTGAGATTTCATCAGCGCTACCGTTAAAGGTGCCTTGAATGCCATTAGAGGTGATCTTGAGATCTTCAATATTGCCATTGATACCTTGGACAATATAAGTACTCAAGTTCACATCATCTGCTTTTGGAGTATGGCTTTGCTTAGCGCCTTGCTTGCCACCTTTGTCTGCAGCATTTTGCGCATCTTCAGCTGCTTTAGCTGCTGCTAAAGTATTAGTGTTCTTTGAGCTATGAGGCTTGCTCTTACGGGCAGATGGAGCATCATCAGAGAGAATGACATCGGTTAAGACAGTGCTTTGTGATGTCAAAGTGATGTTCTCTGGGCTAGTGAGGCCTGAGTAGATGATGACATTGGCAAGACTGAGCTCATCAAGCTTGATATCGGTGATAACCTGCGGCGTGCCGTTAGCACCATCAGCTTTGTTCTCTTGATTGGCGTTGGCGCTATTAGCATTGGCAAGGCTTTGGTTGTACATGCCTTTACCTGAGATGATGCCACCATACATTTGTACGCTAAAGTTATTAAGGCGCATGCCATCTGGTGCTTGTTCAAAATCCACCACAAAGCTCTTAGCTTGCTCTTTAAAGAGGCTAAGTTTTTCTGAGGCTAAGGAGCCTGATCTGAAGGTAAGACCTTCTTTGTCGCTAAAGGAGACCTGGTTTAAGCGAATGGTCGCATCCTTGGTCTTCAAAAAGCGAGTATTGATTGGAGTGTGATGGAAGCGAACGGCATTAGCGCGAATAGACTTATAGCCTGCTTTTGACGAGGAGAGCGCGGCGAGATCTTCTTTGCTTAGCTTAAGATCGTTGATGTAGATATCGTTGATCTTCAGCTCATCATCAGACAAAGCAGAGCTAATATCGTACTCAAGGTACAGTTCACCTACAGTGGATGAGCCAAACTTAACGTTGTTGAGCTTGATAACATCTGGGTATACAGGGGAGAACTCGGCATCTTCAATAGTGACATCTAAACCTGTTTGCTTAGACAGGTAGGAGCCTAAAGGGCCTTTAATCGCTGTACCGTTAAAGAAGATAGCGACCAAGGTAAAGCCAACCACAGTGAACGCACCGGCAGCAGCGCCTGCGCGAATCATGCAGCTTAATACTTTGCTTTGCGAACGCTCAGCGCGTCTTTTATGGTAAAGGCCTACCATCTTCATTCACCGTAGATTGTTAACAGATGCCACATTACAAGCAAAATGCATTACCAGATATTCAAAAATGCCTGGTATTGTTTTGCCTTGCAATACTTTCGCTACAGTGTACCTAATGCAAGCCCCGATGTGATCAAAAACTTATGTTCAGGGCTTATTTTTCTTCATTAGCGCTTGAAGATCGTTAAGACAGTGTAGTTTGAGCCATGATCTACATGCTTAAATCATGGCTAAATAGTACTTATGGGCGGGCGCTATTTTTTTGCCTTACCTGATAGAGGGCCGTTTTCGAGATCTAAGACTTGCGGGAACCAGCGCATGATAAGGTTGCCTGCAGTCTCAGGATCGTTATTGAAAATCGCAGATGCTGCGCGAGTGGCATTTTCAATCAGATCGTAATCTCGATTGAGATCGGCAAAACGGAAGTTTTCTTTACCCGCCTGATTAGTGCCAAAGAACTCACCAGGACCACGCATTAAAAGATCTTGATTAGCAATAGCAAAACCATTGGTGGTACTACGCATGATCTCAAGACGCTTAATGCCGCGCTCACGACGCTCATTATCTTTAGCTGGAGTATTGTTTTGGTGGAGTAATAAACAGAACGATGGTTTAGAGCCTCGGCCTACACGACCACGTAGCTGATGGAGCTGTGCAAGACCTAGACGATCGGCGTTTTCAATTACGATTACAGTGGCATTTGGCACATCCACGCCAACTTCCACAATTGTAGTAGCGACGAGAATATTGATCTCTCCTGAGATGAATGCCTCCATGGTCTCGTTCTTTTGCTTCTCGCTCATTTGAGCGTGCAGAAGTCCAATTTTCAGATCTGGCAGTAGCTCGGTAAGCTCTTTGTGACGCTTCTTAGCTGAAGTGGCATCTAAAAGCTCATTTTCTTCAACTAATGGGCATACCCAATAGGCCTGATTGCCCTCATGACAGTGATGGTTGAGACGATCGGCCACTTCCTCGATGCGATCTTGACCAATGATGGCTGTGGTAATTGGGGTACGACCCGCTGGAAGCACGTCAATGGTGGATACATCAGTATCTGAATAGAGGGCTTGTTGTAATGAACGTGGAATCGGGGTAGCTGTCATGAGCAGCTCATGGGCTGCGTATTCTTCAGGAGACTTGTTGAGCAATGCCTCTCGTTGATCTACACCAAAGCGGTGTTGCTCATCGACAATGACTAAAGATAGGTTCTTATAGACTATGTCCTTTTGGAAGAGCGCATGGGTACCAACAAATATCAGTGCCTTTCCTGACTTAGCCTTTTCAAAGACGCTCTCACGTTCTTTTTTCTTTAAAGAGCCAATCACGCAGACTACTTCAAAGCCCATAGGCTCGAAGAGCTCAGAGATCTTGCGATGATGTTGTTTGGCCAAAAGCTCAGTTGGTGCAAGCAGAGCACATTGCATATTGGCACTAGCAAATTGCTCCATCACCATAGCTGCGACTAAGGTTTTACCCGAGCCTACGTCGCCGTGAACTAAGCGGCTCATTGCCTTGTTCTTGTTACAGTCACCCATGATCTCATCAAAGACACGACTTTGAGCATCAGTTGGGGTAAATGGTAGGCTCTTTAAGAGCTTTTCATGGCTTTTAGTATTAAGTTCAACGCTCTTAGCAGCTTTGCTTACTTGGCGAGCTTTAAGCTCAAGAATACTCAGCTTATAAGCCACGAGCTCTTCGTAGCAAATACGCTGATAGCTAGGCAGTGCTTCAAGTAGAACTAAACCATGATCCTCTCTAGGCTCAGGATTATGGGTAATCATGAGCGCACGAGTTAAGTCCATGCCGTATGGATTGAGCATGGTGGGCAAATACTCTTCAAGAGGGTGGCGAGCTAACAGAGTTAAAGCTAAATGGGTAAGCTCACGTAAGCGGTATTGAGTAATGCCTGCAGTTAAATGATAAACCGGCGAGAGTCTAGCAGGGAGCTCGATTTCGGAGCTATCAATAAAAGTAACTTCTGGGTGGGTAATGACGTACTTTGGTGATGGACCATAAAAGTCCATACGTACGCTACCCCATGCAAGTACGGTGGTGCCTACAGTAAGTTTTTGTAGCAAATACTTACTTGCATGGAAGAAGATGATCTTGATATGTGAGCCTTCATGATCTTGAGCGGAAAACTCAGTAAGTTTTGGCTTGATACGTGGCGCTGAGGTAATAGTTAGCAAGAGATTGCACGGTACATTCTCCTCAGGGGAGCTTTGTACTGAACGAATATAGGTGCGATCCTCATAGCGGAAAGGTAGGTTCATGAGCAAATCGTAAATGTTAGATAAGCCCAATCGACCTAATTTAGCCATAGTCTGTGTTGCAACACTATTGATGCTCGACAGTGGCGTCGCTATAAATTGTGCATCCTGTCCTGGCATAGCCTCGGCTCCGCATTGACCAATTATCGCCTAACCATGCACATAGCTTTTCAAGCTCACGCTAGATGGCCGTGCTGCTAGTAAGGCGCTCCTTGTATGGCAAAGAATCTAGATCGCCACTCAAGGCATAGGTCATTATAGCATCGGATGTTTTTAGAACTTTGCCCTCTGCTATATTCCTATACAATGCCGAACAATAGGACTAGCTGTCATAGGCTTACATGATATTTGAAGATACATTAAACATGTATTATTGGACTTGATCTGCTATACAGGCTCAACTTAAGCTAATCTTATGTAAGATTAAGTGTTAATTAGAAGTAGTTCGTATGATCGCACTTAGCTTTCAAGTGAAAAAGGGATTTAGTTGAAATATGTCGATGAATATTGCAATTTTCTTTGATGCTACTAAAGAGCAACAGAAAAAGCTGTTTAGCAAGCTTAGATTTAACACTATAGCAGGGTGGTATAAGCACTTAAGGTTAAACCCAGTTCGTGATACAAATGTTTCCACTATGGATCTTTACGACTTTAATTGGCATGAGACTATTTATACACCTTTAAATATGGTCGCTAGAGGCACTTTTAATGGCGAATATTTCAACGAAGAAGTGAAGTCACGCAGAAATGGTGTGCTAGTTGAAGTTGGTGAAAAAAGCTACGAGTCCTTATTCATTTATGGTTTGCAGGTGGATCACAGTTCAGGGTTTGATTCATTAATAGAAGTGGCATGGACTCAGGCTTTAGAAAGCGCAGGAATCAAGGATTATGCTATGGTTTTGCAACTAGGAACTAGTGGTGGCTATTGTTTGTCAGATACCGTAATCTCTATTCGTTCAATCGCAAGTGGAGCTTTTAAGGATCAGGTATTTGTGACTTTCTTTTCAGGCACTGAGACTAAAATATGCTTCCCTATTGTGGAGGATAGCATCAATCCTCCATATAGATTTTGGGATAAGAAAGCCGCTAAGCCTGTGGTGATTGATGAGGGCAATGTTCAGCTAGAGACTATTATGACTTTAGAGCATGCTATGGCAGCATGGTGCATCATAACAAAAGAGGATTTTGAGAAAGTAAAACAATTAAGTACAACAGATTTTGTCTACTTGGTAAATAATTATGATTACACTGGTAAGTATGATTTGTTCAAGGATAGATACTTCAAGGGTAAGTCATTAGATGATCTTGACTATTATGGCCACATTATCAATTGTGCAATATCAGACGCTGACTATATAAACATTAGTGACTTAATTGAGGATGAAGAATACAGATTAGAGGAGAATGCGTCTGTAACGCTAGAGTCGCTTATAAACGATTAAGCCTCTGGAAACTGCATTAAAACTTACCTTTGGGATCATTCAAATCGTTAGCGCATCTTCTTTGTAAGAAGGTAAAAGCAAAGTGTTAATGTCGTTTATTACTTTAGCAAGGCGCTTAGGAGCAATTAACAGTACAGATCCCAATTCATCAGCAATCATCTCATGACTTTGGTTGCTTAGGATTTGTAGAGTTTTGAATTGACTCTTTTGGATGATACTCACCTAGTGTGCCAAGAATATTTGTGCGACTAGAACCGTCAATGTCATTGAACATCGTTTCGTCATAGTCTTTGGCCATGGCTTCGGCCTTATGCTCGGTAGCAGCGATGCGCTCCTTGCGATTTTTGATGAAGCGATAGCCAGTGTACAAACTCATTACAATCATCAAAGTGCCTGAGACAGCAAATTGATAGCGTATGGCTAAAAGATTGGCGATCGCTGCGCCAAGTAATGGGCCAAACATACAGCCAAATTGGGTGGCCATAGTAGCTGCACCAAAAGCTCTGCCTTTAAAGTCAGGTGGAGTTGCTAAGGTGATAGAAGCATTTAAGGCTGGCACAACTCCTACAATGAACAGTCCCATGAGGGCAGCTAAGATCATAAGGACGGTGTAGGTTGGGGCAAATGACTGCAAGATAAGAAAGAAGCCAGCTCCCATAAAAGCTGCAGCCATTGATCTGTAATAGCCATGACGCTGACCTAAAAATCCCCATATTGGAGCTGCTATAGCTCCTACCATTGGAGGGACAGAAACGGCAATACCAGCATAAATGGCGATATCGCTATAGCCGCCTAAAAGCTGTCCTACGTACAGCGAGAGTAGCGGCTGAATGGCCATCATGATGAGATGGAAGATGAAATATAAAGCTAGAATCTCGCTAATGACCTTGTCAGTAAAGCAGGTCTTAAGATCCTGCAAGATGGTGGTTCGCTGTTGAGTAATCTCAGACTTATCACCTGAGTCTGGAATGATGTAAGTAACTACAGTGATAAATGCCAAGAATGCTGAGGCAATTAAGAATGAGGCTCGATAGCCAAAAGCTTCAGCTAAAAGACCTCCAATGAGTGGGCCGCATACTGTACCAGCAAGCATGGATGACTGAATAAAACTAAGAGAGGTACCGACTTTCTCTTTGGGGCTTTGTGAAGACACCATTGACAGAATGACAGGCAAATAGCCGTTAGCAAAGCCTTGAATGATACGCATGCCTAAAAGTTGTATAGGCGCAGTGACAATGCCTCCCACACCATAGCTAATAAAGAGCAGGATAGCTGATCTGAGCGCCATACTCTTTTTGCCCTTAACATCTGAGATCTTTCCCCAGATCGGAGCCATGATGCCTGCAATTAAGAAACATGACGAAAACACTAAGGCCGACCACAGCTCAATAGTCTCTTCAGGAGCGCCAAGCTCAAGCAAGTACACCGGTAAAAATGGCACGCACATGGTATAGCTTGAGGAGGTAAAGAAGATACAAAAGGAGTAGAGGCCAAGCCTTAAGTTCCATGACATATTTTGCATAGTTAGCTCCTTGTTCTATCTTGTTTGAATGCATGCAACCGCAGCTTGTACTAGAGTGTCACAAATGCTGTATTGGGACGCTCTAAAAATTTTAGTGCATGACACGTACTAAAGATAGCTTAGGTTAGGCGCATATGAGAGCTAATGCCTTAGAGAATTGATAAGGGCAAGATCGATCGTCTAACGGAAGTTGAAGGTTGCGCTGTTGCTACTGTGTATGATTAATCTTAGATCTGAGTGCAGACGTCGAAAGCTAGTTGCGATTGAATGTCATATCCGTTGTGAGAAACGAGATCTACTCCAAAAACCTACTTAACACTATTGGAAAATCTGCATGGAGTGCGCAAAGACAAGGCATTCTTAGCTCAAAGACAAATGAGATTCTGCGTAATTGAGCCATGGCTTAGTCAAAGTAAGGTGCATTAAAAAGATGAGCGCAATTGGCTTTGAGGCGTGGATAGGCATAGATGGCAGTTTAAAGCCAAGATCGCAAGGCATTGGGTGACAACATAAAGCCATGGTTGCTAAGGCATTGCGGGAAATTTAAAGCCCAGATCGCAAGGCACTGCGGGAAATATAAAGCCATGGTAGCTAAGGCAACCATGGCTTCAAGATGCAGATGAGCATTTAGCCTAGAGAAGCTTCTTGATGATGAATGAAGCTCTTAAGCGGCGCACCTTCTTTAAGATCTTTTGTACCTGCTCAGGGTAGCTATCAAAGCTGTCGAGCTGATCTACTGAGGTAATCTTGGTGGTGTGGTGCAAAATATACTGCTTTTCGTGCATGAACTTTTCACTTAAAAGATGGTTTGGATCGTTGATAAATAAACCGTTTTCTAAGTCTAAAGCCCAAGCACGTGGGTTTAAGTTATTACCGGTGATCACAGCTAAATTGCGGTCAATGAACATACCCTTGAGGTGATAGGTATTGATCCCGTCTCGCCACAAGTGGATGTTAAGCTTGCCAGCATCAATATGATGCTTATGGCGCTGTACCATCTCTTTTAAGTTTTGTTCATAGACATATGGAATGGCTCCAATTGGTGAAAATGGCTTATCTGGTGAGATATAGAAGTCATTTGCCACCTTGTCACCAACCACAATAGTGATCTCAACATTACGTTCAAGCGCCATCTCTAAGTGCTCAAGTAGCTCCTTTGGTGGGTTGAA
Organism: Anaerobiospirillum succiniciproducens DSM 6400; assembly: GCF_000482845.1. Taxonomy (GTDB): domain Bacteria; phylum Pseudomonadota; class Gammaproteobacteria; order Enterobacterales; family Succinivibrionaceae; genus Anaerobiospirillum; species Anaerobiospirillum succiniciproducens. Next base: position 38,311 of record NZ_AXWV01000034.1, read on the forward strand.
ATAAGGAGTGCAGATAAAGATGTGCTTTCTAGCTGAATCAAGTGCCCAAATAATAGAGCGGTTGAGCTGATTGTTCTTTTTGCTAAGACCTGACAGTGGGGTAATACCGACCTCATCATCTTGCAGTTTTCGAGCTGCTTTAACCGTGTATTGAGCTTTGGTTAAAGAGCGCTGTAGCATCTTAATTTCATTCTTCATCTCTTTGGCAGGACGAATATTGCCTTGAGAGAAGTCTTGTACTGCATAGTTGATGTGGAACACTTCATTAGTGAAGCGGCAGAAGGAATTAGCTAATTCCTTGGATTGAATTTCGTGGTAGCGATCTAGACGATACTTTTGATTGGCATAGTTAACGTAAACATTGTTAATAGAAGCACCAGAGTAGAGTACGGTGTCATCAAAGACAAAGCCCTTAAGGTGCATGACGCCAAAGATTTCACGACGTTTAACTGGTACACCATAGACATGGGGGGCTAGCTCTTGATCCTGTGCAAAGTCACGGTACATGTCGGCATTGGTGCGGCTATCTCCTGTAGCTCCGATTAAGCCACGCTGTGCACGGTGAAAGTCAACGTAGACACGAATATATAGCTTTGGATTACGTCTTTTAGCTTCATACAGGGCTTCCATGACCTCTCTACCAGCTTCGTCGTCTTGTAGATAAAGCATGGTCATCATGATACGTACCTTAGCTGAGGCAATCAGTTCTAAGACACGCTGATGAAAGTTTGCAGGCCGCTCGAGGATGTTATAGCCTGAAGCTTTTACCGCAATTTGCGGCATCTGCTGCAGACGAGTCTGGCTGTAAATTGAATTTGGCAGACTGTTTTTAAAGAGAAACATCTTATTAATTCACCTCAAAAGGCGCTAAAACAAAGTATTAACAAGCCCACACCGTAAGGCCCATCTTCACCACACTGTGGCCATTATATATGCAATAGCCAAACACTAGCTATATCTACTGCCATCGCTCTTTTCACATTATGAAGAGGCTTGCAGGATATGCACGTTCACAAAAATGCAGGTGCGTATTCTAGCCACCCTTTTAAGAGGGTGGCAATAACCCTACAACTAGGCACTCATGACACTTAAAGAGGGTGGCATCACCCTCTTAAGTGAGGGTGGATGTAGCCTATTTTTATGGGCCTAGCTGCTATCCTTAGTGGCTATTAGATCGCGCAAGTAGCCTCGGTTAAGTAGCTTACCTCAAGGTCTGAGAGGGTGGTGGCAGTGTTCTTGATAACGGTCAGAACGTTTTGATGGTACTCATTTAACCAAGTACGCTCGGTAGGAGAGAGCATCTCACGAATAATCAGACGGGTATCAAAAGGCACTAAGGTCAGTGGCTCAAAACACAGCATATCGGTAAAGCCAGCTTGGCTGCAGCGGCTTACCTCATAGAGGTTTTCAAGACGAATACCAAACTCATCAGTCTCGTAGTAGCCTGGCTCAATCGAGACAACCATACCAACTTCTAAAGGTACAGTAGAGCTACGTGTGGAGATGTTGTGAGGACCCTCGTGAACAGCAAGCAGATGACCTACACCATGTCCAGTGCCATGCTCATAGTCATAGCCATGCTCCCACAGCGGACGACGAGCGATCGCATCAAGCTGCATACCGCAAGTACCATGAGGGAAGATAGTAGAGGCCAGAGCAATGTGAGCTTTTAATACCAAGGTATACAAGGTCTGCATATGCTCAGTGAGGTTCGGACCAACTAAGATAGTACGTGTAATATCGGTAGTACCCTCAATAAAGTGCGCACCTGAGTCAATTAAATACAGTGGATCCTTGCCAAACTTACGTGCCTCTGACACCTCAGCATGGTTGTAGTGACACATGGCGGCATTTGGGCCTAAAGCTGAAATGGTCGCAAAGGAAGGCTCAATATAGTCACCCTCGATCTTACGGAAGTACTCAGCCTTTTCTGCTAGAACAGCCTCATCAAGGTCTTCGATACGTCGCTGATAGGCCTCAAGATCGGTGATATTGTCAGCCTTAGTGATGTCATCAAGCCAAGCTAAGAAACGGCATAAAGCTACACCATCCTTAAGGTGGGCCTTATGCTCGCCGGCAAGCTCAATGGAGTTTTTGCAAGCCTTTGGAATCTCGCACAGACCTAATCCTTCGACTACCTGAGCACCCTTAACGGTAAGCTGCTCAAAAATATGGGCATTAGTGCTAGCACTATCCACATAAACCTTACAGTTTGAGGAGCTTAAACGCTCTAAAACATCGTCAAAGCCTGCCTCAGGGAAGATATCGATGTGGCCAATATGGTCTTCTAAGTTGGCCTGAATCTCGTCAGTAAGGTGATCTAAGTTTAAGTACCACTCCATAGCCTCATTGGCATAAGCGACTAAACGACAGTTGATAACTGGCAGGTAATCGCGGTCACGGCCACGGATGTTTAAAAGCCAGCAAACAGACTCAGGTCGTGAAATGATAGTGGCATCTAAACCACGATCTCTCAGGGCCTTAGCTAAGTTCTTACGCTTTTGTAAACTTGGGCAGCCGTTGTACTCATCAGGATAGAGCTCAACTGCTGAGCACACTGGATGAGGGCGACCCTCCCAAATAACATCAAAGAGGTTTTCATCAGTAGCCACTAACTCAATGCCAGCCATGTTGAGCTCTTTTTCAAGCTTCTGCTGATAAGTGCGGCTGATGCATTTGAGGTCGACACCCACACGGCTTTTCTTTGGTAACACAGCGATGAGGTAGTCAAAAGGAGTTACCTCAGCAAAGTTAAAGGTATCGTAGACCTCATCGTCAACTTGCTCTTTAACCTGCACCTTGTAGCGGCCATCTACAAAGACAGCTTGGCCGTGTTCAATGTTTACCTGAACCGTTTCATCTTTGCGATTGGTAGCTTCTAAAGGGAACTCACCCTTTTGTTTTACGGTTACGCAAACATAACCTGCAGATCCGGTAAAACCGGTTAGGGTGGCAATACGCTCACAGTCAGGGGTTAGATCTCCTGAGAGATACTCATCATCATGTGGGATGAGAATAGCATCGAGCTCGTGTTCAATGAGCTTCTCTTTTAATGCATCAAGTAGATCTAAGGACTCATCCTGAGTAATGTCAGTCATATATAAAAAAATCCTTGTTAATCTTCTACATCCTGCCTAGTTTAAAGAAGACGTTCATATCATCACATCAAGATGCTATGCAACATAGACAAAATGTAAGGGGCTCCTAAGCAAGCTTATACAGTCGATTAACTGAGAGCATATATAGAGCCTTGAGAGCCTAAATACGATACTACATTTGCCTTAGAATTCCCTTAGCTATGGGTACACAACTATATTTACGCACGCTGAGCGTAGCAACTTAATAAGTCGCATTAGCCATGTTGTCCAAGCTAGAAGTCAAAAGGTATCGCCCTATCCTCAAATTAGCTTAAGAAACTCAAGCATAGGCTGTATGAAGGATAGGCTAATGTATAAATTTAAGCTGCTTGATGCCGCGACTATACTCAAAATGAGCTAGTGGAAAATGGCAATTAGCAACATGAGTTTGGTTAACCCAAGCTAGCAAGCTAGTAGACCAGTGAAATGTAGCGGGCTAAATCCTTAAAGCACAAAGGTACTTTGTACATGGTGAAGATAAATTACTTATTGAGGCAACGTTTAACGTGCCGTAACCCTATCTAAAAGACCCTGCTAATCCCTAGAATGTTCCCAAATTATCTTAATTGCACTAAAAGCATCTACCTTATTGTAAAAAAATCATAGGTATAGAGCATCTTTTGCATGCAAATAAGAGCAGCAAACTATTTGCTAAGCAACTATAAAGCTCAGATTGAAACGAAGCACTTAAGAGAGTGCCTAAGCTTCGCTTGAGGTTAGTAGTTGCTATGGGCAAAACAGCGCAATCTTAGCACAAAGCCCGAAAGTAAGCCAATTTGCTAACTTATGATTTAAATATCAGCTTGCAAAAGCCTTCTTTTAAGTGCAAAGAACATTGTGCATATAATAAAGGCTGCAGATGGTTTATATGTACAAAGGCCGATGTTCTGTGCCGCAAATTTGTCGTGAGTCTTTGTCTAGACTAAGTCTTTGGTGTTAATCTATGGAAAATTTAGCTTGTTAAGGATTCTTGCAACAAGCTAAATGCACCGTGTGGATGGCTCTATACACTAGGTTTTGTATGGGCTGTTAGCTCTTTACACTAGATTTTGTATG
>NZ_AXWV01000035.1 GCF_000482845.1 Anaerobiospirillum succiniciproducens DSM 6400
ATATGTTGGCATATTATGTGCTTTCTAATGTTGTAGAAATACAGCATCGCTTTGTTACGTCTTGCTTTTGACATTTTAATGAATAAGCACAAATGTCATTAATTGTCAATACCAGCTTAGTGACGTACATCACCTCACATATGGTGATAATATACGTAGCGTATGTAAATTTGTTTATTGAATTATGGCATTGAAACCGTCGCCAAAAAGAGAGAATTTGCTCCTATGACAAATTTTGTATTCGAGAATTTGCGACAAAATAATAATTGGGTTTCGAAGTTAGTTGAAGAGCTCATTTTTGCAATCAAAGATGTCGCAAAAATGATACAAAACAGAATGGAAAGCACCATCCGTAATCAGGCCTCAATTTCTGAGAACGAATCCGACGCCCGCTCACGTATTCGTGACACTGACTTTGCAATGGAGACAGCTGCTCTGACCTCTAATCAGATCATTCAGCAGGCATCGCAGACCATTCTGACTCAGGCAAATCAGCGTCCAACTATCGCGCTGCAGCTCTTAGGTCAGGGCCAATAGTTCTAAAGACCTAGTCGTAAGTTAGCTGACGACGAATAATCAAGTTCTAAAAAGGCAGCACCATCGGTGCTGCCTTTTTGCGTTTGTAGAATCGAGGAAAACATGGCCAATTGCCAAGATCTTAAGATCGCAGATGAACTCATAAAGGCTGTATTAGATAGCTTTATACCTGAACATGCAACTTCTTCTATACCTGTCTTTATTGCAGGAGATCACAGCTCTGTGATCCACCAAGATCAGATTGCACTTTCAGATATTGGTCTTGATGCAAAACACCTGCTTGGCAAAACTGATCTCGTGTTTAAGGTTGATGATCCTAAAGAGCCATGGCTGTGTTTCGTATCATGCGAACACTCATGTGGACACATCGATACCAAACGCAAACAAGAGCTCGATAAGATCGCAGCATCAACTAAGCTAAAGTGCGCTTATCTTTCAGTGTTTGATAGCATGGAAAGCTACTCAAAGGTATGCGATTCAATCGCCTGGAGCACCGATGTTTGGATAGCAGATCAGCCTACAAAGATCATAAGTTTTGATTAGCGTTCTCCATCATTAGGCTTGCATCAACGCCCGCGCAGAGGCTTGCCTTAAAACATAGGTTTTACTACAGAAAGCATAGCTTGATAGATAAGTATTACTTTTGCTTTAGCTTGAGACGGCCTTGGATTGGGTCAATGTAATACTTGTTAAGGTCTTGAGCCATGATATGTTCAACTACCTCACAGGCGGTATCAGCACTTACGGTAAACCACTCCTTTGGCTTGTATGTGTGGCCCTCATTATCTTTAAGCGTCACATTCAAGCGATGTGCTGCAAAAATGGTATGAAGTGCATTCTCAAGTGCTAAGGCGTCAAAGTTCTTACAAGCAATGGTACGTAAGACTTTGACAGGCGCACATAAGTAAGTACTTTCGTTCTGAGCATTGGCAATACGTTCTTCAACTGTATTGCTGGTACAACCAATTTTGATAAGGTGGCTATGCTCTAAGAACTTTTGAATCACAGGCTCGGTGCTCAAAGTGCCCAAGATATAAACGTATCCATCAGGCTTACCAGCGTTATCAAGCTTCTCAAAAAGCGGGTCTAGCTCCCTAACTAAGCGAGAAAAGAACTCCCTGCCAATATCATCGTTCTCAACTAAACGCACACAAGGAGGCACGCTCTTATAGAACGATGCCTTTACAGATGTACTGTATGGACTACTCTCAGTGCCATTGTCGAAAATCTGTCTAACTCTATACTTAATCTTTTTTGATGCCTTGCTGGTCTTTTTATCCTCGAGGCTAGCTTCGGCAATTAAGCTAAAGACTCCATCAATCACAAAAAACTGTCCAGGCACGATATCGATGCTGTCGCCACCAACTATCTTTACCTGCTTTACATGGTTTTGCTTCAGTAAAAGCTTTACCTCATTAAAGTAGCGCTTGAACTTATCAAACTCAGCGCACTTTACGGCTTTCGCTAATGGCTCCTCAAAGACAAAAGTCTTTGCTTTATAGGCTTCAGTGTCGCGCCAATACTCATGCTCTACAACAAGATCACTTTGACCTACATCATCAAGAAGTCCTAAAGGATCTGCAGCAAAAACGGAGTCCAAATCAGTAAAGAGGCGTGAGTGCATATCCTCTACCTCTTTTTTGATCACCTCGTCGCGAGTCATGCGAGTTCTTGAGATCTTTTCAGTTTTCTTTGAACGCAGCTCCTCAGGTAGCAATGCCTCACATTCTTCTTTAGCAGCAGAATAGACAGACAAGACCTTCTGATAGCGTTTAAAAAGAATCTGCTCTTCAAAGTCATCGCTAGCTTCGTTTGGCAAACGTTGGTGCTCTTTAATGAACTCTTTAATATCCTCAAGTTCAGACATGATCTTTTGCGTGTCATTCATCGACACCTTAGACTTGCCCACATCTGCTAGCAGGCCATAAGGATCATTATCAAAGAGCTCATCAAGTGACTTAGGACGTTTAACAGGCAGATCAATATTGAACTTCATATCATCACCTTAGCTATTTTGAGCTTCAGCTGATGATGCTGCCTTTGCATTGGCCTCACGCTTCTTTTGAAGAATGTACTCAAAAGCCACGCCTAAACGACGCTCAAAGTCGTTAGTAGACTTAGGATCAGGCAAACGATTATGCTCAATTCTGAAGGTATTAATATGAGGCCATAACTCTAAAGCTGCATCCAAAGTCATCTTTTCACGCCAAGCATTAATCTGATTTTGCATGAGCTTTAACAGCTCTGGCTTTACTGCCTTTGAAACAAAGATGTATGCATCTTGGAATGGATTGATAGAGCCGATCATGTTGAAATCGAGTTCATCCACATTAATGAACTTATCTTTGATTTTCACAAAAGTTCGATTCTCATGATCTTGAACTATCGCTACAGGCTCCTCAACGACATCTGTAGGAACATCGTGAACAATAGCATCATCTGGCTTAATCACTGGCAGTGTCTTGATAATCATCTCAGTAACTACAGCCTCAGACATGGCAGCAATATCACTATCACTTAGCTCAGGATGGTACTCACGAATAACTGAAGAAACATCCTCTGCCACTAATGACTTGGAAATATCATCACCACCATTCGCAATAGCCTTTTTGACTGTATTAGAGGAGTTAATCACCTTAGCTACAATATCGGCATACTCCTCATTGATGATCTTAAGAGCATCATCAGACATGCTGTCATTATCAATGGTGATCTCAACCTGATTACCAATCTTCTTCTTGATACTCTCGATCTTTTTCTGCTCTTTTTGCTCTGGAGTTGTAGGCTCGACTTCACCGCGCTTTTTAAAGTGTACGTTAGGAGCTAACACCTGCTCCATCAGCAAGGATAAAGTGATGGCTTTAAGAAGACTGTTAACTGCATCCGTTACGTCATCTACCATAGCTGTAGGCATAGCTACGAGGTTAGTAAATTGAGCGTGTTCTTTGCCTGGGCAGTCACGTGTTGCACGACCAATGATCTGAACAACTTCGGTCAATGATGAACGATAGCCTACTGTCAAAGCATATTCACATTGAGGCCAGTCAAAGCCCTCTTTGGCCATGCCTAAGGCGATAATTACATCAACAGTATTTAGTGTTTCAGGTTCACGCAGTGCAGCTAATGTTACACCCTGCATACCTGCAATGGTGTCGGATACGAGATCAGCAATTCTAAGGGTCTTTCCATTAGCACTCTTAACCGTGATGATGCCAGTCTTAGGATCTCTAGCTACGCGCTCACCAATATAGTCAATAAGTTGGCCTACTTCATTAAGCTTGTCACCGCTAGACTCTTTAGAGTTCACATTAGGAATATGGATGATAGTCTTCTTATCTAATTCAAGAAGCCTTGGTACAGCATCTAACCAGTTACCCTCATAGAAAGCGTAATCAATACCTAATGATTTTAGGTACTTATAGCCGTTAAGCTGCTCATAGTAAGTGTAAACAACACGATCAAACTTCTTCTCATCCTCAACAGACAGCACAGGTACGCTGTCACCTCTAAAGTAAGATCCTGTCATGGCAATGACATGTGCCGATGTCTTGGTCATCAACTCATGAATTACATTACCTAAGCGGTTATCAGCCTCCTCAGAGACATGGTGGAACTCATCAATTGCAACTAAAGCTTGGTTAAAGACTGACTTATCCTTAACCTTGTCATAGAAGTAGACTAAGGTTGCGTGTGAGCATAAAAGATAATGAGCATTGTCATCTTCTAAAAACTTAATAGCCTGAGCTACTTTCTGAGTCTCGCCGCCTGGAGCACAAAGGTTGTACTTTGAATCTAAATGCCAGTCAGCAAAGAAGCCAAACTTACTGAGCTCAGTGTCATTAAAACTTGAACCAATAGCAATCTGAGGCACTGAGATGATGACTTTCTTAATGCCTTGATTGATGACCTTATCAAGAGCCAAGAACATAAGAGCACGTGATTTACCACAAGCCGGTGGAGCCTGAATGAGTAAGTACTGAGAGTCTCGCTTTTCAAAAGCACGAGCCTGCATTTCACGCATACCCATAGCATTTGCCGCAGAACTTTGACCAGTCTGTGAAAAGCTATAAGAACCTACGTTATGTACCTGCAGTCTGCCTACAGCGACCTCTTCACCCTTGTGCTGCTCACTCATATTCAATCCTCTTATGTTTGACTCATCAAAATCATCTACTGACTAATTCAGCCAGAAAGCACCCACTGAAACAAATACTTAGCTATCAGCTTTAAATGCTTAGCTATCAGCTTTAGCGGTAGCTTTCTTTTTCTTCGGCTTCGCAGCCTTTAACTGCTCCTTTTCTTCAGCAGCAATCGCTTTAGAGTAAAGGTCAAGTAAGAACGACAAGCGCTCCTCATCATCCTTGAATGGCTCCTCACGATAAGCACGTTCTACTGCAGCATCGAGTCTTGCGTGAACATCCTTAAGCTCATCAGGCATGTTTTCAGGGTTATACATCTCACCAAGCGTAAACTGTGTTTCAAAGTCGATACGTGTCAGCAAGATCTCTTTTGCCAGCTTATCGATCTCATCACGCTGTTCGTCACTCACCTCAGGCCAAACAAAGGTGTTGAATGTCATGTCACGAGAGTAACGTATGTCAGACTTGAGCCTGCCAGAAGTAAACTTGATCCACAAGTTATGCATGAGAGACATAAGGATGCCAAAGTCATAGTAACTTGCATTTGGAAGCATATGAACTTGAGCACAAGCAATGGTATCTGATTTTATAAAGCCCAAAGGGATATACTTACGTCGCTCTGATGAGACAATTGGAATTACAAGTGCTCTTTCTGGATTCGATATACTTGCCAACTGACAAAACCGCCAAGGTTTATCTTTAACCTTATACGCAGCGCCTGTTTTTACTTGAGCAGATCTCCACAATCTACAATCCTCAACATGTGCTGTTATCTCTGGTATTGTAGACCACCTGTCCCTGTCGTCTTCTTCTAACCAAAAGCAGTACCTAAATTCACTCCTCATCAGCTCACTACTGCCTATGTACTTTTTGATATAAGGCTTAACGTTAGGATGTTCATTTAACAGTTTCTGCCCATCCTCATAGGTCAGTATCAGATGACCACCATCAGCTGATTTGTTTCCAAATGATAAATTAATATCTCGTTGAAATGCATCGTTTTTACTCTTAACAATTGTAGGAACAGAACAGCCTGTTAAATAAGGAGAAATACATATGCATTTTTCTGCCTTTAGCATATTTGTCTTGCTATCGTGAGTAATTAAATTGGGCGATTGAGTACGTTTAAATGAAAAACCGACTATCACACAAACAACAGCAGCCTTGCCTGCTGCATCGTTAGACCATTGGAACGGCTTATACGCAAAGTTAATGTATATGCCTTTATCTAATAACAAGCTCCATAGAGTGTTGACCTGCTCGCCTTGGCAGATTGAGTTGGTTGATACAAATGCTGCATGCACATTGTTGTTTAGCTGCATGTATTCTGATGCTTTAACAAACCAAGCCGTAACATAGTCTGCGTAACCTAATTTATACTTTGGTGGGTAAACTGATATTAACCAAGCCTTTTGTTCATCAGACAAATACTTTGCTCCACCAAACGGTGGATTACCAAGGATGTAGCTGCACTTTGAGGCTGGCAGGATGTCGTTCCAGTCGGTGGTAAGGGCGTTGGCTCTAACTATTGTTGCTGATGACTTGAGTGGGATAGATGAGATATTGGAGCCGAAGCGAGCGTTAGCTTGCTGGTTCATGAGGTGCTGCATGAGCCACATGGAGACGTGGGCAATTTCAACAGGCCAATCCTCGATCTCGATACCATAGAACTGATCGATGTTGATAAAGGAGTTTGTAAAGGCACCCTCATTAATGTAGTCAAATACCTCGTTCTCAAGAGTACGCAGCTCTTTGTATGTGACAAGGAGGAAGTTACCGCAACCACATGCTGGATCAAGGAACTTGAGCTTGCCTACTTCCTCTAAGAAGTCATAGAACATTTTGCGCACGGCAAAATTCTTACGACGAGAGCTATCGGCACGTTTAGCAGTGGCAGCACCTAACTTGAGAGGCTCAGCCTTTTTCTTTAGTTCTTCAAACTCAGCATAGAGATCATCAAGGAACAATGGCTTGATGAGCTTGAGGATATTCTCCTCAGAGGTATAGTGAGCACCCATGTTGCGGCGCTCTTCTTTGTTCATAGCGCCTTGGAACATAGCACCGAAAACGGCAGGTGAGATCTCAGACCAAGAGAGCTTACCGCAATCAGTAAACTGATTGCGGGTTACAACGTCAAACTCAGGGATAAAGCCAGGTTCAGCAAAGAGGCCACCGTTTACATATGGAAACTCTAAAATCTCATTGGCAACCTTGTTTTCAAGATGCTCTCGCTCATGTTCTTTAGTGTTAAATACCGTAAAGATATCTTCAAAGAACTGCTTAGCGTTACTACCCTCACGATCTACCAGCTTGTTGAAAGCATTGGAAAAGACATTATCGTCACCCATGCCAAACACGCCAGTATCCTCAGCAAAGAAACAAAAAAGGATGCGCACCATGAAGCTGTTGAGCTGCTGCATGTTCTCATCGCTAATGTTGTTGTGCTGAGCAAGGGTGTCGAGCAGACGAGTGAGCTTTAAACAAGCCTTACGATCGGCTTCTTTAGAGGAGACAATCTTAGTTCTACGCCCCTCTAACATTGGCAGCATAAAGCTGTAAAAGCCTGGCAAATCCTTATAGCCAATTACTATGTTGTCATGCTCAATAGCATCGAACATAGCAATGGTCTCAGGGCCGCAACAAATGAGGTATTGAAACTTATGCTTTGGACCAGTGACTTCTTTTAAAGCACGCACATCATCCATGGCATGGACAACGTCGGCATCATCCTTTAAGAATCTAAAGTAGGCGCGTAATGATATGGCAAGATCAGGCCTGGCCATAGAATCATTGACGTCTTTGCATGCAACGTTATAGCCCGGCTCATTTTTAAGAGCCATTTTTATGGAATCATTGGCGGTTCCATACATCCTCATAAGTTCACTGAAGAATACATCAGGCTCCCACTTTTCCTGCATTTTCTGACTTAAGTCATTAATGAGAATAGAGAGATCTTTTGAGGATACCTTGGCCATAACATTCATCCCAAACAAAAGCTTTATTACATCAGTAGTGCCAGTTGTTATCACAACTGCAAGGCTACTCGCAGTAGCCTAATCACTAATACCGTCATTTGCAAGCATAGAAATAGTTTTTAAGCTTATAGCTCACAATTAACTTTTAGTTCATAAGATGTGAGCCTTGAAAGTACTGCCTACAGCCGAACATTAAAAGAATGGCTCACAATTAACTTTTAGTCCACAAGATGTGAGCCTTGAAAGTACTGCCTACAGCCGCATGCTACTAATATGACTAATCTTAAAAGAAGTGCAACATAAAGATGCCATCATCAGCTTCTTCGTCTTCCTCATCAAAGATATGGTCATCAGCGTCATCTTCAATGTAACCATCAAACTTTTCTCCAATGAAAAAGACATCAGTAATGGTATCTTCTGCATTGCCAAGCTCATTTGGCCATGGGAAAGATGATTTGACTGAGTAATTTGGCAGCTCATCGCAATTGTTTAGGACGAACTTGCTGCTTCGGCTAGATCTATCAAAATCAAAATCTACAATTGGTACAATCATGGCAGCACTGATACTGTCATTGTTTTTCATGTATGAAGCGGCTAATTTCACCCATGCACTTGAATAGTGAGTAACCTCAATAAGACCACAGCCATCCAAGATCTTCTTAACCTGATTAAGCTTAGCCTTACTCATATCACCGAACATGCTCATTGGTAAGTGGGACAAGATAAAAGTGCACTCATCTGCCTTAATGATCTTGTTCCAATCAATCTCAAGTGCATCTCCTAGCACTATCTTATCCATGCTATTGATTGGCTGCACTAATGGCTTTGCACCAAGGCGCTTATTGAGTCTGAAGTCACAGACATGCTGTACCATCCACATGGACAGGTGAGCCTCCTGAACCAACCATGGTTCGATCTCAATACCACCAAAGTTCTTAAGATCAATGCATGACCTTACATTTACAAATGATCCTTCACTATCAATACCTAAAGGCTCAAAGATACCTTCTTTTAAGAACTGCTGTATACGTGGACAATCCTTAATGAAAGACTTTACGTGCGCATAAATCTTGGTTTCAAATCTACGACAGTCTTGATATGCGTATGCTAAGAGGTTAGCGCAACCACAGGCTGGGTCTAGGAATTTCTCATTGCTAAGGAGCTTGATGAAATTCTTCGCATACATGACATACTTGGTGGCAGCCTTGCGTGCTGTTTCCTCATCTTCTGCTTCGGTGGATTTTAATTGCTCTTGAAGCATCATCTGCTCATGGGTGTCATATCTCTCTTCAAACTCATCAAGATACAGTTCTTTAGCAAGCCAATTAAGCTTTTTACCTTGCGTATAACATTCTGTAACAGCAGATCGCTCATAATCGACCATAATGTACTCAATGAGCGAACTAAAAAGCACTACAGAGATCTTGGTCCAATTAATCGTATCTAAAGCGAGCAAGAGTGATACTGCTTGAGCATTAAACTCAGGTACTAAGATCTTTCCTTTTAAGAAATCACCTTCGATATAGGCAAACTTCAAAAGTCTCTCATCGACAGATGATTTGAGAGATTTGCGCTTTGAGTCCGGTGTAGCAATAACGCTAAAGAGATCGCCAAAGAACTGTTTAGCGTTAGAGCCATCCTCAGAGACCATACTCTTAAAAGCACTCAAGAAAGGCTTCTTATCTTTACCAAAGAGTTTGTAATCATCAGCAAAAAGACAGAACCACAAACGCAGCACAAAATCGCCTAGATCAAGACGCTTATCATCTAAGCCGTTGTGCTTAACGAGTTCATCAATCAGCGCAATAAACTGTAAAGCCGCACTTTCATCTACGGACAGACTCACTGCTTTAGCTTTCTTTTCACTCCAATCTATCCAGGCATCTACTACAGGTTCTGTAGCCCTTAGAGCTCTTGGTTTTACTTTAAGTTTAGTGATGTCTAGACCATCTGCAAATAGAGCACTAAGTTCGTCCTTATGCTTACACAGATCTTTTAGTTCACAGACTAAGCACACATCGTTTTTGAGATCGTAAATTGCGACCTTGTCTTGAGTACAGCAAATGATGATTTTAATGCCGTGCTCTTGTGACTGTATAAGCCTAAGGCTCTTCATCTTATCAATGTATTCATCTAGGCGGCTACCTGCTTTAGGAAACCTAAAATAGGCAAGACCAGCAATTGCTACATCCTTGTATGTGAAGTTGTTGCGACGATTATTAGGAGCTAAGTTGCCAGCCTCATCACCATACAATGCTCCATCAATAATCTGACGTGACACTCCAACATGCTCTAACAGCCCATCCATGAACAGCACAGGATCGAACTTTTCCATTAGCTTTTGACACATGTTGTCAAAGCTGGAGTTTTTCTCTTTGGTCTTGCTTATAGGCACTTTAGCGCTCTCTCTTCACTTAAATACAGCACATAACTAAGTATGCATACACAAGCGAGTCTATCACAGTACAAGCTTAAGACCTCTTGAGCTGCGATATAAAACCGCAATGCGCATTATTGCGGCATTGCCAGCGATCAATGTGTGGTTGTGTGGAGTTATGATTTGGACGTGATCATGTACTCGGCAGTTTTGGCTGAATAGTTTTCGGTGAGCACGAGATTGAGTACGTTGCGATCTTCAGTGTAGTTCTCAAGCACTGAGCGCATTTCGTTGATGCTGGAGTTTAGAAGCTCAATTTCGCGATCGTAGTTGGCGAGCACTTCATCATCGGTAAAATCTAAGATCTTGTAACCTACAATCTTCTCTTTGAGCAGACGATAGGAGCTTACGCGTGCTTCTTGTACGGTGATCTCCTTTTCGAGCTCTTCGATCTTCTTGTCATATGCGGCGATGTGCTTTGCAAGCCGATTCTTTTTGACGCGCTTTTTATCTATGTTGAGTAGCAGTCGGCTCAGTGTTTTAGTGTTCTTGCCATACTCTTTTTGAGCCGCTTCGTATGCCTCAATCGACTCTGAATGATACTTTTCCATTTGCTCGGCGAGAGCATTGAGTTGATCTTCCTTTTCGGCATAATGTTCTTGCACATTTTCTAAAAGAACATCCACGCCAACCATAGAAGCACAGCTGCCTGCTGCTGCAGCTACACAACTTGCTTTTGACACGGGATCAATAATAAAGACACATGACAGGCCGCCAATTAGTCCACCAGTGATGCAGGCTTGAACCTTGGAATCATAATCATCCCAGAAAGATGAGTTATACCAGTCAGACTCGGTAATACTTGCAGATATTGACTCTACACCTGAACTAATGGTGCTACATGCACTGAGCATGATAGCAGTGCCCATGGCGCTAAAGCTCCATAAGATACGCTCAGATAATTTTCTTAATCCAAGGGCTGATAAGTGTGGCTGCTCTTTTTGCTTGTTTGATCTTGAATATATAAGCATGATGGTGCGACGACTGTGGAAAGAGTGTTTTAACTTAGTAGGTAAATGCCTATTTTTCCAAATTGGGTTGTTTAGCCTAGATACAGACTAGTACTATGAAAAACGCGCATTAGCACTTAGGCCAAGGCGCGTTATTGTCTTAGCGTTGTTGAGCTTATGGTGGCTCAATTAGCTGTTCGTGATTAGAGTGAGTTTTGCAGCTCGTCGAGTGTAGCCTTGAGCTCTTCGATTTCAGCTTGCTTCTTCTTTAAAGTCTGATTTGCTGCGCTAGGCTTGTTCATAGCAGCAACCTTAGCCTTAGCAGCATCAAGCTTGTCTTGCAGCTCTGAGGTTAAAGCACGCTTCTTAGATAAGCTTGCCTGAACAGCATAAAGCTCACTGCGAGTCTTATCGAGCATACGAGTACGCTGCTCGTAAGTGCCAAGCAGTGCTGCTCTCTTACCTTCTACCTCACGGGCTAAGGCATTTAAGCGCTCGCTTTCTGCCTTGAGCTCATCCACGTGCTTTTGCTTTTGCTCAACACGCTCTTCATATGAGCCAGTAACTACACACCCCATCTTGCCAAAGAAGCCTTGATCTTGGCTAGGATCGCACTCTTCTGGAGTTGAGGCACAAGCGGTGAGTAAAACAGCGGTAGCGCCAGCAATTAAAGAAAGCTTGGCACCCTTTACGAATTCTAATGACATGGTCTTTCCCATTCCTAGGCAAGTTGATTAGATCTTAAATCAACCTGCCTCTTAGTGGACATTCGCGCATTGTGGCGCTATGTAATCTTGAGCTGCTAAAGCAGGCTATGCAATCAAACTAAGCAGCCTTGGCCTTGATCTCAGAGCCGTCGTTGAGAGCAATATTAAGCACGTTGCGATCGTTAGTGAAGTTGGTGAGCAAGCCGCGCATCTCATCGATGTTGCTTTGCAGACGGGCAATCTCACGATCGCACTCTTTGATCTGCTTACGCTCAGCTGCAGTTAAATTCCCATTGCCAGCAAGCTCAGTCTTGGTCTCTTTGAACAGAGCAATTTGCTTCTCATGATAATCGATGTTGTCTTTGAGCACCAAGATGTTGCCATCATAACGAGCTAAGGTCTTCTCAGCTTGCTTGCGATCAGCTGTGTTCTTGGCGATCTCTTTTTTCATCTGAGCAAGCTTTGCGTGATCCTCTTCATAGACCTGATTAGCAGTTGCAAGCATGTAGGCAGCCTTCTGACGGTTCTCTTCCATCTGCTTGGCTAATGCATCAAGCTGTTGCTCCTTGGTGTGATAGCCCTTACGCAGGTTATCTAAAAGAGCATTACCACCCATGAAAACGGCACAGCCTGCAGCAGCTGCTGCAAGACATACAGCACGTGAACCAGAGTCAGCAATGAACATACAAGAAACACCAGTAATCAGAGCGCCGCTAACGCAAGCAGTTGCATAGGAGCTTTGATCTACGGAGAACTCATCGTTAGTCATACGTGGGTCTGCATTTGATGCAGAAGGACCGCTAGTAGTTGAGTTACAGCCAGTTACGGCCATCAGACCACATAAGGCTGATGCCATTAGAGTAGTACGAAGTTGCACAATATGCCTCCTTGTGAACTGCTTTGAGCGCCAACTAAAACCAGCTATAAAGATGATTTTCAGTATGGCTGCAAGCTAAGCTTAGTCTCTTGACCTGCTTTTAATAGATAAGTTATTTGAGCACATCAGAGCCAATGTCGATGGCGTCCATGCATGTGAACGCTAACAGCTTGGTCTAAGGCCTATGACCTCAGGCTCATATGTTAGCCGGCTCTTAGGCTTATGCATGTGCATGTGAATAATACCTGTTAAGCCTATGGATGCGTCTTTTTTATCTTGTTGTTTGACTGCTTAAGCACAGAGACTTTATGAAAGTCTCCATGCTTAATTATTCTTGTGCCTAGCCTTAGCTAGGCTTTTTTTGTTGTGCCTGTTCATTATACATCTACAATTTAGATATAGTGTAAATTAGAACAGTTTTTATTGCTATTTAGTACCACCGTAAAGTTCGATTGGGAACTTCTGATTGCCGATAGTACCGACGCAATCTACCTTGCCATCTTTAGATGGAGCACACTTTACGTTTGGAATACGGTAAGTCTTATTATCTGGGCAGACAGCCTTACCATCAGATGAAATTTGGATATTGCCATCAGCTGATGCGGCACCAACTTGGGCAGTACACTTAGTACCATCAGCGCGGGTAATAGTCACAGTGCCCTTACCATCATTGAGCTGATACTGCATCTGCAGTGGTTTACCGTTGGACTCATCCATTAAAGCCATACGTGTACCCCAATTGCCATTAACGACAGCTGTGCCCTTGGTAGCTAAATCCTGAGGACTAAACTTAATATCCACAGGAGGTAATGGAGTTACAGCTGCTTGTTGCTTTGGCATAGCAGGATCTGGCGGTGCAACCTGATTAGTTGCAGCCATCTCTGCAGCACGAGCCTCCTTAATAGCAGCTTGTACCTCAGGAGGTAAGTTAGCTAAAGACTCATCAACTGGCATCTTTGGATCAACCGGAGCTACTGGAGTAACCTCAGTTGCCACCTGAGTAGCATTCTCCTCTACTACTTGATTAGCTTGGCCTGGCACCGCTTCATTGCTTACTACCTCTTGCACGGCAGTATTGTCTGCTGAAACTACTTCCTCTGGTGGAACTTTAGTAAGTTCTGATTGAGGCTCTTGAGTAGAGCTTGGAGCAGTCTCTTGCACTACAGTGGTTGAGCCTGCAGCTACTTCTTGTGCTGCAGCTTTATCTGCAGCTGGCTCGACTGGCTTTTCAGGGGCTGGTTCGGCTGCAGGCTCGACAGGCTTATCTTTGGCAGGATCAGCAGGAGCTACGGCTGCAGGAGGATCAGCAGGAATACTTGGACTTGATGGAAGACCAAAGCCAGGCAGACCAAAGCCTAATAAACCTAACAGCTTCCATAAGAGCCACAGTAATAATGGCAATAAGAGGAGGGCTAACAAGAGCCATAACAGCCAGGCTGGAAGACCGCAAGTATGGCCTGCACATATGCCGCCTGGACCAAAGATGGCGCACTTGTGGCCTTGATTGTTATCAGGGGCATTTGGTGGAGTCTCTGGCAGTTTCTGATCTGCAACTGGACGGCTTGCAAAAGCAGCATCAGCTGCAGGAGCAGCACCTGCAACTGCTGCAGCTGGAGCTGGAGCTGGAGCTACAGTCTTAAGCTTATCCCATGGGCTACCATCAAAATTACCAGCTCGATCAGAAAAGCCCCAGAAGGTAATGACAGGAATGCCGTCCACAATGTAGACATTGTCCTGACTTGGGAAATGGATTGCAGGTAATTTTGAAACAGAGCCGTCACCATTTAAATATGCTGCAAACAAACGACTTTGAGTGTCAGAGGTACGTCTTGAAAGCTCTTTGCCTAGCTTTTGTAACTTCATCTCGAGATCGCGTAGCTGTGCAAGCGCATCTTTACGCTCCTCAGCAGTAGCTGAGGCCCAATGCACAATACGATACTGACCATCGGCATTTTTTGGTGGGAATGGTGCGTACCACTCGATAGAAGTACCATCGGCACTTACTTTTGGAATAGCTAGGTGGCGGACACGCTCCTCGCCAATGGAAGGATTGATGGCTAATGCTGCTCTAAAGGCATCAGCATTTTGATAAATAGGCTGTCCATCCTGTCCAATTGGAGTAAAGTCAGAGATGTTGCCGCTACTTAAGCGAGTACTCTTATGCATGAGTATGTCCTTTGACAGAAAAAGTCTCTGTCAGTTTGTTTGCTCTACAGTAACTGCAGCCATAACAGCTTCAGTTACCGCCAAATTCTTTACATTGAGTGCTAGTTCCCATCGTTGCGTGCAATTAGATGCTGATGCTACGACGCTCCTAGCTAAAATTCTGGTGCCACTACAGGCACTATTAAAATCCTGGTGCCTCTGCATGCACAATCAAAGTCGCTGCTCCGCTACGCCACTATCTAAGTAGTGGTGCTGCGACGCTACTATCTTTAGCGTAGTGCAGCTACGGGCACTATCTAAAGCATGGTGCTGCTACGCCACCATCTATAGCATTGGGCAGCTTTAGGCGCTTTGATGCATGATCTCTTGCTACTGACAGACCTTAACTAAGGAACTGCCAGCGTTTTTAAGATCATTTACCAAGGAGACACTATCTTGTGGTCTGTAGACCTTGCCACCGGTAATCGAGGCAATGCACTTGGCCTCTTCAACATCGTCACCAATTAAGATCACGTTGATCTTAAGCTTTGGTCGCTGCGCATGAATCGTCCTGGCTACATCGCAAAGATTAAGATGCTCAGTACCATTGCAAGTATCCACGCCATCAGAGATTAAAATACCCACTGCATCAACATTAGCAGGTACTGAGTTAGCCATACCACGCAGTGCTGAGACTAATGGGGTAAGCACCTCAATTGGCAGCATGCCTTTAACTAAGCGAGGGTCAGTACGTGCAATCGACTGTTTTAACGCGCCACGATTAGCACCTGAGAATACGCCATAGTCACGAGCTAATGGACAGCCTTGAATACCGAAAAGACGAATTGGGACATTTTTATCCACACTATCGACTAAGGCATTGGCTGCTTTCATCGCTGCATCAATACGGAATGATCTATCTGACATAGTATGCAGCATGGAGCCAGAGCCATCAGTAGCCATTACAAGCTGTGGCATCTTGCCTTGCTTTTTTATCACCTCACACTTTGGCAGCTTGGACGAAGTTGATGCTACTGTAGCCTTCTCTTGGGCCACTTTGTCAGCTGCCAAGCGATCTTGCTCTGCTTTAAGCGCACTTTGCTCTAAAGCTTCAGTTTGTGCGATAAGCTTGTCGATCTCAGTGAGATTGTGCTGATCTTGTTTGAGTGAATCTACTAAGCCATTGAGCTTATCGTTACGATTGAGCTCGTTGGCTAGCTCTAAACGCAAATCGGTCTTATCGATAAGATCATTGATATCTTTTAATAAAGCCTGATCTTTAGCTAAAGTCTGCTCTAAAGCTGCAAGATCTTGAGCTTGCTTTTCTTTAGCCTCATCGATAAATGGCCACGGCCACAGCTTCATAAAGTACCAAGCTAAGCCTAAAGCTAAGAGCAATAAGAGCAGCACTAATCCTATAAGACCCCAGCGTATGCCAGAGCCACTTGCAGCTGCTGTAGCACCTGCTGCAAGCAAGCTTGGATTTTGCGCCAGAGCTGAGTTTAGATGAGGCGTATCGATATACGGAATAATAACCGGCACAGACTCATTGACGATGATCATGTGCTGTGGGTTATTTAAAAGCAGCTTGAGTAATAACGCAGGACTTGGAGACAGTGGCTTATCACCCTTTTCTCCATTTGCCTGAGCAGCAGCTAAATGAGCTTGCTTTTCATTAGCGATGATAGGCTCAACAAGCTGCATGATGTAGTCGCGACGCTCTTCATAATGAGCTTTAGCCTGCATACGAGCATTAGGAAATACCGGTTTACCATCGAGCATTGGCACGGGCTCAAGCAAACCCTCGCTAGGCGAGTAGAAGTTTAAGTACTCCCCATCCTCATCGCGATCAGCAATTAAGCTTTTAACCTCAGGAGGCAGGCTAAGAGAATTGATGAAAGCGCCCAAACTTTTGGCCGCATCTTGCCACTCAGGCGCAAGCTCTGAGCCTTTAAGGCGCATAACTCTTAACATCCAATCCTCCTCAAACTAAACATCAGGAGCCGTCCCATCATCCATCAAGCAAGCTCACAAAAGCAAAACAAAGCCAGCGCAAACTTACCACAGTCAGCCGTGCTAAATAGCAGTATTAAACTCGCATCGGCAGCGCCTAAGAGCACTTGCTATGAAATGTGTGCGATCTATTGCTGCGCTTAACTAAGGTATTGGCCAAGGTATTAGCTAAGGTAGTTAGCGCAGCATGGCAAGGCTGTGGTTTATTGGGCTTTTAGTGCTTCATAGCACGGCACTGCTTGACCCAAGTTGCCTTGTTTTTTGACAGATCACGACTACCGTCACGATAGGCATCTACGTCTTTAACAAAGCGCTCAATGTACTCGCTTAAGGTACCCTCGTTCTTACCGAGAGCCTTTTGAGCATTACGCTGTTGAGCCTCAATAAACTTGTAGTCGAAAGTATCTAAGGTGTCTGTGATGTGGTCTGCATAATAAGAAACATAGTAGTCCACCATCTGCTCAGCTAAAGCACGATTGTTAGCAAGCTTTTTCTCTTGCTCCTCTTTAGCCTTGAGACACTCTTTAGACTTTGCATCCTCACGGCATTGACGCATTGGCAGCTTACGAACGATTTCTTCGTTCTTTAAGGTACGCTCACGGGCAATTTCCTCAGAGGCAATTGAGGAGCACAGATAGCCACCTAAACGCAGGTTGGAGACGATGGCCTTATCACGCATTTCATCTTTGCGCACATTAGCCTCAATCATCTTGTTACGTAGATCAGCAAGGCTCTTAGTTAGTGTATAGCTACCCTCAAGCACACGCTCTTTCTCACTTTGAGCTTCGCTAAGATCTTTACGTACTGCCTCAAGTTCCTTTTCTACCTGTTCTAAGGACTTAGCAGATCCTGCCTTAGCTTCACTTAAAGCTTTAGCTTGCTGCTCAGAAAGCTTTTTGGCCTTATCTAAAGCCTGTTGTTGCTCAGCAATAATCTTGTCTAAACGAGCTACGGTATTTAAGTTACCGCCGCTCTTTACATCAGCCGCATCTGAGTCGTTACCCAGCTTTTGTACTTCTGCATTGAGCTCACGTACTTCTTGAATAGAGTTAGTAAACGGTATGGAGAGCACGATACGCATGCCTGCATCAGAGCCTTTTGTCTCTTTACCACGAGTAAAGTAGGCTCTCTCAGAACGATAGGCAGTAAGCATATCGGACTTAGCGTTAATCACCGAGCCGCCACGCACGATAAAGCCACCTGATTGACCATGCAGTCGACCAGTACGAGTGGCATAAAAAGGATCAAGCATCATCTCGCTGACATTGCCAAGCACGTCATAAAGACCAGCTGGATTTGGCTCTTTAAGACCAATTGGTCTTACCTTACCATCAGAAGCACTCTCACTTGCCTTGTACCAAGCATAGTCTGCAATAGTTTTATTTTGGGCAAATGGGAATACATCGGCGCTAAACTCTGAGGAGGTAACATGGCTGCCACCACGAGCTGCAAACTCCCACTCACTATCGGTAGGCAATCTAGCAAAGGCTGAAGACTTATCAGAACTTAAAGGTACGCTGCCAGTTTTGGCACTCTTAGCCTCAGCACTTGAGAGGTAGGCTGAATACTGTCTGGTAATCTCGATAGCATCAAACCAACTGATGTTGTTTTTAGCAATACGATCTTTAATTGAGTATTTCTTTGGAGTGCACTTACCCTTACCCATGTCGTACTTGCTTAAGAGATCGTACTGGGCATTATTAAGCTCGTATTTGGAGATGAGGAAGTAGTAGCCTTCTTTGTCTTTAAAGGCACCTTGGACATAGCGTTGATTTAAAGACTGTGAGAGCATGGCCTCGGCATTAGTCGATCCGGCATTAAAGCCCTTATCTTGCAGCTTGCTTGCAGAGCCGGTGTAGACTTTTTTAAACACCATAAAGCCATCACAAGGCATTGGAACAATAACGTCGTCCTTAGCTGGCTTAGGATTGAAGGTCTCAGCCGTTTTATCCTTACTATCAGCTGCAAAGGCAGTTGATGAAGCCATCATGCTAAAAGCTGCCGCAGTCATCATAGCCGCAATACTAAGTCTCATGTCCCCTCCAAGGTCACTTATCTACTACTAGTTAGAATCAAACTATCACAGATAAATTAGGTGTATCTTTGCGCTAAAAGTGTAAGCTCAAAAAACCAAGAGATCTGCCAAGCCATACATAATAGAGCTGATAGTAGCTTGATTGATCTAAAGCAGTAATATCTTGCTAGAACTACATTGTATGGTTAACACGCATAATTACAAAGCTAATTAGCTCATTATGTGCCGTTATGTGACACACACAACCTACTAGCCCCAAAGTAAGCCACGCACGACCTATTCCACCACAGACAACACCGAGCCATTTGCCCATTGCCAAACAGCCAAATGAGCTCACACCCATGCTATCTGGCAGCGAAAGTGGCTGATAGAGCTAGCATTGCCTCCATGGCTAAATCGCCGCGCATACTAGCAGCGCTAAGGCGAACTTGCATCGACTGCATGCAAAGAGGCAGCGTTTTTTGGTCTTTGCACCCTCCTAAGATGACAAAAGCCAATGCAGGGCATTGGCTTTGTCTTGAGTGAAATAATTTAAGGTCGGTTGCCTGGGCTTGGGAGGCTTTTGTTTCTTTAGGCCTCGCGGAGCACGTCGGCAATTTGCACCTTTAAGAATACGTACTTAACTGAGAGCAAGGCGACGATGAGTGATAGGCCAAGGGTGCTAGAGAAGAAAGCCAAGATATGCACCAGTGTGAGCTGACTAATCACTGAGCCTGCTAAAATTCCCATAAAGTAGAAGTTAAAGATAGCAGAACCAATGGCGTACATTGCCAGACCAGCTACAAAGCCAATCAGGGCAATAATGAGAGACTCGATAATAACAAGCTTGTAAATATCGGACTCAGAGTGGCCCATGAGACGCAAGAGTACTAAGTTACGCTTACGAGCGCGTAAGGAGCTGAGCATAAGGCCGCCTAAGGCAATTGAGCCACCGGCAATGGAAACTGAGGCAATAACACCGAAAACGAAGTTTAAGACATGCTGAATTGCCTTAACATTTTCAATATCTTTAACCTTGGAGCTAACGTTAAGCTTCTTGCTCACTAACAAATAGTACAGCGGGATGACGCTATCAACGTCTTTAGCGTACAGACGAAACTTTGCATAATAACGCTTACCCTCACGCTCATAAGATCCATCAGAGATCAGAGCAGGGTTATAACCATTACGATAGTCATCAATGGCATTGATAAGATCTTTACAGACCATAATGGTGTCGTCACGCACAAAGCGCTCAGAGATAATGCCACGGATTACCAAATCCTTTTTGACAGCCTCACGTACGCTATTCATGGTGCGTGACACCATGATGCTAATGGTATCGCCTACCTTTAACTTGCGGTCAACAGCCACAGCCTCACTAATAAAGACTTCGCTATTTGAAAGATCATGCTCTTTTTCAGTAAATGGGATTTTTGATCCTAAGACCACAGGATCGCCAAGCGCTGTTGGCAAGACGCTCATGCGCTTAACTCCTCCTGGAAATTTAATATCTACCAGTGCATTTAAAGCGGTGATCTCAGGTACGACAAAGCCAGTTTCTTTATGTGAACGCAGCATCTCAAAGAAATTGTCATCAAGGCGATATGAGGTATCTAAAGTTAAAGATAGTACACTTGGATCATTAACTAAATTATCCTCAAGCTCACTTAAAATACCGTGTCTTAATGAGAAGAGCAGTAATAATGGAGCAATGATGCATGCAATAGCCGTAATCTGACAGAAGTTCATCAAACGGTCATAGTTGAGTTCTTTTAAAGCGATCTTAAAAAGCATCTTAACTACTTACGCTCCTTTTCAAATGCACCATCGTTTGCATCAGCCGATGCCCCACCAGCGCTGCCAACGCCACTTTTACCTGCATTAGCATCTGCGCTGCCAACACCACTTGCATCGGCACTAGCATCTGCATTAGCTGCATCTTGCTGCTGTACTGCATCATGCTCTTGTGCTGCATCAGGCAAGCTTAGTTTGCCTGTGCCGACCTCGCTTATGAGACCATCGGAACCTACGCTGATAGTACTCATCTGTGCTGATGAGCTACTGTCGAGATCACTATCGTCAACACGTGGACCACCGCGCTTTGAGGAGGTCAGAGAGTTATCATCAACTCCGTCATTGTGCTGGCCTTTAAGCTTGTTAGCTGGAGTGGTGTAGTAAGTAATACGACCCTTAGCTGAGTACAGATGACCAAGCTCGTCATAGAGGATCTCAATACCTGCTGTATCTGAGCTCATAAGCTCATTACCACCTGCCTCAGTCTTAATGGCATCAGAAAAACCACCAACACGATGCATGGAGGAGCTTGGCATTGGACTTAGAGTTACGCCACTTGAGGCCATGCTATGAGAGCCTGCCTTACTGTAGGTATTGTGGAAAGTGTTAATCGAGCGACCGGCAAACTGTGAGCTGTAAATATGCGGCGCTGACGGAAAATCAACAGGACGGCCAGTGTACATGGCGTTGATACTATGGTCAGCAGTATTGGCATTGTCGTAGAAGGTAAAGACAGAATACTCAGAGTGTGATCTTACTGAGTCATAGACATAGCGGGTATAACGCGCTGCAGCTTTGAGATCGTGAGTAATGAGCAAAATGGAGATGCCAGACTCTTTGGCGATCTCATCGATAATCTGGAAGAGATTTGCAGCATTATCTGGATCTAAAGCCGAAGTTGGCTCGTCGATTAATAATAAACGTGGCTTATGCGCAATAGCACGTAAGAACAAAGCTCTTTGACGCTGACCAATGGATAATTGCTCAGGGAGCTTATCTAAATGATTGTACAGTCCAATGCTCTTAACGTGAGGCATTAACACCGCCATCATCTCATCGACCATAGCCTGGTTTTCTTTATTGGTGATGGTAATGCGATTGGCAGTACTCTCTTTTGGACTAAGCTCAGCATGGACTAAGGATTCGGCACTGAGTTTACGCTTATCATGTGGAGTGAACTGTCCTGCTGCATGCGAATCATAGCTATCTGCTGAAACTGATAGCTGCGCTGCTGCTAATCGAACTCTCATGCGATCTTCATCTTTAAGCTGA
The DNA here is from genome assembly GCF_000482845.1 of Anaerobiospirillum succiniciproducens DSM 6400. Classification (GTDB taxonomy): domain Bacteria; phylum Pseudomonadota; class Gammaproteobacteria; order Enterobacterales; family Succinivibrionaceae; genus Anaerobiospirillum; species Anaerobiospirillum succiniciproducens. Next base: position 21,864 of record NZ_AXWV01000035.1, read on the forward strand.
GTTTCGCTTGCGGCGCTATTATTATCGCTAAAAGATAAAGAGCGAGCCTTAGCTGCAAATCCATCGATAGAGATAGCGGACTTATCGTTTAAAGCTACCTTGTTAAGCGAGCTTGCTGAGGCTGAATCGATGGCACTTGGCTTAGATTTGATGGTGGTCTCGTTAGAAACCTGACGATCGAAAACTTCAGTGGTGGCTTGACGTAAAGCCATGCGAATTTGCAGCTCGAAGTTTTCTCTAATGGTTAGATACGGCAGCAGGCCGCCAGTTTGCGGCATGATGCCAATTGAAGAAACTCTTAAAGCCTGTTGCTCTTTAGCGCTGAGCTCATCAACAGCAATACGGTCAATGATAAAGGATCCCACCTCAAGTGGCGGAGTAATTAAGGCAATAGCTTCCATCAAGGTCGACTTGCCAGAGCCTGATACACCACATAGAGCTACGCACTCACCATCGGCAATAGTAATCTCAGGTAGAGAAACCGTAAAGTCTCCCCTCACTACCTTAAGTCCTTCGATCTTTAACATTTAGCTCTATCCAATGGTGGTAATTAATTCTTTGTCCAAAGCACATAGCAACGACATACGATAATCGTTTTGCTTATGCTTTCGACCTCTAATGTTTGTTTAATGAGTTAACAGCACTAGCTATGCCATAAGAAGACGTGCATGGAGAGCAAATACTCACTCTTAGGCATATGGCCTCAAACTGTTGCGCTATATTAATCAATCACGCCATTCATCACAACTTATAGCAATCAATTATCACACTCACTTACTTAATGCCATTAGATAAGTTCTAAAGATCTAGACTTAAGGGTTAAGCATGCTAAAAAGTCGATCTCTCGAGGCTATAAAGTCTTTTAGTAATGTTTTTAGCCTTACTAGTTTATCATTATTTCAACGTTTTGTTTAAGTGCCTAAAATAGGCTATTTTTGGCCTATCTAAGCCTAATACTAGATACTACATAGAGTCACAAAATTTAGCTTAGCCTGTGGCTTATGCCACACTTTTTAACATGATTTTTTCACGCCTATCACAAATTGATGCCGCTAAGGATAAAAATGCGATTCAGCAAAACCATCTAAAAAAGCGCTGCCTAATCATGCGCCGCGCACCAACGCACCTTTGCTCTAATTAACATGCGACCATGGCACTTAGGCTGTTAGAAACAGCCCAATTTGTGTCCATCAAAACGCAAAAGGCTCAAACACTAATGTCTGAGCCTTAATGATTAATAGCTTGTTTACCGCCACACTGCTAGGACTAGCTGCATCGCAAGTGGATGCCGGCTACTAGCAATTGAAGATAGCCTTGATAGCTAATAGCAGCTGCTAGAATTTGACTTAGCATTAACGCCGATAGCAGCCGCGTCCATTTTAGATAGCCTTGATAGCAGCCGCGAGTTATTTGTTATGCTGAGCGGCTGTCTAGGCATTGGCTGTAGAGCTATGTGCTTATGGCAATGCGTCAAGCGGGATTGGGTAAACCTCATCGGAGGTGTCGGCGTCAACGTTAAGCTTGATGAAGCGGTCGTTATCGCCTGAGCAGTGTTGGATGTAATTGAGGCTGTTCTCAAGGGCACGCACAATACGCTCTTGCTCTTGTGAGCCTAAATTGTACCAATCCTCTGGTGAGAGGTTAGCAATCATAGACTTATATGGCAGATCGTCTAAAAGCTCACCCATAATACCCATTTCACCAATGGACTTGCTCTTAGAGAGCTGATTAGGGTCGCGGCCCATTTGAGCTGCTAAAGCTTTGAGCTGACTAAACATGTCATCAGAGCTAAGCTGACCTGCGATACCTGACTCAAGCACACCATTTACTAAGGTGTATAAATCGCTAAGCTGATTGCGGTTGACTAACACTACAGGAGTACATACTGCAGTGTTGTGATTTTCCACATCACGGTCATACATCCAGCCTTGTAAGAAGTCTGGGCTCTTAGCGCCAGTAACACGACCTAAGTAGGCAAGCTGCATGGCAAGACCTAACTTGTCACTATCGTTAACTAAAGCCTTTTCTTGGTCATTAGTAGGCTTTTTGGCAAGATCATTAGCATCCTTATGCTTGTCAGCCTCGGCTTTGAGCTTGTCGCTAGCAGCTAATGAAGAACCTGCTGACATCTGTCCCATCACAGCACGCTTTACCTGTGCAGTTAAGGAGCTAGATAAGGTGTCAACCATGCTACCAAAGGCCTTAACGTCACCAGCATTTACTGGATAGTACAGCGGCTTATTTAAGATCTGGTTGAAAGATAAGATCTCATACTGATCTTTTGCCTTCTTATGATTCTTAGCGCCACTTTTAGTCAGCAAGTGCATGGTGTACACAGCTGCACCATAGTGCTGAGCTTCTAAACGTAAGGAGTTTGCATCCATACCAGTGGAGCTTTGCTTATCACCTGCATCGATAGCACCAGCATCGGTAATGAGCACGATGTAACGGCCACCGTAGTTATTCCAGTTGATATCCTGCAGAGCCATATTGATACCGGCATAAGCATCTTCATCAAACTGAGTGCTTGAGACCTTAGCCTGATCTAAAGTAGCCACCTTCTCATTAAAGGTCTTAGCATCAACAGCCTCACCTGGCTTTAAGTACATCTTGGTAGTGTACTCTAAGCCTGGAGTGCTCTTGGTGTCAGCGCGGAATGAGACGATACCAAAGTGCACGCTGTCATTGAGGTTATTGCTCTCAATAGACTTGTAGATGGAGTTAATGGCTTGCTTAGTACGCTCAATGTATGGACGCATCGAAATAGATGAGTCAATAACAAAGACGATAGCTGACTTAAAGGCAACTACGTATGGATCATCGCTATTGCTAGCCTTTGAAGCAGCTGCGTTAGCTTTCGTAGTAGCTTGTGCGCTTGCAGCATTTGCGGCTGCATCGCCACCCTTTGCTTTAGCTGCAGTATCGGTAGAGCTCTTAGAGTCTTTAGCCGTTACTGAGGCAATCTCATGCTTGTAAACAAAGTTACCATCAGGATAGATCGACTCAACTGAGTTTAAGATTGGCAGTAAGTAGAAGTTCTTAGAAGGATCAACATACTTATCTGGCTCAATGGAGATAACACCCTCAGCCTGACCACCTTTTGAGGCAGTTTCATAAAGCTTTTTATACTGCTGAGCACCATCATCTGAGTCGATGATGTTATCTAAACCCGCCTCTTGCTCGAAAATCAGAGCACGATTACGGTTAGCTGAGTTAGTAAAGTGCAGAGCAAGCTGCATCTTCCAAGGTACAGTGCAGCTCTTGTCTAAAAAGCCTGCGATCTTACCAGTAGTATCTGCACCAACCTCAACAGTGGCACCAGTGTCTGAGTAGACATAGTACTGACTTAAAGGTGCAATCTCTTTACCTGCATCAGAGACATCTGCCTTGGCATGTAACTTACAGCTTGGAGTAGTTAAGACACGCTGATATAAAGTGGTCTTGCCCTCCATGAGCAGAGGCTCACGGCTACCTTCAGCTGAGGCACTGGCACTAAAGCTTGCTGCAGCAACTGCAGTAACTACGGCTAAGGCTGTCTTGGTAAGCTTAAAAGCATTTACCTTTGTCATAATTCTTCCTTAAATCTTCACAACTCCATTCACCTCACAAGCCCACGCAAATGCCCAGTGCTCCTGCTGCGCCTGCATGACAGCTAATCAATTCTAGGCGCGACAGGTGTATTGCATGACAGCTCATCATGGCTCTCCATTTTCGAGTCAAGACCTTACGTGACTGGCACTAAGATGGGGCTTTGAAAGTTAGCTTGAATGCCCTCAGCAAATGCTGAGGGTATGAGCAACTGAGCTTGTCGTAGGTTGCGTTTAATGGGTTTATTGAGATTATTTTTGGCTTAAGCGCTCCATGAGTAAATCTGCTTCGCGCTGATCAAAGTTCTTGTCAGCCTTAGTACGCTGAGTCCAGTACTGGCTGTCGTTGGCATTCTTCTCAATGCACTTGTTGGTAAATTGACTGCCTGGATCAGAGTAGCGTGCATACACATGAGCAAATGGACCACCATCTGAGGCACGGCCCTTGGTACGTAAAATACGCTGCACGATTTCGCAACGCTCGGCCTTCATGGCATCGTGTAAGAGCACATAGATATCCTCTCGCTTAGGATTGGAGGATAAGCAGTTGCTAATTACAGTCTTGTCATCGGCAGCATTAGCAGTCAGTGCGCAAGGTGAGCCTGGTGCTGCGCTGCTTGCGGCGGCATTGGCTGTATCTGCTGCTGCATCTGTTGCCTCACTAGAGTCCTTGGCCTGCTCAGTTTGCTCTTGTTGAGCAGCTGAGTCGGCTGCAGGATCTTTACTGCCCTTGTTCATCATATCGAGCACAAAGTAAACCGCACCTGCGATCAGCGCTAAGGCACAGATAGCGCCCACAATCTTCAAGATGAGTGGCATCTTGGAGTTTGGCTGTGGTGCTGCAGGCTCTGGATGTGGCTTTAAGTGATCTACAGGGGCCTCTTGATTATTTGCTTGTGGCTCATTTGCCTGAGCACCTGGAGCAGGTGATGCTCTATCTCGAGCTACCTGACGGCTAAAGGATGATGAGGCACGTGGAGTGTCTTGTAGTGACACTACAAAGCTTTGAACAGTGCCGTTGACATCGCGGATCTTAAGTAAATAATCACCGCTATTGTCAAAAGCCATAGGATCAACAACTTCTGAACCTACCTCAAACTCAAAATCTAAAGCTCTTTGACGGGCTCTACGAGGTGTTACCAAAATAAAACCGTCTGCTGAGTTTGAGACCCAATCGCCTAAGTGCTCTTCATTACGACGCACCACGATAAGCTCAATACCAGCAGTGTACTCACCTAAGTTTTGCTGACCGTTAAAGCCAATTAAAGAAAACTTACCCTCTCCTTGTTTACCAGGAGTAAAACGGGCCACTCTATCCACAGCCGGCATTATTCAAAATTCTCCATTGTTCCTAAAAGTCGGCACAATAACAGATTCTCTTGATTAGAGAACTTGTATCTGTTTTCTGACAGGACATTCACCTGACACATCATAAACATGAGTGTAGATAAATAGTCACTAATAAGTTTAAACTCAAATGAGGCAGAGCGTTCATCTAAGTGAGGCAACACACCGGTGTCATCTGCTTTGCACTTAGCGGTGAAGACCTCATGATCGGTCTTACTTTCATCAAATCTGATCTTGCCATTGTCGTTAACAAAGGAGTTAACAGGGCCTTTAGTACTACCTAAGACACCACCATGAGCTGCAGCATCTTGAGCAACCTTAGAAGGCGCTACTGCATGCACTGGCTCGTTAAAGACCTTGGCTGGAGCTGGAGCTGCTTTGGCGGCAGTTTGGCCTACAGGTGTATAGCCATCATCGTCATCACCAAAATCAAGATCAGAAAAATCATCCTCATCACCAAATGAAGGTGCGCTTGGTGCTGGTGCTACATAGGCACTTTCAGAGGCAACCGGAGCTTGAGCTAATTCTTTAGCCATTGCATCCTTGGCACTTGAGTCACTTGGCATTAAGTGTGCGCCTAAGTAGAGGTTAAAGTCGCTTAAGATAAAGCTCATGAGCTGTACCTGTACACGCACAATGTCTCCATAGCCCTCATTGATGTTTTCTTGCTCAAGCAGTACTTGCACCATGTAGTTCTTTAAGCCTACCTGTGGTGAGCTAAAGGTCTTAGCGATCTCACTAAACAGACGCATAAAGACGTTCAAAATACTATCTTTTGCCTCTTCAGCTGTCTTATATCTGCCCTCTGCATCATTGTAGAACAGACTATAGATTTCTCTATTGCTTGGATCAGCCTCAAGATTTGGCAAGTCCTTTAGATAACCCTTGACCACGAGATCAGCAATGTCGTTTAGCTGTACATTGTCTTTACGCCACAGCTGTGACAGATTATCTAAAAACTCCGAGCAAACTGACTGTACAAAGCGCTGTACGTTTGATCCTGCCGAGAAGCCTTGCTGATAGATCTCCTCTAAACGAGTCTCTGAGATATCAAGGAGTCCTCTAATGAGATCAAAGCATGGGGTAATAGCATTACACTGCAGCACATCTAAGGACAATTGCTTAGACTCTACCTTGGCCTTTTGCAAGGCTAAAGCACTATCACGAGTAGCAAAAGGAGCTAAGTGTGCTACGCAGTTCTTTAGATCTAAACGAGCCTTGGTAGTTCTAACGGAGATGCGATCAGCATCCTTAAGCGCATTGGCTCGAATGATGTTGCAAATATTAGTAACACCACCGTCGTTTAAGGACAGTACGGCATCTAAAGTCTCTTCAAAGTTGGCAATATGCTCTTGGAAAAGATCAACTCCAAGCAGCGCTGCCTTTACCTTTTCAGCGTTCTCTTGATCTTGCTCTCTAATACCAAGCTCTTCTTTAGTATCAGGATCAAAGGCAAGCCATGGAGTGTATTTACCAATATTTGGCTTACGAGCAAGCAAGACACGGTTAAATGGCTTACCTGGTGTCCACTCAGTGAACCAATTGAGCTTCACAATACGGTTAAGCGCAATGTTGATCTCTTGATTCATATCAATTGGACGACCGCCTTCTAAATTGCTCAGCTGTCGAGTAAAGACGTCATCATAACGAGTGAGCACAATAGTAAGCGGGTTATAGCCACTAGCACGACGCTTTGGAGTATCGCCTACGTTCTTAGCGATCCAATCAGACAAGATAGTTAAAACAGAGGTAACGTCTTGCTGCATGTTCACGCCGATGCAGAATAAGAGCTGATCGATTTCGTTACGACGGGCATAACGCTCAAAAACATATGAGACCTTACCACGTCTAAAGAACTCGCTACCACGCATGCAGATAGCTTCAGTCAGCTTGCGATCTTGATTATAGCTAGCGCCATCAGAGACAACATCCTTAAGCAAGATCACATCGCGAGAACGTGCACCTGGTAAATCAAGCACATCAAAGTCATCAAGCTTACCTGAGTTCTCAAGTCTAAAGCACAGCTCTAAAGATAAAGCTGCAAGACGTGAGGCATTGATGCTTACATTTTCCTCAACCTCAAGGCGGCCATCAGCGCCAGATGCACCTGCCGCGCCGGCGGCAGCGGTGCCAGCCGCTGCTGCGGCGGCTGCTCTTGCTTCATCGTATAAGGCTTTTGGCTTGGCAAGAGCACACTCAAGCTCGACCTTGTCAGTAAACATGGTGCTCAGCTTGGTAATGTGCATGATGGTGCCAGACTCGTTTTGCATAAGGGTAGCGCCATTTTGAGTAACAAAAGCACTCATTGGAGCGTAGACCACATTATGACCCTTGAGCTTTAAGAGCTCACGAGCTAAGCACTCATAAGTAACTGAGAAGATTGGGAGATCTTGCCAGAACATCGACAGGGCTTTGATACGGCCATCTAAGGTCATAAATGGCAGCATTTCTCTTAGTTTCATCCATACATTTGGCATGGTTTCAAAAGAACCAAGCTTACCGTTGGAGTTAGACACTAAGTAATCAGCTAAATCGATAACCTGCTCTACTTGAATGTAGTTCATCTCGGTCACGCCGTTGACGGTAACGCTACGGCCTACATTCAAGCCACGAATCTTTAACTTAGAGCAATCAATACCAGAAGTGGCATCTGCATTAGATGAGGTGAGATCAGTCTCTTGGAGCAGTGCACTTGGATAGGCATTAAACTCATCACGAGCCTTGGTATCCACAAGTGGCTCTAAAGCTTTGAGCTTGTTTAAGTAGAAGTTTTCATCACTGCTTACTGAGACATCGGTCTGATTGATGTCATAGAAGAAAGCATTGATTAAGATCATGGCGATCTCAACTTCATTTAACAGCTTAAGCTCAATTGGATAGCCGCTTGGAGAGTTATCTTTCTCATGGGTAAAACGAGTGGCAAAACCAGTTGCCTCAGAGTTATTACCTGATGGATTTACATGGGTGATAAAGTCAACAGCATGCTCATCCCAATGAGTTGAAAGCTTGGCACTATCACCTGCGGCTAGCTTAGATACTAAATAGCTCTTACCGGCCTGTGAAGCACCAAACAAACCTATACATGGACGATGATTGAGGTTGTTGACGCTAAAGGAAACATTATTGGCACCACGGCCAAGGTCTAGCAGAATCTCGTTAGATTGACTTTTAAGATCTGCCTCTGCAGATGCATTTCTCTCAACCCAGGAGCTTGCTAACTTTAATGCCTGAGCTGCGTTGATTAATTCTTTTTTCATCTTGCTGCCTGCTATCTGAGAGCCTAAGTTTTGTGTAAGTGCATTAAATAAAATGATTAATGCGCTCAGCTAAACCTAGGCTTTACATGACAGTGGCCAAAGCACCTTGGCTTTGCCTCACTGCCATGAGCACGTGCTCACTAGTATTTAGAGAATGAAGCGTGGGTTGATACCGTTAAGATCAATTGAGCCACTATCCATGAAGTACTTAACCTTTGCACCGGAGATGGTCTTTAAGTACATACGGAAGTAAGGGGTATAGTCCTTACCATCGTCGGCAACAACAGACTCAAGTTCAAAGCTCTCTACCTGCTTTAAGTTAGGCAGATTCTGCTTGATGAATGCCATTGGGTATGGAGAGTGACGGTTTACGGTCTTTAAAGTAACGCTAAAGCCGCAACGCTCAATATTGAGCTTACGTTTTAACTGTTCAAAGCCACGAGTAAAACGATCACGTAACAGTGCAATGTTCTCTTCGATACCGGCGTTTAAGAGATTAGAAAGCTCAGTTTCGGTATTGTAGTAAGTGTCATCTACATACTCTTCAAAACGCTGAGTAACCTCACTTGAATACAGTTCTGCATAACGAGCTGAAATAGCAGCATTACGCTCATCATCATTGTTTGTAAACTTAGCTACAAACTTCTTAAGGCCAGTTGGTGCCTGAGTATTCGCATCAATCTCTGCAGTTACCTTATCCTTAAGCTCTTTTTCAAGCTCACCCTTGTAAGGTGCGCAGATATTATCGTTATCCTCAAGGCGCTTTAAGATCTCCTCAGCTTGCTGTGAGTACCTTTCTTGGATCTCAAAATCAAACTTAGAAATAAGATTGGTTACTTCCTCACGATTGATGTCGTTGTAAGTTAAAGCAAGAGCTTGCTTAACTCTAGCGATATCATCAACTGAGTTATGAGCCTCAATCTTGTAAAGAGGAGTTGCCTCAACATTCTCATCATCAAGTAAACGACAACCGATCTCTACAGATAACTGAGTATTAAATGACTCGTCTTCACGATTGTATGGAATGAAGTTCGACTCTTCATCGTCCTCATCTGACTCGTTCTTCTTTGCAAGCATGCGAGCTGACTCATACTTGTAGAGTACTGAAGCATTCGAGATCATATTGGCATTGTCGACAATACCAACATAGTGTGCGTTGTTGCTTACCTCTTCAGGGTAAGAGTAGAAGCGGAAATTAGGGAACTTATCGTGCGACAGACGTAAGTAGCTAAGGAGCGCACCCACTGATGCAGTGGTCTTTGGATCGCCAATAGTTTCACCATCGCGCTTAAACGGATACCAACTATCGCAGCGATAAGAGTGCATAGCCACAATACGCATGCTAGGCAGATTTAAACGCTGCATGAAGAAGGCGCGAATTGCAGGAAGCTTTGAGGATCTGCCTGTGAGCAGTAACAGATCCACATCAAAGGCGGTAATTACTTCGCACAGCTTAGATAAGATACGGCAGATGTTGAACTTACTACCCTCTAAGATGGCGCGGTTAATGGCTGCAATATCAAAGGAGAACTTAAAGTTCATGATAGAGAAGCCCTGCAGATACTCACCCATGATGCCATCAGCATAATTGATAACATCCTGACTTGGCATCTCAAAGGCACCCATGCGCTTGACGGTTAACGGCAGCTTTGGATTACGTTCCTGATCGAGCAAGAACTCCTGCACTGATCCCTTAACCACACATGAAGTATCGTACGGATCAAGATTTTCAAGGTGGAAGAGAATCTTATAGGCAATCTTAACTAAGATCTGCTGAGTAAACTGCGATCTTAAAGTCTCAGTACGCACATTACCTGACCCAGAGTCACCCACTAAGCGCTGCAGTACTGGCTTAAAGCCAATCTTATACTTAGCTAAAGTCAGCGCTAAGCGTGGCATGATGCACTCTTTGATGATGTCATGAATGATGTCATCACCGGCGATCTTAAAGCCGTCTTTGAAAATCTCACGCGGAATGATGTCAGAGGCAAAGGCTGCTACATTGCTCTTAAAGGAGTAATCCTTAATCACAAGATCAGTAGTGCCACCACCGATATCTAAAGAGGCAATACGAGATGAGTAGAGTGGATCGCCATCCTTATCTTTTAACACCTCGCCTAGACGCTTGCCCATCATTGGACGACGTAAGTTCTTTACAAAGGCCTGACAGTCGCCCTTGTAAGTCTTCTGGCTCTCGTTGTAAACGTAAACCACTTGACCAGCCTCAGCCTCATTCCAATCGAGGTATACATCTGGTACTGGCGGATCAATATTGCTTGAAGAAACACGTCCTGAGTTAGAAACACTAAACTTAAACTCACGAGGGCTGCTCTTATCGTAACCAAAGGACTTCCATAAGATACCTAAGGCCTCATAGACACATCCACGGTAAAGCTCGCGCTCTTCAGCTGGCATACCTGGAGGGGTAGTTAAGATCACAGACTTCAAGCGACGAGGAGACTGTTTGGAGGTACACTGCTCACGTTGTGAAACCGAGTTCATCTGTACCATGGCCTGAACAAAGAGCTCAATGAGCATAAAGGTCATGGTGGAGCGGTTAGAGTAGCGTGACTCAAGGTTATCAAAAACGTTATCGTCTTTGTTGAGCGCAAAGTACGCATTACCGTCGGTATTGAAGTAGTAGCCAATCGGATTTAAGTAGGCACGTACGTTCTGTTCTTTTCTCTGAATCTGCAGCTTCTTGGACTTAATCTGATAAGAGTAGTTGTTAAACATCCACTTATCATTAGTAAGACGATCAGTATTCCACAGATAGCGCTTTGGTGAGGTAATACCAGTAGTACCTTCATTGCCCTCACGGTGAGCTGCAAGCATAGCAGCCTCGTTACCTACACGCACCATGGATGGCCATGAGAAGGCATCAGGACGACCTGATCTTGCTGAGCGATTGTCGTAATCAAAGTTTGGCACCGAGAACTCAACCATTGAGGCAAATGGCTGGTTATACACCTGCTCAGGAGCGTTAAGATCACGCAAGTTGAGAACATAGGTATCGGAAAAATCATCATCACCGCGAGTAACGTTTGGATGATCTTCAACCATGATGCCGCAAGAACGTGCATTACCAATATCCAAAATTAAGGACACATCGACAGCACGATTAGAGCTTGAGCCGCTAGACAAACCATTAGAGACAAAGTGCACTGGACTAGGCTCAACTAAGAAGCCCAAGAATGCGAGCATGTTGAGGTAATGCGCCTCATGTAAATGCTCTTGAATGATGAGCTCTTGAATTTCCTCATCAATGATCTTTGGCTTAATACGCTCTTTGTATAAATCTTTAAAGACAGCCTCAGCCCACTCACGTACCCAAGGCAAGGAGCCATTGGAGCTCTTTAAAAAGTCAGAGCAGCGATCTGCAGTAAAGGCCAGCTTGAAACGCTCGCCTGACTCAACATCGCGATCTAGTGGAGCAAAATAGGCAAGGTTATCTTCTTGTGATTGAGTCTGGGTATCAAAAGCTAAAACGATACGGTAATAGCTCTCGCTCTCTTTTAAGAGTTCTTTAGGAGCAACGCCACCATAGAGCTTGTCTGTGGCAGCTTGTGCTCCATCGGCTGCAACGATATTTGGAGCAGCACTATCGTCATCTTCAGTGTACTTGACGGCATTTGGACGATGGGATGCAAGCTGACCTTTGCTCTTAAGGTACTGCTCAATGGCAGCATTATCTGTGACCTTAACAATACGCGCACGCGCCCAGTTAGTTGGGCCATACATGCCTGGAACAATATGATTTGGCAGATAAGGAATTGGGAACCATACACCATCGTATAGTTCTAATGATTCTTTAAGTGATACCTGCTGTGAAACTGAGGTTAGGTCAACGGCTCTTTGATGTACAGGGTCCACATAAGTGACCTCATTGGTGATCTTTGGTACAAGTCGTACTAAAGGATCATCCTTTGAGGCAGTAAGACGTATGAAATAACCGTTCTCAATAGCCTTAATCATGCTCAGATTATCTTTGGTCTTCCAATCAACCAAGATATCGAGATCGACAAATTGAATACCCGAGTTTTGAATCAACTCGATATTACCGTCTATAGGCACCACTTCAGGATACATATATACATCCTTAGATTCGAATGATAACGTTGCCCACATCAAGCATGGAAAGCATCCTCATGCTAGTTGCAAGCCTATCTAAAGCTAGAGTTCGCCACTAGAGTACACAGACTATGGCGACATTACATCCAGACTAAAATGCATACTAGCATAAAGACAATACGCAATGGCAAAACATGCACCAAGCCGCCGCGAAAGTCACAAAAATTAACGCCGCCACGCAAGATAAAACCTAACTTAAGAGCATTCAAGAGCCCATAAGCCCCAAATTAGAGCACAGCCATCATTAAAGCAAAGCCATCACTCCCAAAAGACTAAACACTCCCGAATGTAAAGGCATCACCAAAAGACAAGCTCCACACAGATACGAAGCCATCCTCAAAAAGCTAACTGGTCTACAAAATACTAAACAATCCCCAATGCGAAGCCATCCACAAAAGCTAGGTGGTCTGCAAAAGGCTGGACTCGCCAAAGGAGTGTGGTCTAAAGAGTTAGGCTTTGTCGACTCCATGATCCATCATCTTGCTTGCGATAGCGTGACTGATAATCAAGCATAAAAGAGACGATCTCAGGATCACCACACTCCGTGGCACTGTTTAGAAAGCTCTGCATAGCTTGAGGTGAAAAATGACGTCCACTTTCAAAGACTGCCTCAATCACTTCTTTAGCATGGTTAGAACAGGCATGATCTACAAGATTGATGATGTGAGAGATATTAACGTTGGCGATCCCAAACAGTTCTCTGATGATCTCAGGATGATCATACAGATTTCTAACCTGAGAAAAACGCGTTAACGGAAGCTTGCAGCCATGATCTTTGAATGCCTTGGCAAGGATCACTACATTGCGCGGACTAAACTCAAGCGTGTCTCTGATACCCTCTTCAATGGCGAGCAATCCTGTTTTAACGGCATTCTTTTTGTAAAAATCTTTAAAGTTCACTTGCTCAATTAGTTTGCAAGCAAGCTCCTCACGCCCCATGAGACAAGCGTAAAAGCACATCCATCCTAGAGCATCATTTGGCTCATAGAAGCGATGCGCTAAGAGATCCAAGCACTTAAATCTTTCATCAATGCTGATAGGCTTGAGATCGCGTATTTCACCATCAGCGTTAATGTAAAAGAATACATGCCAAGCAAAGCCTGCTACAAAGCCAATAACCTGCCATAAAGAGATCTTGTCTTTGAATCTATCGATGAGGCTTTGATTGATCTCATTTAGCGCACAGTTAAACTTCTCATGCTCAAGCAGGAACTTAATCTTGTCGTATCCACCATAGCGACAGGCTACAGCTAAGGCTGCCACACCACCATGGGTGTAGTCCTCACGATCTTCTTTGAACTTGCCAAGGAAGGAGAAGTTGTAAGAAAGGACGCGACTGATATCATCCATACTGCCGTATAACACTGCTTCAATCAGTCTCTTGCAGGCCTGTTCTTCGCTATTAGGTATCAGCTTTGAAACTTCATGTTGTTCCCAAAGACTCTTGTATACATTTGCAATAGATGGAATACCATAATCAATTGCATCTAAATACAAGTTATCTTCAAAATCTTGCATTAACTCTTGGTAGCGTACAGCAAGCTCTTGTGCATAAAGATCAGGCCTGTAACCATATCCCATAATAGCTAAGTGATTGATAGTGCTATCAGAATCATCGATCTTAAGTTTTGGGGCAACAATCACCGATCGTATCCTGGGCAGCCATGTGGTACGTTGTGATAGTTTGCCTAGTTTAGTGGCGTCAGGAAAGTACAGGACTTTGAGATTACTCAAGTTATACTTCAAGACAGTAGTCTTGATAAACTGCTCTAATGCTAATAGCGATATAGTCTTATGATGGAACTTAACCCAAACAGCTGGTCCCTCAAAAGTACGTAAGCTCGCATCTAAAGCCATATACTCTTGATAATTACACTCCATTTCAAACGGCAGAGAACTTTGCTTAGGTACATCGAGCACAAATCTATCCTTGACCATCAACACACCATCAGTGGCAATGTATACAGGATTATTTGCATCAACGATGTAGTTTTCAAGACTTGGCAAATCAAGCTCTAAAAACTCAAAGATGGCATCAGAATTACCAAGCCCTCCTGCGTTTGCCTTGCTATACAGCTTGAGTTTAACCTGGCCACCGGTTTTAACTTTCAGCACATGAGCTTGACATGAGCTTAGTGGATCATGCTTGTGTCCAAGCAAGGTGCTAGGCAAAGATAAAGTGGTGATCTCAACTTGACGATCAAATACCCCATCACGCTCTATGAACTTAACGCCCTCAGGGATCACCACATCGCCGCCAGCGCCTGAATATCGAATTAGCGTACCATCATCTGAGATCTCAAAGTCCATCGAATGTCCTCACTGCTAAGTGTCTACAGCCAAATATATTGCTGAGTCCCATCTAAGCAAAATCATCGTGATAGCAAACAACTACTTTTGCGCTACTACAAACTTAAGGATGACCTTCTGCTAGTCTTGGTCGTTTTTGCCTTGCCTTGAAACTCTTTTTGCCTCTCAAGGAGAATCGCTGTGGCTTCAGGTGCATTGTACTTTGTGGCCAAATCTAGAAGCTTACTCAGGGTTTGTTTTGATCTAATCTGATTAGATGTGGCGATTGCATGAACAGCCTGAGAATATGAATTCTCAAGTGCGTCTTCAAATAACTCAATAACAAGTTTTGTCTTCACCTCTACGAGATTGAAGATCTGAGCGAACTCATTCTGCCCATTACCGAGGAACGTCTGAAGTAAATCCTCAGGCATTGCAAAGCGCCTTTCCTCAGTAGAAGATAGCTCAATGAGTTTGGCAACTCCTTTCTGACATTCAAAGATGCCGAATAATAGCCAATCGTCGAATTGTATTTCTTCAAGATACTCTTTATCTTCTCTCATGAATGTTTGCATGTTGGCTCCATGAGAAATCATATAGTCGGCGATCTTAAAATCACCACAGAGCAAAGCTAGAAAGCAGAGCAAGTTACTTGCTCTATCGCATTTGATGTTAAATATCCCTCTTTTAGACAGAAGCTTCAAACACTCCAAACGCTCGTTCTCCGAAACTGGTTTCATGCTTCTAACTTCATGAGATGGGGAAATGGCTAGCGCTGAGAAATTTAGTTCACTATAGAAAATGAACTCTCCTGTTACCCATAGATCATAGCTGTAGTAACAAAGATTAATCGGCAACGACTTATATCTGCGAAACTCTTTATCTGCTGCATCGAAGAGCACGCGCAACTTTTCAATACCGCCATAGCGTGTGGTTAAAGCTATGGCATAATCCAAAACTCTAATGTATTCTTCATTAGTTTGAAAACTTCCTCGAAGAACCTTGGTATCCTTATCAAACAGCTCTTGAAGGTCTTGTACACTGCCTCTTACAATAATTTCAAAAAGATAATGTCTTAAGCCTGAGCTATTTGATATATCAATCTTAGGCAGCCTCTTTTGTCTCCATTCTTCTTGGTAAAAAATTATTACTGGCGAAGATCTTTCTAAGATGGCCCAATTGTAGATTTCCATCTCGTTTCTGAGCATCACCTCAATATACTGCTCACAAATCTCTTGACTATAGATTTGACGATTTTGGCAGTAGCCTAATACAAGACCAAAGCCAAGACTATCAACAAGCTCTTTAGACACACCCAGCTTAGGCATTATCGCAGTAATGCGTTTTTTCCTTTTATCCCATCGACCGTTTAACTTACATAGATCGCAGTGCGTTAAGTTTGGCGCAAACAGCTGCATTTCGCTGCCGCACAACCTAGCTATCTCATCTAATTGCTCAGTGCTTAGTGAAGTTCCCATATACTCAACAAGTTTCATTTCCTCCACTGAGCTATCGTATGCCTTTAAAACCTTCTCAAAACCATCTTGCAAGGTCAATCCTTGAGGGCATCTTTTTGGTATGCCTATGACGAACCTACGGCATTTGCTAAAGAGTACGCCATCAACACTCTCATAGATAGGATTTTGTGGATGCACAATGTATCTTTCTAGCTTGTAAAGTCTAGGTAAGTACAAATAAGAGTAGAGGTTTTCTTGGTTAGCCTCTTGCTCTTTAAGTCTTTTATTAACAAAGCAGTTGGACACGCTATTGTCTTTGTCGTTATAGACAAAGCCATTTCTATTGTAGATCTCAAACTTACGGCCAATGAAGCTCTTAGGCAGCGTTAAGGATGTAATTTCATCCTCATTGTCAAAGCTTGAATAAATCTCGATAAACTTAACGCCTTCAGGGAGCACCACATCACCACCAGCGCCTGAATAACGAATTAGCGTACCATCATCTGAGATCTCAAAGTCCATACTATGTCCCTAGTTCTAAATGCCAGTCATCTGTAAAAAAATCGGTCAAGAGAAATATATAACTCATCAAGGCATGATGCATGCGCAACTAAATGAGATAATCGCACTGCAATTATACGTGGTAAACAACTACTTTTGTGCCGCTACAACCTTAAAGATGACCTTCTGCTAGTCTTGGTGGTTTTGGCCTTACTTTGAAACTCTTGCTTCCTATTGAGGAGAATCGCAGTGACTTCATGAGCCTTGTGCTTTGTAGCCACATCTATTAGCTTACTAAGGGTTTTATTAGATCTAATCTGATTAGATGTGGCGATTGCATGAACGGCCTGAAAAAATGAATGCTCAAGTGCGTTTTCAAACAACTCAACAACAAGTTTTGTCTTCACCTCTACGAGATTGAAGATCTGAGCGAACTCATTCGGCCTATAACCGAGGAACAGCTGAAGTAAATCATCAGGCATTGCAAAGCGCTTTTCCTCTGTTGAAGATAGCTCAATGAGTTTGGTAAGACCAAGACCGGGCATACCCTTAAATATGGCGTTATATATCAAATTATAGAACTGTACTGGTTCAAGAGACTTTTTATATTCTCTTATGAATGTTTGTAAATTAGCTCCATGCGAAAGCATGTACTTAGCGATCATAAATTCACCACAGAGCAAAGCTATAGCACATAGCAAGTTACTTGCTCTATCGCATTTGATGTTCAATATCCCTCTTTTTGACAAAAGCATCAGGCACTTTAGACGCTCGTACTCAATAAGTGGAGCCACATCTCTAACTTCATTATATGAGGCAATCTCAAACGCTGAATAATTTTTGTCAAGATTAAAAATGCCCTCTCCTGTTACTGTTACCCATAGATCATAGCCATAGTCATAAAGATGAAGCGGCAATGACTTGCATCTGCAGTACTCCTTATCTGCAGCTTCTAAGAGCACACGGAGCTTGTCTACACCGCCATAGCGTATGGCTAATGCTATTGCATAATCTAAAACTTCGATGGATTCTTTAGTAGTTTGAAAACTGTCACGAAGAACCTTGGTATCCT
Source organism: Anaerobiospirillum succiniciproducens DSM 6400 (assembly GCF_000482845.1). Taxonomy (GTDB): domain Bacteria; phylum Pseudomonadota; class Gammaproteobacteria; order Enterobacterales; family Succinivibrionaceae; genus Anaerobiospirillum; species Anaerobiospirillum succiniciproducens. The sequence continues at coordinate 39,505 of NZ_AXWV01000035.1, forward strand.
TATCAAACAGCTCTTGAAGGTCTTGTACACTGCCTTTTAAGATAACCTCAAAAAGATATTGTATTAAGCCTGAGCTATTTGAGATATCAATCTTGGGCAGCCTCTTTTGGGCCCACTCCTCTTTGTAAAATCCATCTACCGCAGCAGATGCGTTTGGTTCTACCCAATCGTGGAGATCCACCTCATTTTTAAACAGCATATCAATATACTGCTTAGCAGGCTCATTATTATAGATTTGACTATTTTGGCAGAAGCCTAATACAAGGCCAAAACCAAGGCTATCAATAAGCTCTTGAGTCACCCTCAACTCAGGCATTATCGCAGTAATGCGTTTTTTCCTTTTATCCCATCGACCGTTTAACTTACATAGATCGCAGTGAGTTAAATTTGGCGCAAAAAGCAGCATTTCGCTGCCGCACAACCTAGCTATCTCATCTAATTGCTCAGTGCTTATTGAAGTTCCCGTATAATTAACAAATTCCATTTCCTCCTCTGAGCAATCGTATGCCTTTAGAACCCTCTCAAAACCATCTTGCAAGCTCAATACTTGAGGGCATCTTTTTGGTATGCCTATGACGAACCTTCGGCATTTGCTATAAAGCACGCCATCAACACTCTCATAGACTGGATTTTGAGGATGAACAATGTATTGCTCTAAATTTCTAAGCCGAGGCAAGTACAAATAAGAGTAGAGGTTTTCGTGAGTAGCCTCTTGCTCTTTGAGCTTAGTATTAACAAAGCAGTTACTTACGCTATTGTCTTGGGCGTTATAGATAAAGCCATTTTTATAGCAGATCTCAAACTTACGGCCAATAAAGCTCTTAGGCAGCGTTAAGGATGTAATTTCATTCTCATTGTCAAAGATTGAATAACGCTCAATAAACTTAACGCCCTCAGGGATCACCACATCGCCGCCAGATCCTGAATAACGAATTAGCGTACCATCATCTGAGATCTCAAAGTCCATAGAATGTCCTTGCTGATAAGTGTCTACAGCCAAATATATTGCTGAGTCCCATCTAAGCAAAATCATAGCAAACAACTACTTTTGTGCCGCTACAACCTTAATGATGACCTTATGCTAGTCTTGGTTGTTTGTGCCTTACTTTGTAACTCTTGTTGCCTCTCAAGGAGAATAGCAGTGGCTTCATGTGCATTGTACTTTGTAGCCAAATCTAGAAGCTTACGCAGGGTTGTATTAGATCTAATCTGATTAGATGTGGCGATTGCATGAACAGCCTGAGGATATGAGCGCGAGAGTGCTTCTTTAAATAACTCAACAACATATTTTGCCTGCACATCTACGAGATTAAAGATCTTCGCAAACTCATCAGGCCCCTTATGCATGAGCAATTTGATATCTTTCAATTGCATTGAGAAGCGCTTTTCCTCTGTAGAAGATAGCTCAATGAGTCTTACAACACCTGGCAAACAATGCATGGTGGCGTGATGTATCCAATGATAGAATTCTATTTTTACAAGATACTCTTTGTTTTCGCTTATCAATGTTTGTAAATTAGCTCCATGCGAAAGCATATACTCAGCGATCTTAAAGTCACCACAGAGCAAAGCTAGAGCGCAGAGCAAGTTACTTGCTCTATCGCATTTGATGTTCAATATCCCTCTTTTTGACAAAAGCATCAGGCACTTTAAACGCTCGTACTCATTAAGTGGAGCCATATGTCTAACTTCATGAGATGAGGCAATCTCAAGCGCTGAATAATTTGGGTCATGATTAAAAATGCGCTCTCCTGTTACCCATAGATCATAGCCATAGTCATAAAGATGAAGCGGCAATGACTTACAACTGCAGTACGCCTTATCTGCAGCTTCAAGGAGCACACGAAGCTTGTCTACACCGCCATAGCGTATGGTTAAAGCTATGGCATAATCCAAAACTCTGATGGATTCTTCAGTAGTTTTAAAACGGTCACGAATAACCTTGGTATCCTTATCAAATAGCTCTTGAAGGTCTTGTACACTGCCTCTTAAGATAACCTCAAAAAGATATTGTCTTAAGCCTGAGCTATTTGAGATATCAATCTTAGGAAGCCTCTTTTTGTCCCATTCTTTTTTGTAAAAATTTTTTACCGCTGCAGATGCGTTTTGTACACCCCAATCGTAGAGCTCCACCTCATTTTTAAGCAGCATCTCAATATACTGCTTAGAAAGCTCCTCATTATAGATGTGCCGATTGTGGCAATAACCTATTACAAGCCCAAAACCAAGATTATCAACAAGCTCTTCAGTCACCCTCAACTCAGGCATAAGCGCAGTAATGCGTTTTTTCCTTTTATCCCATCGACCGTTTAACTTACATAGCTCGCAGTGCGTTATTTTTGGTGCAAACAAATGCATTTCGATGCCGCACAACCTAGCTATCTCATCTAATTGCTCAGTGCTTAGTGAGCTTCCCATATACCTAACAGATTCTACTTCTTTCACTTCGTTATCTGCTTGTAGGACTTTCTCAAAACCACCAAACAAGGTCAGTGCTCGAGGGTAGTACATGAATGGAACGTCTATGACGAACCTTCGGCATTTGCTAAAGAGTACGCCATCCACGCTCTCATAGACTGGATTTTGAGGATGAACAATGTATCGCTCTAAATGGCGAAGCAAAGGCAAGTACAAATAAGAGTAGAGGTTTTCGTGAGTAGCCTCTTTCTCTTTGAGCTTAGTATTAACAAAGCAGTTACTTACGCTATTGTCTTGGGCGTTATAGATAAAGCCATTTTTATAGCAGATCTTAAACTTACGGCCAATGAAGCTCTTTGGCAGCGTTAAGGACGTAATCTCATCTGCATTGTTGAAAACTACGCCACGCTCAATAAACTTAACGCCCTCAGGGATCACCACATCGCCGCCAGATCCTGAATAATGAATTAGCGTACCATCATCTGAGATCTCAAAGTCCATATAATGTCCTCACTGCTAAGTGCC
>NZ_AXWV01000036.1 GCF_000482845.1 Anaerobiospirillum succiniciproducens DSM 6400
GACTACGACGTTGATAGGTTGGATGTGGAAGCGCAGTGATGTGTGAAGCTAGCCAATACTAATGACCCGAAAGCTTGACCATACAACCCCGAAAGGTTTTAAGGCAAGGTTTCCATTAAATAGAGAGTTAAACAAAGCGACAACATGTCGCTTGCAGCTTGCTGATAGATTTTTAAATACAGATTTGCTTGGCGACCATAGTGCTGCAGACCCACCTGTCCCCATTCCGAACACAGAAGTGAAATGCAGTGACGCCGATGGTAGTGCAACGTACGATTGTGCGAGAGTAGGTCATCGCCAGGCTTAATTTTCTAATGCAAAAGCCCCTGAGCCAAAAGCTCAGGGGCTTTTGCGCTTTTAGGCTACTGTAAAAACAATCTTATAGCTTATGCAGTTGTGGCTTTTCTGATCTTGCCTTTGCTGCAGGGTAAATAAGCTAGGCTTATTTAGTTACTCTAGCGTTTATCTTTCCTTTGCTGCAGCAGCGTACGTAAGCTAGGCTGAATACGCTCGTGCTTATCTTGCCTTGGCAGCTGTTTAGGTATGCTCAAGCTTATGCAGTATCTGCCATTATCTCCTTTCTTTTGTTAACACCGCCTATTTTCAGCTTTTGCTATAATGATGAGATTATCTGATTGCACAAATGGCTATGATTAAGTCATTATCTGCATACAGATCAACCGTGCTGATGTGTTCGTTCATCGTAGTGTGCAGCTAAATGCAACAGTGCGCTGTGGCTATAGCAAGTCATTGAGCTACTATGGCTTAGTTTTAGTGAGCTTGAGTAGGAAGATAGCTAGTGACTCACTTACAATCATATTCTTATAAACAGCGCAGCTTTTTAATCTTATTGCCGCTTATGTTAATGGCGATAAGTACTTGGTCTTTGAACGCGCAAAACACTCCTAATTTGCCTGATGACTTAAGGCAAGTATTGCTTTTGAGTGTACGGATCTTTTTCCCAGGACTATTTGCCGTAGCGGTAGCGTTTTTAGTTCCTACCTTCGATCGTGTCTTTCAGATTTGCTCGGTAGCTGCAGTCTATGTAGCGTCGGTTATCTTTATTCCAGATAACCACTCTACAGCCGTATTAAATCCCATTATCTGTGTCTGTACTGCGGTGTCATCGCTGCTTGCAATGTTACCGTACTCTAGCAGCTCTAAAGATGAGCCCTTCCTTAATCAGACAGGACGTATCTTCATCAGCTTTATCTTTGTAGTGATGTTGCCTGTCGCGACTTTCATCTTTATCTACGTAGTTATTAGACAGCTCGATATCTTCATCCTCTATACGCTAGATGAAACCTTTGGCCAAAGCTTTTTATCGATTATTTATGTGCCTATTTATCTGTTGCTACAGTCAGTCGGCTTCCATGATTTAGTCGGTGAGCTGATCACTAGCCAATATCACAATAGCATGGTCACCGCGTTTGTTAATACGATAATTCTGACCAATCTGTTCTCGCTACCAGCCACAATCTTTATTCGTTCCTTCTTCACGAAACGTCATGTCAGATTATTCTTAACCTTGATGGTGGTAATTTGCATTATGACTGGATCAATAGGCGCATGCGTATCATTGAGTTTGCTCATGTTACTCATCTTCTTCCCAGGATCATTTTGCATTTTGCTTGGCTCTGCAATGCTGTGCTTTACGCTCTCTTATTTCTTGCAGGTACCAGCCATCACTACTGTAGACAATCTCTATTTACCTAATATCACTCTATCTCGTTCCCGTATGTTCTTAAATCAGGAGTCAGGTTCTGGTGTGGTATTAGAGGCTTTTGCTGTCTTTGTCCCGATGTTCACAGTAATTCTGTCTATGTTCATCAACAGGGAAAAGAAGCTTTCGCTGCGTCGCAAGATGCGCTCTTCACGTACAGGCTTTAGTATTAATGCTAATGACTCACCAGAGCTCTTAGTATTAGGTTACATTCGTGTACTTGGTGGTATTAGCAATGTAGCTGACGTGGAAGAGGACGGCTCATGGTTGTACGTGCAGGTGGTTAACCCTGAGGCAGTATCGATTCATGAGCTAAAGGTCTTGGTTAATGATAAGGTCTTAGTTGATCGCATCAATAAACTGTATCTGTGCGAGATTGGCGATCAATGTGGTGCTATCTACAAGCGCATTAGTCGTTTGATTGAAAACCCTTATGGCCAGTCAGAAATTGAAGTTCCGCTGAGCACTCCATTCCCAATTAGCTCATTGTCAGATAATGAGGCTTATCGCATCTCTGAAAATGCACAAGCTAGGATGGAAGGTGCTGCCATGACTTCTGCTTCTCGTGGTGCGCCTGTATATGGATTACGTGCCGAAGAGATGAATCGTGCCAAAGGTACAGTGGTTAGAGCAGTGGAAAATCCATCAGCCTAATGAATTTAAGTCTACAGCTCTTACGGGACTGTAGATTATAGTTAACGAATAGCCGTAACTTTATAAACGGTTTTTAGAATAATTAAGAGGTATTGCATGAGCGACAATCAGGCTTGGAAAGAGGTTTCCTTAATCACAAATGGCGATAAGGCTGAAGAGATCTCTGATATCCTCTTTTTCCTTGGTGCTGTATCCGTAACCTTCCAGGACGCTAAAGACGATCCTATCTTAGAACCACTGCCAGGTGAGCAGCGTGTATGGCCAAATACTCAGGTAGTTGGTCTGTTTGAAAAGGGCACTGATACTGACCCTGTAGTTTCTTATTTGCAGCACACTTACGGCGATAACTATCCAATTGCAGCTCATGATCTTGAAGATAAAGATTGGGTTAGAGCATGGATGGATAACTTTAAGCCAATCAAGTGCGGTGAAAAGCTGTGGATCTGCCCATCATGGTGTGAGGTTCCAGAAAAAGATGCTGTGACTGTAATGTTAGACCCTGGTCTTGCTTTCGGTACTGGTACACACCCAACCACATTCTTATGCTTAGGCTTTTTAGATTCGCTGCAGGATATGAGCAATCAGACCATTCTTGATTATGGCTGTGGCTCTGGCATTTTAGCTATTGCTGCTTTAAAACTTGGTGCCTCTCAAGCCTACGGTGTAGATATCGATCCACAAGCTTTAATTGCTTCTAAGGATAATGCTCAGCGTAATGATGTTGCCGATCGCCTTAAAGTATTTGATGGCAACAACAAGGATATTCCTCAGTGCCCAGTGGTCGTTGCTAACATCCTTGCAGGCCCATTAGCTGAGCTTGAGCCTTCTATTGCTGCTTTATGTCAAAGCCAAGGTAAGCTTGCGTTATCCGGTATTCTTGAGAGCCAGGCAGATGAAGTGATTGAGGCTTACTCTCGTGACTTTACTATCGATTACACCAAGGTCAAAGAAGGCTGGGTATTAATCGTGGGTACCCGCAAGTAAGCACATAGCACTTACATAATAATCAAGCACTGCTGTCGAACGCTACACGTATGTACATGTTGTCCTTCTCGACATATTTACAACAGTACTGATGTTTATTGAGCCCTGATAGATTAAGATCTGTCAGGGCTTTGTTATTTGTACGGCTGAATTTTTAAGGTAGGATCCATCATGGATAAGCGTCGAGTGCTAGTACTTAACTGCGATAGCTTTGCTGCAGTGACTGAAGAAGACTCATGCGCAAGAGCAGGCTTTAAGGTTAATGATGAGCCGATGCTGTTCAGGGATTATCGTGATGGCCCACGGTATAACCGTTTTATGAGTCTTCCTGCCATGCTCTCAGAGCATGTGCTCTTTAATGCCGCAGATACATTGGATATACGTTTTGGTCTAACAGGTGACAGTGCAGCAGAACTTTCAGAACCATCTGCACAGCGCATAAGTGACGATGATATCAGCTTCCTTAGTAGTTTTAAGTTCTACTCATTACCTGAATTTGGTGCTTTTAATGCAGACTTTGTAAAGCAGAACTTTGATGCCATTTTCTATTTTATGCACGGAGAGTTCACTTACAAAAGTGCATTCAATGAGGAGCTCTGTTCACTACTATTGGCAAACTCTAAGTTAACTAGCTTCATCTTCAACTTTAAGGTTAAAAAAGAGCTCCTTAACGACATTTTAAATGATGAGTTCTTGCTCCAAAGCTTAGATAAGAGCAGAGCTTCAAATAATGAGCATATGTCTGCTGACTTTGCAGGTGCTAAGAGCTTTTCGCTAAGGGCAGCAGCTTTCACTTTGTGCAAGGTATTATCACAAGCTCAAGCTATCTGCATGCTCAATGAAGATCATGATAAAGAGAGCGTCTATGCAAGCGCAAACGATCTTCAAGCTTTCTTTGCAAAGCTCAAAGAGCTCAGTGTAGTGAACTGTGAGCCTCACATCCTAAGTGCGCATAATGGCTATTTGAACTTTAGAAGTTATGAAGCGGCACGAGCCATGGTAGGCACTAGTGCTTTAATCGAGCATATCTTGTCTTATGAGTCAGTAGCTCCTGCCTCAAGCAATCACTCTGCACATGGAAATGCACAGACTGATGATAGTGCAAGTGCACAAATAACTTTTAGTGCGGGCGCTATGCAAGCTAACACCATGCGTATGGTGTCTAAGGATAATGATCTTTCCAATATGCAAGCTCACACCACGCGTATGGTGTCTAAGGATAATGATCTTTCTAAGAGGGCGAGTTTTTTAAACCGAGCTCCGATAGTAGTGATCTCATCAGAGCTCTTTACTAAGCACCCACTATTTGAACTATCTCCACTAGCATCGCGCTTGATCTGCAAAGTTATGGATGTATTTCCAAATAGTACTATCAAGCTCTTGCTCAATGACTCAGCCTATACTTTCTTTAATGCAAGCGACGATAGAGCTGCAGCTACTGCCTTTGCAAGTAATCTCTTTGCTATGGAAAAAGACCGCAAAGATCTTGTGTTTGCCGAGGCGTTTAAAGAAATACAGTCAGTAAATCAGCACCGTTATTCAGATGCCCAGTTAAGTAGCCTGTGGTGCGATCGAATCAATGCTAGCCTCGATAAGAACATTAAACGCGATCTCTTTTTAAAGCACGGTGGCGATCCTTTTGTAGATGAGATCAGCGCTTTTTATGCACAACGTGAGGACGTATCAAGCGAGTTTAAACTCTATTGCGATCCTATCGAGCAGTGTCTGTTGATACGCGATTACGATGAGTTTATCCATGAGGACTTTGATGTTCTGATCTCTGATCGCTTCTATGAGCAAATGCTAGCTTTAAGTGCTGGCAAGGCCGTGTTTGGTCTTAGCAATGATTTTGATCCTGCTTTAGAGGCGGACTTAAACTATTTTGCATTAAGCAAGGATCACGTACCTGCATCTGATGATGAAAGGGAGATGCTCTTAAATGAGTATGCTCACTTGAAGAGAGCGGGTTTAATGCGTCTTGTCTTGTCGGTTGGCGGCTATAAGAAAGCAACCTCAGGATCATTTGGTATTGATGATTTTGTCTGTCAGCTCTCGCTTAAAACACTGATTGATAACGGCTTGAGTGAGTCGCTACATGGGTTCAAGAGTAAGTGGGATGTTACTAAGCTGCAACAGCGTTTAGATGCTTACTACCATTGCAAGATCGAGTTTATCACGACCTTAAAAGCAGCCTTTGATAAAGGCGATCAGGGCCTAACAGACCATAGCCTTACTAAGGGAGATCATGAGCATGATGCAGATAGTGCCAATGTATCTTTAGTAGATAAGCTGCATACTGCGCAACTGTCTAACTTTACCGAGGCAAACCGCTATCAATTACAGTGGATGTTCTTAAGCTACTTTGCACGCTTTAAGCAATTCAAGCAGTATGGAAAAAGCGATTTTAGCAATGCCAATGTTTTAAGCTTTGGCTGTTCTCGTGGCCGTGAGGCTTGCGATTTAGTGACTTATTTCCCCGGCTCTAAGATTCTGGGAGTAGATATCAATCCTGATGCTATTTGCAGAGCGCTGCAAATGAGAGACAACCTCTGTGTTGGCAGCAATGACGCTAGTGGTATGCATAAGGTTGAAGTCTATGGCAAGCAGGCCTATATGGACTTTAAGACTACTGATGAGTTCTTCCATGCCATAGATCAAAATGACTCTACAAGGAAGTTTGATGTAGTGACAGTGATGACAGTTCTATGCCGTCATCCTGCTACCGTGAATGTGCTTCACAGCAAGGCCATCTATAGTTTTGAGGAGTTTGAGTCTTCTCTTATGCTCATAGACAGTTTGGTTAAGGTGGGCGGTTTGTTATGCCTGTTTAACGGTAACTATGATCTTCAAGATACTGCCATTGCAGAGCGTTACATTCCTTTGTTCCCATTTGACGATCTGCTGTTCACCGTGATGTCTACTAAGCGCAATTCTCAAGATGGCTCGTATGATGATGTGGATATGGCTATGGTTGAGGAGGTCATCAAGTACATGATCAAACTTCATCATCAAGAACTGTCGCTTAGCGAAGATCATGTTGTGCATCTGCCTTTAGCACTAAAAGAGCAGTATCAGATGTCATCTCCAATGGATAAGTATGGCTATGTCACTCTCTTTGATGCTGAATGTATGCGCAAGCCAATGCGTATGTGCAGCACAATTTTTATGAAGGTGTGCGATTAGCATCTTTAGATGCTGACTCTAGCAAGAGTAGATGCTGCCTCTAGCAAGAGGAGATGCTGCCTCACCACGATGTGTTGCTAGAAGATATGAGTTGCAGGCCCATATTTTAAAAAAAGCTCTGAAGAGGGGCGGGCGCTGCGTGAGCAAAGTCGCATCTTGAGGACTTTGTGCTCTAATAAATGCAATAAGTATGTATCCCAAACTAGACTAAAACACGCTAATAAATCTGATATTTATGCAGTGTAGTGCTGTAGATGAGGCAAGATACTCTAGTGCACTAGTGTTAGATAAAGCATTTGAGATGGAAATAATGGGCTATAATGTTTAATCCACGCAAATTTTGGGTGGCTTTTCTTAAGTCCAGTGTGCATCTGAACATATCATTGATTACATGCTGTCATCTGACCCGATAAGTCTTGAGGATTAAGCTAATGGCTAAAATTAGACCTCGTGAACGTTCCGCAATTATTCAGTCTTTACGTGCCGGTGTTACCCCTCGTATTGGCCTTGAACATATTCAGGTAGGCCGAGTAAACGAAGTAAAGGCGATGATCGAAGAGCTCGATAGAGTCTGCTCTGGTGGAAGCTGTTTTAAGGTCGTAGTCGGTGATTTCGGTGCTGGTAAGAGCTTCTTCTTGCAATTAGTACGTTACCTGGCTTTAGAAAAAGGCATGGTTGTCGTCAATGCAGACTTATCACCTGATCGTCGTCTCCATGCTGCTGCAGGTCAGGCTCGCTCTTTATATCAAGAGCTGATGCGTAATATGGCTACCCGTGCCCATCCTGATGGCAATGCCATGATTCCAGTTGTGGAGAAGTTTATTACTACTCAGATCGCTGCTGCTGAAGAGCAGGGTGTGGCTGTAGAAACCGTTATTAAGCACAAGCTGAGATCTTTATCTGAGTTAGTTGGCGGCTTTGACTTTGCTGAGGTAATTGCACAGTATTACAAGGCTTTTGAGTCTGGCAATGATGATCTTAAGCAGGCTGTAATTCGCTACTTACGTGGCGAGTTTGCCACTAAGACTGAGGCTCGTAATGAGCTGGGCGTCCGTTCCATCGTAACTGATAGCTCAATTTACGATCATCTCAAGCTTTTAGCACGCTTTGTCTGTCAGGCTGGTTACAAGGGCTTATTGGTTAACCTAGATGAGTTAGTAAACCTCTATAAGCTCCCATCACCACGTGCTCGTTCTGCTAACTATGAGCAGATTCTGCGTATCTTAAATGACTGTCTGCAGGGCAATACTGAGAACATTGGTTTCATGCTTGGCGGTACCACTGATTTTCTTTGCGATACCAGAAAGGGTTTATACTCATACGAGGCATTACGTTCTCGTTTAGCGGAGAATACTTTTGCTCAGATCGCCAATGTAGTGGATTATCATGGTCCAGTACTGCGACTTGAGAACCTCTCACCTGAAGAGTTGTTCGTGCTGCTTAGCAACATCCGTAATGTCTTTGCCAATGGCGATGAGAGTAAGTATCTCCTGCCAGATGAGGCGTTAACTGCATTCTTAAAGCACTGTTCTCATAACATTGGTGAGGCTTACTTTAGAACGCCACGTAACACCATTAAGGCTTTTGTTGATCTGATGTCTGTTATTGAGCAGAATCCAGAGATCAAATGGCAGTCTTTAATTGAGAATGTCCGTGTTGATAGCGAGACTGATCCATCCTTAGTTACCATCAATAACTCTGATGATGAGGACGGTGATAAGAGCTTAGGTTCATACTCATCATTTAGCTCTAACAAAGATCAAGATGACGATGATGACGAGCTAACTACATTCCAGCTCTAACAATCATCATCTACACAAGCTATAGAACCCGCCTGTACACGGTGCAGAGCGGGTTTGTTGCGTTTATACAGCCCCATCAAATGATTGCTTTTGAGCATTGGCTGTAAAGAAAGAGCGCTGTATTTTTTTTGTGTATTAGCCTTTAGATAATTGATGCCTAAAGTGTTGCGTATAAGCAATGTACATGGCCTTTGTCCTGTATTTTAGGACACTCAAGCTTGCCCTTCTGCAAGCTTATGGCATGCAAATATAGCTAGCATTAGAGGCTCTGATTGGGAAAAATAAGCAATTGCGCTGCATATTAGTGATTGTGGTTCATAATATCAGCGCCAGATCGTATCTAAAAGCTGCCTAAAAGTTTAAACCTCAAGTTAGTCTGACAAGCGATAACTTAAGGGACACATACCATTGAGTGTGTGTACGGGCGCTTACAAATACCTTTAGGCATTAAGCTTGTCTTGAGTAGTCATATAGCTCTTGCACTCATGTGCGAGTATCTGACAGCTTGTAAGGTGGAGGTCATTGATGACAGACAATTATTTACAGCTGCTGCATCCATTGGTATGCCGCTGGATCGGTGCGCAAAGATGGCGCGACTTACACCCGATTCAGAAGCAAGCTATTATTCCTGTGCTTGAGCATAAGGATGATGTCATCATTTCAGCATCTACAGCTGCAGGTAAAACTGAAGCTGCATTCTTGCCTGTTCTTACTTTCATTAAGCAAAATGAAAATAAGATCAAAGGCGTCTCAGTACTGTATATCAGCCCGTTAAAGGCATTGATTAACGATCAGGTACGACGTCTTACTGATATGGCTGAGCCATTGGGTATTAAGATCACCCCATGGCACGGTGATGTAGCCGTTAATAAAAAGAGCAATCTGTTAAAGAATCCTTCAGGCATCGTGCTGATTACTCCAGAGTCTTTAGAGTCGCTGCTCATCAATCAGACCTCGGTATTTAAAGAGGCATTTAAAGATCTAAGCTACATCGTTATCGATGAGTTCCATGCCCTGATGGGTAAAGAGCGTGGCTATCAGCTGCAGTCGCAGTTACATCGTATTGAGAACTTGATATGTAAGGTGCCTGTACGTATCGCAATTTCAGCCACCTTCTCAAATGACATTGGTTCAGTTGCCTCGTATCTGCGTTCTGGTAGCGTTCACAAAAACTGTCAGATCATTACCTCTGATCAGCATACGACCTCAGCTTTAGCTGTGAAGATCATGGGATATAACATCCCGCATATTGCTGGAGAGGAGCCTAGGTTAATACCGCAGCTGATGCATGATGATGCCATCAATCGCGTGGCTAAAGACATCTACAGATTGCTGCGTGGTAAAAACAATTTAGTCTTTACCAACTCACGTTCAGATACAGAACAACTTGCAAATAACTTACGCGAGCTGTGCCATGCCGATAGAGTGCCTGAGGAGTTTTTCCCACACCATGGCTCGCTATCTAAAGAGTTACGTGAAACCCTTGAGCATCGTTTGATTGATGGTCGTTTGCCTACAACTGCAATTTGCACCTCAACTTTAGAGCTCGGTATCGATATTAACGATGTACAATCTATCGCTCAGTTTGCACCGCCAACGTCTGTAGCGTCATTGCGTCAGCGTTTAGGTAGATCGGGTCGTCGTGATGGCCGTGCGGTTTTAAGATTGTTTATTCCAGAGAATGAACCAATCATCAATCGTATGAGCTCACTTTTGTGCGAAGATACTGTGCTTTCAGCCGCTAGCGTAAACTTACTGCTGCGCCGTTGGTATGAGCCGCCACTGCAAAAGGAATATGCTTTTTCAACGCTGATTCAGCAGACCCTGTCAGTGATCGCTTCTAACGGCTCGGTATCGGCAAAGAATCTTTATGAGCTCTTGTGCAAGACTGGTCCATTCTCACTGACCACTCCTGCAATGTATGCTCAGCTCTTACGCGCTTTAGGCGAAAACGATCTGATTGTGCAGATGCAAGATGGAACTTTGACCTTAGGACTAGAGGGTGAGTCGTTAGTTTCTAATTACGAGTTCTTTGCATCGTTTAATAACAATCGTGAATACCGCGTAGATCACGATGGTAAGACCATTGGTCGTATTCCGCTGCTAACCTCACTACAAGAGGACGATACCTTCTTGTTTGCAGGAAAAGCATGGCGCGTTACTTACTTTAATGAGCAAAAGCGCGTTATTGGCGTCAAGCCAAGTAAGAAAAAGACCTCTGGATTGCCTATTCAAGGTGCCGGCGGTCAGGTACATGATGCCATTCGCGAAGAGATGCATCGTATTTACCTTACAGGTGAGGCTCCACCTTGCTTAGATAGAGTAGCTAAAGAAAACTTTGAGCGCGGTAGGCAGTATTTCTTTAACTACGGTCTTGATAAAAAGGTGATGGTGACTGGCCCAACTGGTCTCATGCTGTTCCCTTGGAAGGGCGATCGCGTGTTAGACACCATCGTGCTGATGCTCAACAAGGCATCCATTGGCGCAAGCCGCGTGGGCTCTCATATCGAGCTTGATTATGCTAGCCTCGATAATCTTAAAACTGCAGTTATGTCCATCTTGTTTAATGGCGAGATCGACCCAAAGGAACTGCTTAAGAAAGTTAAGAACCTCGATTGGGAAAAGTACAATTGCTATCTGCCAATCGATCTTAAATATATTACCTACGCGCATACCCACCTTGATATCAAGGGCGCTTTAGATTTCTTCAAAAAGCTAGCTAAGGAGCTTTAGCCATCAAGCTAAAGCCATCGGGCTAAAGCAATTCATGGGCAGCGCATAGAGTTTGAAAGCGCTAAGCAAACGTAAGGCGCTTGCTTACATTGAGCCTTAGGCTTGCAAAGCCTCAGGCAGCGGTAGCTTTTTAGAGCGTGGATACGCTCATAGGCTAAGTCTTGTTGAGACTTAGTTATCCGTTAAGTTGGCTTATAAGCCTAGTGGCGGTATTTAAGGATGGTGGCAAAGTACTTTGAGCCACTGTTTTGTGTTCTAAATCATTTAGCTTTGCTAAGGAGGCTTAATTGAAAATCGTAAGACGAAAATTAGTTGATGATTCACACTTAAGCTTCATTGCAGATCCTATTTTGCGTCAGCTCTTAGCCGCTCGAGGTATTAAAGAGCCGTCTGATCTTGATAACAGCCTCAAGCAGATGCTTTCTCCTTACAGCATGCTAGATTTAGACAAGGCTGCCAATATCATCGCTCAGTCCATCATCAATCGTGAGCACATCATGATTGCTGGTGACTATGATATTGATGGCATGACTGGTACTGCTTTAGGCGTACGCTGCTTAAAGGCTTTTGGTCTGCCAGAGCAATTGATTTCTTACTATGTGCCATCTCGCTATGACGATGGTTATGGTCTTAACAAGACGGTTGTAGATCGCGCCCATAAAGCAGGGGTACAGCTCATTATTACCGTGGATAACGGTATTGCTGCATTTGATGCAGTCGCTCATGCAAAAGAACAAGGCATTAAGGTAGTAGTAACCGATCACCACGAGGTACAAGAAAACATTCCAGTGGCCGATGCGGTAGTAGATCATAAGCGTAAGGGCGATACTTTTGCCTCTAAGCACTTGTGCGGCGTAGGCGTGCTCTTCTACGTCATGATCGGTACTCGTGCTAAGTTAATTGAAGAGGGCTACTATCAAGACACCAAAGCCGCGCCAAATATGAGCCAGTTTTTGGACTTAGTTACCTTAGGCACGATTGGCGATGTGATGTCCTTTGATGCTAACAATCGTCGCTTGATTAAGGCTGGTTTAAAGCGTATTCACAAGGGTCAATGTAGCCCAGGTTTATTAGCCTTACTTGATTACTTGAAGATTGATTGCTCCAAAGTAAAGATCAAGACCATCTCTTTTGATCTGTGCCCGCGTTTTAATGCCGCAACTCGTATCAGGATTGCGCAAAATCCTGCCATCATGACCTTGCTTAGTGATGACTATAATTCAGCACTTATCTACGCTAAACAGCTCGATATGTGCAATAAGCGTCGTATGGATCATGAGAAGGTCATGCTTAGCCGTGCTATGGAGCTGTATAAAGAACAACGTAATCAGGCAGAGATAGCAGCTTCTAAGAGTGGACAAGGTAAAGATGCCTCTAGTGATGCACTCCTTGCGCAATATGCTTTAGCCTCAGAGCAGGCTGCAAAAGCAACAGAAGATCCTGCGTTAAACTCTGCTGATCTCATGGATATTGAAGATGCTTACGACTCATTTGATGAGGCGGCGCAAAAGCAAGACTACAATGCCGGTATCGTGCTGTACGATCCAACCTTCTTAACTGGCATTTTAGGTCTAGTGGCCAATCGCATTAAAGAGCGTTACAAGAAGCCAAGCATGGTCTTTGGTTGTGATGAGGGCGCTAAGGTTGATGATGGTATCAATCTGATGAGTGCGGTGGACAATTACAATGATGAGCTCAATGCAAGTTCACAGACTGTCCCATCTGGAGAGCTGAATATCACTCCTGCGCCACTAAGCTTTAATAATGCTGACAGCACACTTAGTGAAAACAAAGATCCAAATGCACTTGCCGATGGTATGCGTATTGCCGAGGTAGCACGCATTCGTTCGGCCGCATCAGGTATTCTCTCAAGCATCGATAAGGCTGAGAATGTAGAGGCTGCGTCTAAGCAAAAAGAAGCCGTAGGTCAGCGTAAGATCGTCGGCTCGGCTAGATCCGTGCCTGGTATCGATATGATGAAGGTCTTTGCCTACATCAAAGAGCGTGAGCCAAACATTTTCATTGCCTGTGGCGGCCATGCTGTAGCAGCCGGTGCCACTATTCGTGAGTGCGATGCTGAGCGCTTTAGATATCTCTTTGATGAAGCCTGTGCTGCTGTGCGTGAAGAGGCTGACTCTGAGGTGTGCGAGTTTACAGACTGCGATTTACCTGACTCATACTTGTGTGTTGAGTTTGCTCGTGACTTAGAACTCTTTGGTCCTTGGGGTAAGAGTTTTGAAGAGCCGCGTTTTGATGGCATCTTCTTAATTGAGAACAGTAATATCTTGGCAAACCGTCACTTAAAGTTACGACTGCGCTCCTTATCTAATCGCTTTGTTGATGGCATCAAGTTCAGAGCCAATATCAAGGAGAAGTCTTTAACTGCCAACATGAAGGTGCGCGTCATCTATACCTTAGGCGTAGATCGCTATTATGCCAATGAGCGTTTGCAGATGAATATTGAGGCCATCGAACCTGTCTAATAGCGCAAGCCACCCCAGCTCATCACGCCAATAGCTCAGAGCACGGACTAGGGCCAAGACCGAAGCAAGAGCTAAGATCGAAAGCAAGAGCTCAGACTGAAGCATGGGCTAAGATCGAAGCAAGAGATCAGAATTAGGCTAAGGCCTAAGGCAAGGGCTAAGGTTGCGGGCGCAGCGCTGCTCCTAAGGCTGAGGTGATGTCTTGACCTAAAAAACAAGCCCCAAGATCTCTAAAAGATCTTGGGGCTTTGTGCTGATAGGAATGGTAAAAACTAAACTTAGTGAGTAGCCTCGTTGTTTAAGCGACGCTCACAGTAAACTGCAGCACCGATGATGCCAGCAAGGTTGAGAGTCTTTGCAGGGATAACGCGAGCATTATCAAGGTGAAGTTGTTCTTTAAACTTCTCAAATTTCTTGGATGCGCCACCGCCTAAGATAAAGAGGTCAGGCTGTACTAAGAAGTCGATACGGTTTAAGTACTCGTTAAAGCGCTTACCCCATTCTTTCCATTTGAGGTCTAATTTTTCACGAGCTGCATCTGAGCAGTAACGCTCAGCATCATCGCCATTGAGGATGATGTGGCCCATTTCAAAGTTAGGCAGCAGTTCGCCATTGAAGAACATGGCAGTACCGATACCAGTACCGATGGTAACGATGAGCACCTTACCCTTTTCGCCACAACCAGCGCCGAAAGTCATCTCAGCAATACCTGCTACGTCAGCATCGTTAGCTACAAAGATTTCATTGCCGAGTTTTTCTTTGAGCAAAGACTCTACATGCACGTTTACCCAGCTCTTATCGATGTTAGCTGCAGTAAGTACAGTTCCGTTGATAACACGTGCAGGGAAGCCGCAGGCCATTGGGCCTTGGTAACCGATAGTTTCCACAAGCTCTTTGATAGTGTCGGCCACTGCCTCAGGAGTTGATGGTTGCGGTGTCTTAATGCGAACGCGCTCGGTAACAAGTTCACCTGTTGTGGTTTCTACAACAGCACCCTTGATGCCGCTGCCGCCGATATCAATGCCTAATATTTCCATATGTTTGGCAAGCTTAAGCATGCTATAAGCATGAATAAGCCTTCTCCTTAGTGCGGTATTCTCATAGTAAGGTGCAAGAACAGTTACGATGAGCAACCAGTTAATCTATTACTGCCTGCAAACTACTCTAAACAAGACAGTGCCTGAGCTATGAGCGAGGAAAGTGTTAACAGTTAGGATCATATAGCTTTGGCTTAAAACGCGGCCTTTAAGCGCGTGCTTAGTCGCTAGTCATATGATGGACACTGCACTTCTCGCTAGAGCATTGTCATTATAGTATTAGGCTGACCAAATACATTACATCTTAAGATCAATCGTGCACAAAGTCACAAATGCAATTGTGTTCATGATGCAAGAAAGTGCACATACATTTGGTGCAATGTTGTTAAAGAAAGCCTTAAAATCCCTAGATATAACAGCACTCTTTCTGATCGTATTATCAAATTTATTGATGGATCTATCACAGAATCATACAGCGTATGACTTGTTGTCATGATGGCCTGATGATACTTAAGCTAAAATTTCATTGGTCATGCCATGGAAGTCATGCCGCGATTATATTTTTGTAAGTGCGTCTTAGTAATTTGTGGCAAGATCTGTGACATACTGTGTATGCAGAATAACCAAACGGATGGGGTAATTAGACACTCAAATCAGCCCCGCTAGAGCTTATGCCGTTTGACTCGCTGCCAAGTTAAAATAACTTGTGCAGATCGTCAGGAGCACTACTTACATGCCATCTTTACCACATCAAGTGTTTACAACACAAGAGATCCGTTTAATTGAGCAGGACCATGCTCAAAACAACAACGGACACTGCTATGACCTTATGGAAAAAGCAGGTAGAACTGTCTTTGAGCAGATGCTGTCGGTCAATACGCATCCAAAGATGGTCTACGTCTTAGTTGGTAAGGGTAACAACGGCGGTGACGGATACATTGTGGCAGCATATCTACACAAAAGCCGTATCCCATATCGTCTCTTTGCTATAGGCGTACCTAAGCAAGATGCTGAGGCCTATATTGCTTATTCTTATTTCTGCAAGATTGGCGGTAAGGCCGAGTTTGAGCTGCCTGATCCTGATGAAGAGGCAGAGCGCGGTTACAGCCCAGATATCGTAATTGATGCGCTTTTAGGTACTGGTCTTGAAAGCCCTCCACGTGACCAAATGGGCAAGTGGATCGACTTTATTAATAACACTCGTGCTTACATCATTTCTGTAGATATCCCATCAGGTATCAATGCTGATACTGGCCAGGTTTATACCGAGTGTGTCAACGCCAATAAGACCATTTGTATGCTTGGTCTCAAGCCAGGTTTAGTAACTGGAGATGCCGTTGATTACGTTGGCGAGATCTTGGTGTTTAACTTAGGTATCGATGTTAATTCTTTCCATGGTAAGTATTCAGCTATCGATACTGATGGTGCCTCATATCTGCCAATATTCGTAACCACTTATGAAGATATCATTGCCGATCTGCCAATGCGTTCTCTCTCCTCACACAAGGGTGATTCTGGACGCTTACTCATCATTGGTGGCGATAAAGGTTATGGTGGTGCTATCCATATCTGTGGCTTAGCTGCAGCTCGTACCGGAGCTGGCCTTATCAAGGTGGCAACTGATGAGGAAAATATCATTTCGCTGCATGCAACTCGCCCTGAGTTAATGACAGTTAACTTTAGAGATTATGCTGCAGTTAAAGAGGCCATTGATTGGGCAGACGCCATTGCTATTGGACCAGGCTTAGGTACTGGTAGTAACGCAGAAAAGCTCTTAGATTTAGTAACAGCCTCCAACAAGCCATGTATTGCTGATGCTGATGCTCTGACTATTATGGCAAGACAGGGCATGACTTATTCTAAGCGCATGGTGCTCACTCCTCATCCAGGTGAGGCAGCTCGTTTACTGGCTACTACCAACGATAAGATTAATGAAGACCGCTACCATGCTGTATATATTTTGCAGCAGCGCTGTGGTGGTGTAGTTCTGCTCAAGGGCGCTGGCACCTTAATTTGCGATGGCAAGAGTATCATCGTGGTTCATGAGGGCTCACCTGCAATGGCTTCTGGCGGCATGGGTGATTTACTTACTGGTATCATTGCCTCCTTACGTGCTCAAGGCTTAACTTTAATGCAGTCAACTGTAGCAGGTGCATGTGTGCACGGCCGTGCTGGAACTGTATCAGGCGAAAACAGTGGCATCATCGGTACTCTAGCTAGCGACTTGCTTCCATACATTCGCTATTTAGTTAACAAGCGCCCAGGCCTTGCCAATCAAAAGGGTGGCGATTGCATGACTGACATTGCCGAGCGTACCGCCTCTTTACTCTTGGCCAACCGCCTTCTGCAGTAGCCTCGCATTTACCGACTAGCTAGCAAACGATTTACAAAGCTAGTGCACGCCTAGCCAGCAAGCAAGTTACAAAGCTAGCGAACGCCTAGCCAACAATCTCGCTTGCTATTTAAGAGCTACGAGCAAGTTACACCGCATGCTGCACCTTTCATTAGCTGCAGCTTGCAGTCCTTTTAGACCATTGATGGCTTTCATGGCCATGTGCTGACGCGCATTCGTGCCGTCAGCATCACCTCCTTGATAGGCAATATAAGTCCTCCCATCCGCTCATATCTTCTGTGCTTTAGATGTAAAAGTTGCAAGTTTTACTGCTAAAGATGAGCATATTTACAGTGTAGATGCGCACTAAGTCGTGGCAATGATAAGATAAGAGCACAGCTAAGGCTGTTTATATCTTGTTTACAAAAGGGTCTCAAGGACAACATGCTCAATCAAGTTACCTCTCAATTAGCCAACGAAGATGAAACTGTAGCCTTTGGTAGCAAGTTAGCTACCTTGCTTAGCCAAACTTTAGGTAGGGTTGAAAACAGGGCTTTATGTATCAATCTAGAGGGGGATTTGGGCGCAGGTAAGACTACTTTAACTCGTGGTTTTTTACGCGCTTGGGGCTATGAGGGTACAGTCAAGTCACCAACCTACACCATCGTTGAAAGCTACAAGGTGGATGGAGTAGACGCTGAGGTCTTCCATTTTGACCTCTATCGTTTAGCTGACCCAGAGGAGCTTGAGCTCATGGGTATTCGTGACTACTTTGCCAAACATGCCGTGATTTTGATTGAGTGGCCAGATCGAGGCGAGGGTATTTTGCCAAAGCCTGATTTAATCGTATCTCTTACCCATCAAGAAGACGGTCGTACCTTAAAGATTACCTCTGAGTTCTTTACTGAAGATGAGCTTAAGACCCTCATCTAGCATTGTCTAATTAGCGTATTAGGTCGCTAATTTTTACAGTGGCGATAGGCTCTATTGATGGGCCAGCTATAGTACTTCTAGGCTACATGCTTAAGCACCATGTGTGGACCTTAATGGTACTTTGCGGCTACATGGTTAAGCACCATGTCTGGACCTTAATGGTACTTGTCTGCCATATGGTTAAGTAGCATGTGTGGCCGCTAAGAGCGCCAAGCAGTGCATTGATTAAGAGCAATTAGGGTGGCATCTAGGCCAAAAAAGGGCTAATCAGCGTCTTTATATGGAAATTTTTACATAATAATGAGCAAAAGTTCCCCCAAATCGCCACCAAATCTCTTAAAATTAGACACTCTAATCTTGTTTTCTTGTGATGCGAACGCCCAGGCGCTCAAGTAGTGTCAGTTTAAGGCGCGTTCGAGCTATCTTTACATTCAATGTTTTAGGCCCACTCGTGTCTTGTAACTGTTTATGAGCGGGCGCTTATGCATGTCAAAAGCTTGATATAAGACACGCTGATAAGATGTATCTTCAAGCTCTGTTATAAGCTGTGCATGGATGCTAGGTTATTTGAGTAGTTTTGCACTTAAAGCTCAAGACTAGCCTTTTAGTTCAGTATTGAATGTACAAATAGTTATGCTGCTCAGGCAGCATTGCACTCCTAACTAAGGGTTTTGCTCATGGTTTCGGCATTCAAGCGTGCTTTGTTATTGTTTGCATTGATGTGGCTGTCTGTAGGAAGTATTTCTATAGCACAGGCCGACAACATTATGCGCGTCAGAGCATTTTCAAACTCTGACAAAACACGTGTAGTGCTCGACCTTGATTACAAGCCTGTTTATTCCACTGCCATTGCAGAAAATGGCAATCAATTCATCATTCGTCTTAATGATGTTTCAAACTACAAAACTGCAACTGACAAGCTTGCAGTAGATAATCGCTCAGTTATCAAAGGCTTTCAAAAGAACTTAAGTGGCGATGATGTTCGCTATATCTTCAGCCTCAAGGGTGCAGGCACTCCCAATATCTTTGTGCTTGATCCTATGGATGGTCGCAACTATCGTTTAGTAATCGATTTCCCTCATACTGCAAATGAGCGTCAACCATCTTCAAAAGAAGATGTTAAGGTTTTAAGCCAAACAGCAGCAGAGAAGCTTGCTGGTACTGGCCAAGGTGCAGGTACTCCTCCTGTAAAGGTTATTACCGTTAAAGAGGCAGATGAGGCAGAAAACGCTTTATTAAACTCTTTATCTTCGGTTGGATCTGACGGCATTAGAACTATGACTCCAGCTCAGGTCAAGGAATACCATGACCGTGTGGAGCAGATTAATGCCCAACAAGCCGCGCAACAGGCAGCAGCTGAGAAGAACAAGCACAATCAAACAGCCCAAAAGAAGCCTAGCAAGGTGGAAGAAGTGGTGCTTGATACTCAAGCTCCACCACCTCCAACTCAGATCGCTCTACCTTCAGCCAATCCATACATCATTGCAATTGATGCTGGCCATGGTGGTAAAGACCCTGGTGCTTTAGGTAAGCGTGGTGTACGTGAAAAAGACGTAACCTTAGCTATCGCTATGCAGCTTGAGAAGTACGTAAACTCTAATCCACGTTTTAGAGGTCGTCTGATTCGTAATAAAGACGTATTTGTGGACTTAGATAAGCGCTCTGAGGTGGCTCGTGCGTATAAGGCCGATATTCTTATTTCCATTCACGCCGACTCTGTAGCCTCTGGCTCCTCAGCTCGTGGTGCGTCAGTTTGGGTGCTTTCTAACAATCGTGCTCAGCGTGAAAACAACAAGGTTTTAAGCGGCAACAAGGGTCAGCTCTTAAGCGGTGTAGGTGAGGTACTTTCCTCTACTGATAAGCAAAACCCTTATCTTGCAGCCACCATCTTATCCATGTCCTCAGACAACACCCGTTCTGAGGGTTATAACATGGGTCAAGAGATCTTAAATAAGCTCGGTAAGTTCACTAAGCTGCATAAGAATACTCCAATTCACGCCTCTTTAGCTGTGCTTAAGTCTCCTGATATTCCATCACTGTTGATTGAAACTGGCTTCTTATCTAATCCATATGAAGAAATTCAGCTCAATCAGCCTAACTACCAAAAGCAGATCGCATACTCTATCTATCAAGGTATTGTTGCCTACTATGAGAAGTATACGATTCAAAATATTAAGAGCCGTTACGAAAGTGCTATTCGTACAGGTTCAGCTAAGGTAGTGGTACATACTGTACAAAAGGGCGAGTCTTTATCAGTGATTGCACGTAAGTACAATGTCTCCATGTCCGCCCTTAAGGCCCACAACCGCCTGACCAACAATAACATTCGTATCGGACAGAAGCTCGTCATTCACAAATAGTCACCTTAAATCCTTTAATATGCGTGGCAAGCTACTAAGTGCTATGCATAAGCTGCAGTAAACTAAAGCCTACTTTGATGCCTTAACATAGGCATAGGCATGGCTCTTTAGCTAGGATTAGTCTAGGTATTTATCGATGGCATGCAGTGGCAAGCATCGAGCTTAGAAAGTGGCACAGATGAGGTTAGCGTAGCTCTCATAGAACTGTACGATTTTGAACTTACTTAAGGCTTTTCTTGCGGGGTAACTATGGGTATTAAGCGACTTTCGGTACAGCTAGCCAATCAGATTGCAGCAGGCGAGGTCGTGGAGCGTCCGGCCTCAGTAGTTAAAGAGCTGCTCGAAAATGCAGTTGATGCTGGCGCTAGCTTGATCACTCTAGAGATCCGTTCTTCAGGTAAAACCCTCATCAAGGTCACTGATAATGGCAAGGGTATTGTTGCCGATGAACTCCCTTTAGCCTTAGCACCACATGCTACTTCTAAGATTGAAACCTTAGAAGATCTCAGTGCGATTAGAACGTTAGGCTTTAGAGGTGAGGCTTTAGCCTCAATTGCCTCAGTCTCAAGACTTACTTTAATCTCTCGTACTGCTGATGCAGAACATGCCTTCCAAGTTCATGTTGAGGGTGCTGAGCAACACCCGGTGGTTGAGCCTGCCATTCATAATCAAGGCACCTCAGTAATCGTCCGTGAGCTCTTCTTTAACACCCCTGCCCGCCGTCGTTTTTTAAAGTCAGATAAGACTGAGTTTAACCACATCAAAGAGCTCATAACCAAGATTGCTTTGGTCAATTGCGATACTGAGTTTAAGTTCATTAGCGATGGCAAAACTGTCTTTAGTGTTCCTGCCCATGGTAGAGCTAAAATGGCGCAGCGCATTGCAGCACTGTTAGGCTCTGAGTTTAAGCATAATTTGTTGAGCTTTGATAATACTGATGAGGCTTTTGTCCGTAAGTACAACCATTATCAGTCTTACATGGCCTCAAAGAGTGGCGGCTATGTTCCTTTTCACAATAGCAGCGATTATGAGAACAGCGATGACTTAGAGCGCGACAGCCTCAATAGTAAGCTGTTACAAATTCACGGTGTTTTATTACGTCCACCAGCCAACCGCTCTTTGCCAGATCGTCTCCTTACGTTCTTAAATGGACGTTGCATTGCTGATCGTACGGTTAATCACGCGATCCGTGAGGCTTTCTTAAATGTGTTGCAGGGAAATTCAGAAGTTAAGCCATGTGTGCGTGGTGTGATCTTCTTGCAGTGCGATCCTCACATTGTTGATGTTAACGTGCATCCTCGTAAGGATGAAGTGCGTTTTCATAACAGCAATCTCATCCATGACTGCATACGCAATAACATTTATGCAGTGCTCGCAACTTCAGGTCTTAATGACAAGAATGCCTCACAGACTTCTTTTGAGCTTGAGGATGATTTTGGCAATGAAGAAGAGCTTACTGTACACAATGCCTCCATCGACACTAAGGCATCAGTAGCTGCAACATCTGACGAAACTACTACTAAAGGCTTTACTCATCTTTCATCAAGCGCACAACAAGCAACTGCTCTTCAAGATAACAGCGCCTTTGCTAAAGAGGTTGTCTCGTATCTTGAAAGAACGCAGCGTCCTATGCATTCGCAGGGTAATGCTTATGATGAAGAGGCCTCTTTGTGCGGTCGTTTAGCTGATTTTGGTGCCATTAGAACTGGCCTTGGAGAGCTTGAGGCAATACGTGGGGCGCAAAAGGTATCCGCTCCTTTTATTGAGGCTTTCAAAGAGTCCAAGCTCAAGAAACAGCAAGGTACCCTCAGTCCAAATACACAGACAAGTGATGAGAGTGAAGATGAATTTAAAGAGGCAGCTTCCTCAAATACCTTAGCCAAAAGCTATGGACTTAAAACAAATATGCTTAAGGTTGAGCCCAACATTGGCAAGGCTCGCAGCTATCAAGATGAAGAGGCTAAGAGCAAGTCTGATAATGACCTGAGCATGTTCATCACTGAGGATGGTGCAGAGGATGACTCAATAAGCTCACTTATTGCTCTACAAGAAGAATTTATAAACGAGCAAGAGCACAGAGCAAGCGCTTCAAGCCAAGGCGATCACGTCTCAAACCCAAGCTCTCGCGCATCAAACCAAGGCGATCACGTCTCAAACCCAAGCTCAAGCTCAAGCTTTCACGCCACAAGCCAAAGCTCTTTTGCATCAAAGCATGATGCTCACTCATTAGAGCAGAGCTCTCAAGGGACCATCAGCGCTAAGTTGCCTGAGGACATAGGCACAGTTGCTAACGTTACAGCCGCTAATATAGCTGCAGATAATGCTGATGCCAATGAAAGCTGCGCTCTTGGGTCAGGTGAGTCTCAGGAGCTTTGTACTGCTGAGGCGCAGGGGCATAGTGCACAAAACAGTTCTGCTGCAGATGAACTTGAGAGCACGGATGAGTCTTACAGAGATTTGCCAAGTGGTGGTGAGGCTAAGGGCCATTCAGATCAGTCTGCGGCGGTACGTGCTTTGTATGGTGCGTCTGGCAATGGCTTTAAAGGACGTAGCATTTACGAAAAGGCTGAGGCGGCTAATCGCTTTGAGCGTATGACCATTGATAATGTGTCGAGCATGCTAGATGCGCTTAATGATGGAACAGAAGACACTCACAAGATCAATGTTGATTACTCAGGTGCTCTATCCTTAGCAAATCGCAGGTCTAATATTAAGTTTTTGCATCTGGTGGCTGCCGACGTTGCCTTGATTATGGCTGATCAGCGCTACTTTATGGTAAGACTGTCCGAGCTTTATTTTAATTTGCTCATGGATAAGTACTTATTAGATGTTGCTAAAGATCAGGTGCGTACCAAAGAGTTAACCATGCCGTTTTCGATACGTACCGACAGTATTATCGTTAAGGCCTTTAAACGTCAGGATGTACTTTGTGCAGCATTGCGCTGTGGTTTTTCAGTTAAAAGCTCGCAGGCACGTGGTTGCATCGATATCTTAGGTATACCTGAGTTTATCTCTGGCTCTAATCTAGCTTTAGTAGCACTAAATGCGCTGCAGCTTATTAGCGCAGGTACTGATGCCATCTTGTCAGAAGGTCAATGTCCAGAGCAGCTAGCCTACAATCTGTCGCGTTGCAAAGCTATTAGCATCAATACCGAATATGACGCCAAAGAGCTAACTGAAAAACTTAGCAGTGCCGAGCAACTTATCTTGCGTGCTAAGGACTTATCGGTTCAAGAGGTGGATCTCTTCTCTATCGCTAGTCAAATGCTCTCATAACGTATGTTTTATCTAAAAGAATAGGCTGTGTCTTTTAGTATGAATAGGGCCAAGATACTTGTATAATTCATGTTTTCGTGAGCGCAGTGACCATGGCTTTAGCTTGAGAAAAGCAACGAAGCTAATGGGCGCAATGCTCAAACGTGTTTGCAGGTGAAGTTAACTTTTAATCTTGACTCCGATAAGGTGGAGATAGAGGCAGTTACTTTTAGGATGCGGGAGTGTAGCAATGTTTGATGCGGTAGTGATTTTAGGTCCAACTGCTTCGGGAAAGAGTGCTTTATCTTTAGAGCTAGCACGTAAGTACCGCACTGAGATCATTTCACTTGATTCGGCATTGATCTACAAGGGAATGGATATTGGTACTGCTAAGCCTACTAAAGAAGAGATGTCCATTTGCCCTCATCATCTAATTGATATTTGCGATCCTGCACAAAGCTATAGTGCAGCCGATTTTAGAAAAGATTGCATCAGACTGGTTGAAGAGATTAGATCTCGCGATAGGCTGCCTGTTATTTGCGGCGGTACTATGATGTACTACAAAGCTCTAGTTGAGGGCTTATCTCCACTACCAGAAACCGACCCAAAGATTCGTGTAAAAGTACAAGCCATGGCTGATGAACATGGATGGCCATATGTGCACGAACAGTTAAAAGATGTTGATCCTCCTCTTTATGAGAAGCTCGCTCCTAATGATAAGCAGCGTGTAGCCCGTGCCTTAGAGGTCTACTTAATGACTGGTAAGGCGATGAGCTCATTTTTTAGTGAGCCTAAAGATCAGTGTCCATTTACTAGATTTGAAGCAGTCTTGCTGCCACAAGGTGATGATCGTACCAAGCTTAGAGCTCTTATCCGTAAGCGCTTTGAGATCATGATTGAGCAAGGCTTTATTGATGAGGTTAAAAAGCTCTATGAGCGCACTGATCTAAGTGATGATATGCCATCTATGAGGTCGGTGGGTTATCGCCAGGCCATGATGTATTTACGTGGCGAGGTGAGCTTAGATGAGATGATTGAGCTTAGTGTCATTGCTACAGCTCGTTTAGCTAAGCATCAAATGACTTGGTTACGTGGTGGCCTCAAAGATAACGTCGCATCTGATAAGGTTGTCCGTTTCCGTATCGATATTGAAGATGCTAATAAGGCAGCGCACTTTATAAGTCTGATTGATAACGAGCCATCCTTTGAACGCTACCGCTTGGTGTAGGCGTATTAGGACTTATGTAAAAGCAAGCTCGCTTTTAATAGTGCATACACAGAATTACATAACTTGCTAGTGTGCAAGAAGGAAATGCTTAGAGAATGGCAGAAGTTGAGTTTGAGCCGTTAGGAGCCTCGGTTTTAGTGCATGTGGAGTTGCCACAGGCAAAGAATCAAGAGGATTTAGAAGAATTACATCGCCTCGCTGAGTCCGCTGGTGGTGATATTAAAGACGCCGTTGTCTGTAGACGTAATGCTATTGATCCAAGAACCTATGTAGGATCAGGTAAGGTAGAAGAGATCGCCGATGCAGTGCGTGCTCACGATGCCAAAGTAGTCGTCTTTAATAGTCCATTAACTCCAGCACAAGAGCGTAATCTAGAAAAAGAGATTGGTGTACGTGTGATGGATCGTATTGCGTTGATCTTAGTGATTTTCGCTATGCGAGCACGTACCTATGAAGGTAAGCTGCAAGTTGAGTTAGCGCAGCTACGTTATGAGCAGGCCCGCTTAGTTAGAGGCTGGACCCACCTTGAAAGACAGAAAGGTGGTTTTGGTTTACGTGGTGGCCCTGGTGAAACTCAGATTGAGCTTGACCGTCGTGCCTTGCGTGAGCGAATTTCTGCCATTAAAGAAGATCTTGAGGTAGTAGCGCGTCGTCGTGAGCAAAACCGTCAGGAGCGCAAGAAAAATGCAGTTCCTGTGGTTTCATTTGTGGGCTATACCAACGCCGGCAAGTCTACCTTATTCAACCGTTTGACTAGATCAGAGGTTTACGCTGCAGATCAGCTCTTTGCTACCTTGGATCCGACCTTAAGAAACATGGTTTTGCCAACTGTAGGTAAGGTTGTATTTGCAGATACTGTAGGTTTTATCCGTCACTTGCCTCACGAGTTAGTTGCAGCATTCCGAGCAACTTTAGAAGAGACCATTCAGTCTGATCTTTTGCTGCACATCATCGATATTGCCGATCAGCGTATTGAAGATAATATCGAGGCGGTGAATGCAGTACTCACTCAGATTAAGGCAGATAAAGTACCTGCACTGCTCGTCTTCAATAAGTCTGATCTTAAAGAAGAGGTCGCCGCTGGTATCGTGCGCGATGAGAGTGGTAAGCCGGTGCGTGTTAACGTATCAGCTCGTACTGGTGCAGGTTTAGATGAATTACTTGCTGCAGTATCGGAGCTCTTGAGCTTAGATCAATGCAAGTTTGAGCTTAAGCTTGGTTATCAAGATGGCAAGCTTAGGGCCATGCTTTGTGAGCTTAAGGCTGTTGAAAGCTTAGGTTACGATGAGACAGGATCTGAGCACGTTAAGATCACCTTAAAGCCATCTGATGCCTCGCGTATCGATAAGCTCTCAAAAGGTCGCCTTAAAGAGTGTCTTTTCAACTGCGATGGTATCCCTTGGCTGCAAGAAGAAGTCTTTGATTTTGACGATATTGATTAGCTTAGTTGTGAGATTGCCTAAAGGGCCTATAACAAGGCTTAAGTCCTTAGCGCTTGATATGCTTGCCTAATGGTCCTATAACAAGTCTTAAGTCCTTAGTGCTTGATATGCTTGCCGCTCTTGAGCGTGAGGATAAGAAAAGTTGGTTTGCCCTGTAATTGACATAACAGGCGCAGCGATCTCACAGAAATGATAGATTTTTACCGTACAAATGGCTATTTTAGACTTTTATATCTATCATAGTGCATTGGTGTTTAAGTTTTGTTGAGGCTTAATACCTAAGTCTTTACAAAGCATTTTAAGCTACAATCTACCATTGCTCCTTTGTACGCCTTGTACAAGGGGTATACAGAATTCTTGGTTCTATTGCTCTTATAAGATAGCTACATTGTGTAAGTGTCTTTACGTTGAGGCTGTAGAACATGGACTTATTATGCATCTGAGTGAGTAAATGCTTATTTAGTTGCTAAATAAGTCTCAATCCTAGTTACAGGCAGACAAGCTTTTAAAGCTTTAGCTGTCGTGTATCGTTTGATAAGGCCTGTGCCTTGTCTTCAATTAGAGGAAATGACTTATTGTCTAAAACCTTTACATGCTCTAAAGGGATAACCTTATCTTGTACAAAGGTTTTTAGGCATATAGCCATAGGTGTTGCATGAGAGAAAACAATTCAACCATGGGTTGGAATCCTCCTGGTCAAGGTCCTGAGGGCAATAAAGAAGATCGCGCTCCTCAAAGCAGTGATCGTGAGCCTAATAACGGGTCTAACAATAACAACGACGATCCTTGGAATCGTCGTCGTAACAATGGAAGCTCTGACAACTTATCAGACGCATTAAAGTCATTTGAGAAATTGTTTGGCGGAAAGAAGCGCGGCTCTTCAAAGGGCGGTGGCTTTAATGCAAAAGGTTCGTCCAAAGCAATGATCTATGCCGTGCTGATTGCCATGGTAGGCTTCTTCATCTTCTCAGGCTTCTACACCGTACGTGAAGCTGAGCGAGGTGTAGTACTGCGCTTTGGTAAGTTTTACGAGGTAGTAGAACCAGGTCTGCAATGGCGTATTCCTGGCATCGACCAAGTAACTACTGTCGATATCGAACAGGTGCGTTCCATTCAGTCCTCAGGTGCAATGCTTACCGAGGATGAGAACGTTGTTATTGTAGAGATGGATGTTCAGTATCGTATTTCTGACCCATTCCAGTACTTATACTCAGTAACAGCTCCAGATAATTCTCTTACCGAAGCTACTGACTCAGCATTACGTTATGTAGTAGGTCACACCCTGATGGATGACATTCTTACCTCTGGTCGTGAGCGTGTTCGTCAGGATACTCGTGATCTTTTGATCTCAGTAATTGAGCCTTACAATATGGGTCTTTCCATCGTGGACGTAAACTTCCTGCCAGCTCGTGCTCCGGATGAGGTTAAAGAAGCCTTTGACGATGCTATTGCTGCACAAGAAGACGAACAGCGTTTCAAGCGTGAAGCTGAGGCTTATGCTAACGAAGTTCTGCCACGTGCTGAAGGTCAGGTACAACGTATTCGTCAGCAGGCTGAAGCATACCGTTCACGTGTTGTTTTAGATGCACAAGGTGAGGTTGCTCGTTTCGAGGCTGTGCTGCCTGAGTACAATGCTGCTCCAGAGATTACTCGTACCCGTATTTACCTTGAGACTATGCAAGAAGTCTTAGGCAAGTCATCCAAGATCATCTTAGATACTCCTGAGGGTTCAAGCCCAGTTCTCTATCTGCCAATGCCTGAGGGTAAGAAGGGTTCTACTCCTGCTCCTGCTAATGTTCAAGAGGCTCTGCCTTTATCATCTAGCACCAGCTCAACTCCTTACTACAACTCGAGCACTAAGAGCACCAGCACTACCACTCGTAGAAGCGGTGACCGTCCAGTTGGCTACAGCTATTCTCAGGGAGGCAGATAATAATGCGTAGTTCATCATTAAATCTGCTTTTAGCAATCTTGCTGGTCGTAGTCTTCACTGTTTTCAACTCTGTGTTCGTGATCAGTGAGGGTAATGTAGGTATCGTTACTCGATTTGGTAAGGTGTTACGTAACTCTGATGCTGAGCTTGCAGTGTCTCAGCCAGGCTTACACTTTAAGATTCCTTTCATTGATAAGGTGCGTGTACTTGATGCACGTATTCAAACCTTATCAGCTCGTGCAGATCGTTTCGTTACTGCTGAGAAGAAGGACCTTATTATTGACTCATACGTAAAGTGGCGTATCTCTGATCCTTCAACTTTCTACCTGACTACTGCAGGCGGTAACATTATGCAAGCTGAAGAGCTGCTCCGTCGCCGTATTAACAACTCACTGCGTTCTCAGATTGGTCGTCTCACCATTCACGAGATCGTGTCAGGTCAGGAAAAGGCTGGCTCATACGGTGATTTTGAGAACTCTTTTGATAGCGTCAATGCTAAAGACGTTCAGGCTAACACTCAAAGCACTACTGTTGGTCAGACCGACGGTGATGACACCTTAAAGGTAAGCTCTGATAAGGTTGAAGAGGCACAAGCTCAGATCGATAACCTCATCTCTAGCTCTAAGCGTGATCAAGTTATGCAGAATGCTCTGCGTGACTTAGGCAAGAGCTCTGTAGAGTTAGGTATTCAGATCGTCGACGTACGTATCAAGCAGATTAACCTGCCACCTGAGGTGTCTAACTCCATTTATCAGCGTATGCGTGCAGAGCGTGATGCTGTAGCCAAACTCCACCGTTCACAAGGCCGTCGTGAGGCTGAGGCAATTAAGGCTCAGGCTGATCGTGAGGTTACTGTGAAGATCGCAACTGCAGAGCGTGAGGCACGTCGTCTCATGGGTGCGGGCGATGCTGAGGCTACTCGCATTTATGCTGATGCATACAGTCAGAATGCTGAGCTGTTCGACTTCCTGCGTAGTATGAACGCCTATAAGGCAGCCATGTCTCAAGGCAATGATGTCATGGTGCTCAAGCCTGATAGCGAGTTCTTCCGTTACTTCCAGGATCCAAAGGGCAAGAACAGTCCATTCTTTGGCAAGTAATCGCTAAATTATTCATCATCTAGGGCAAGTACCCTTGCTTTAAAAAACGGCATACCCGATAGTCTCGAGTATGCCGTTTTTGTTTTATGGCACTAACGAGACTCGATGTCCTCAGTCCATCCCAAAAATTAGCTTTTGCTCGCCCAAAGTTTGGCTGTAGCTAAGATATAACAGTGCCCATAGCCTAGCTATAGATAAGCAGTAAAAGTGCCGATTGCCTAGCTATAGATTAGCTTTGTGGGGGGCTTAACGTGGGGTGGAACTAAGATGTGAATGCGCTTAGTATGAGTTTGCACACACCTTGGGCATAAGGTCACTTTAGGATCTTATCGGGAAATATCCTGACAAAGTCCGTAAAATACGCTAAAATTAGAGCGTTTGCGTGCTTGAGATTACTGTACGATACTACAGCAAGGCTTTATCTAGCACGTGTTTTGAGCCTCAAAAGGGCTATAACATCTGATGAGGGTCGGTGCTAACTGCCCTGCAATCAAAGAGAGAATTAACATGCCTAACAATGTAGTAGTGCTTGGTACCCAATGGGGTGACGAAGGTAAGGGCAAGATCGCCGATCTGTTAACCACTACAGCTGATATCGTGGTTAGAAGCCAAGGCGGTAACAACGCTGGCCATACCTTAGTAGTAGGTGACAAGAAAGTAGTGGTACGTCTTGTTCCATCAGGCATTCTGCACTCATCAAGCTTATGCTTAATTGGTTCAGGCGTGGTTGTTTCTCCTGAAGCTTTATTCGGTGAGATCGAAGAGTTAAAGGCATCTGGTATTACCGATGCTGAGCAGCGTATTAAGTTATCAGCTGCCTCTTCCTTACTGCTCCCTGTACACGTTGCTATCGACAAGGCCTCTGAGCTTAAGCGTGGTAAGAACGCTATTGGTACTACTGGTCGTGGTATCGGTCCTTGCTATGAGGATAAGATTGCTCGTCGTGGTCTGCGTATTGGCGATCTGTATGACATGGAGATTTTTAAAGAGAAGCTTGCAAACCTGCTTGACTACCGTAACTTTGCTTTAAAGAACTACTTCGGTGCTGAGGAAGTTTCTTTTGACAGCATTATGGACGGCATCATGAAGGTACGTGATCGTATCCTTGCTATGGTTGCTGACGTATCTGCAATCCTTGCTGATGCACGTGCTTCAGGCAAGAAGGTACTCTTTGAGGGTGCTCAGGGTACTTTCCTGGATATCGACTACGGTACTTATCCATTCGTAACTTCTTCAAATACTGTTGCTGGCGGTTGCTGCACTGGTTCAGGTGCAGGTCCTCGCCACATCGATTACGTTTTAGGTATCTGCAAGGCTTACACTACTCGTGTAGGTGGCGGTCCATTCCCAACTGAGCTTGATAATCAGATCGGTGAGGATATCCGTGCCCGTGGTTTTGAGTTTGGTGCTGTTACCGGTCGTCCACGTCGTGTAGGTTGGTATGATGCTGTTGCAATGCGTCGTGCTGTAGACATCAACTCATTAAGCGGTCTTGCTTTAATGAAGATTGACGTTCTCGACGGTATGGAAGAGCTGTGCATCTGCACTAAGTACAAGCTCTCTGATGGCACTTTAAGCGATCTGCCACCATTAGCAGCTTATGAGTACGCTAAGGTAACTCCAGTTTACGAGACTATGCCAGGTTGGAGCGAGTCTACCGTTGGTGTAACCAAGTTTGAAGAGCTCCCTGAGAACGCTAAGAAGTACATTCGTCGTCTCGAGGAGTTAGCTGGTGTTCCAGTAGCCATCATTTCAACTGGCCCAGAGCGTGAGCAGACCATTATGCTCATCGACCCAATGGCCTAAAAGATATTAGGCACGCTAAGATGCCTATGTCATAAAAAAAGCGCTAGAGACTTAAGTTTCTAGCGCTTTTTTTTGAGCTTTAGCTAGTAGCAAGGCGTTAAAAGCAAAAAAAAACCAGCATGACGCTGGTTTTTTTATAAGGCATAGGTACTTTGCCTATGCCTTGGGTATGAATTAGTTGCAAGCTTTTAGCTATTGCGGGCTACAGCTTTCTTACATACAGCAATCAGACCTTGCTTGTATGGGCTATCTTCAAGCACGTCGAGGCAAGCGATAGCCTTATCACAGGCCTCTTGAGACTGACGCTCACACTCTTGCATGGCATTAGTACGTGCAATGGCAGCCTTAACTGCTTCTAAGTTAGCTTCTTTAATATCTTCAAGCAACTGCTCACGCTCTTGCTCATTGCTACGGTTGAGCGCAATCAGTACTGGCAGAGTAATACGACCATCAGCTAAATCAGTGCCTGGATCCTTACCTAAGGCCTCAGCATCAGCGCTATAGTCGAGCATGTCGTCCTTGATCTGGAAGGCGATGCCAAGCTGACGACCATACTCACGTAAAGGAGCTTCAAGTGCACTATCTTCTTTAATGATGATGGCAGGGGCAGATGCAGAGAGCTCGAAGAGCACACCAGTCTTAGCGTAGATGGTGCGATAGTAGGTCTCATAAGAGATGTTTGAGTTACCCTCATTTTCAAGCTGATAGAGCTCACCCACTACAAGCTCGCTTAAGGTGCGGTTTAAGGCTTTAATCACACCAAACTCTTCAGGGTAGGCAATCAGATCAAAGCAGCGAGTAAAGAGGTAGTCACCGGCTAAAACTGCAGCATGGTTACCTGAGGTGTCATTTAAGGTTGGCTGACCACGGCGCATGGATGCCTTATCAATAACATCATCATGCACTAAGGTTGCTGTATGCAGCATCTCAAAAGCAGCTGCGATGTGGCAGATCTTCTCATAGTGCAGCTCCTCATTGTAATGAGGGAGAGCTAATGCACTCATAACAGCCAGGCGCGGACGTATGCGCTTGCCGCCAGCATTGATCACGTGCATACACATGGCATTCACGGCTGTTTCAAGCTGGTGCTGGGTGTAAGTTGCGCTCAAAAGCTCCTCAACCCTTTCAAGACTCTTGTTGATCAAAGTTTCGCTGGCAATAGTATCCGCCACCATAAAAAGTCCTTGGTTTAGCAATGGCATCTAATGCAAGATGAGATCTTAGCTACTCAAACACAGTAGATAAGATCTTAAAGTTGCTGCCTTAGTGGCGATCTTGCGTTAGGCATCTTCAATATAAGTTGAAAATGCTCTGTGCCATATCCGATAGAACACCTGCAATAGCTTATGTACATAAGAGTTTATTGAGTGCTTTTATCAAGCTAGCTCATGTGTACATGCTTAAGAGCGCATGTGCTCGTGTGAAAATGTAAGCGCGTATTCATAAGTGTCAAGAGAAAGCTTGCACACTTAATCGCAGTCATTAGCTGCGAGATCATGGCCATGTATAGCCACCATACCTAACCTTACTCAAGGTAAGGTAAGTAACCTCAGATCAAAATTGAGCTGTGCAACCATACCACATGATTTGCCTAGTTTAAAAAAAAGACAAAACATTAGATTGTAGATACTTATGAGCCTGACAATTATTGAGGCTCCGATATTTTAGCATCAAAGTATAGATCTAATAGATGTTCACATTTCTAATGCGAGGGCTTCGTCATGCTATTTTTTTAATACTAGGTGCATTAACTCTTAAAAGGAGACTCCTCAATCGGCGCTCAGATATGGCCTAGGGCGTGATTTGTTGAAAGTAAGCGCTCTTAAGATCGTTTAAGAGAGTGGTATTTCTTGAGCCTTTTAGGTGCAACTTTTTAGCATTCTTTAGCCAAAGTTTGTGACGATACTCATGCTTAGAAGTGATTCATAAGTAACATCATTTGGTTTTAAAGACATCAGATGGCTTAAAGCTATGATCTTTTTGTTAGAGACAAAGTCCTGATGGGCATTATGTGATTTTTAGTATGAGCTCTGGCAAATATAAGGTGCTTATCCTATGTAGAGATCACCTAGTAAGCCTATGCGACATAGGATCATAGGCGCAATGTGTAAGTAAGATCGCGCTTACGGTCTGAGAGTTTTAAGACATTGAGCTTGGCAGAAATTTTATAGATTGTGAAAGATCATTGGTACAACAAGCGCAAAGCTATGCTATAATTTTGCGGTTTTGAAAGTTCACTTGATTGACTTTCAAAGCCTTGAGTGTGTAAAATATGCGCTCACAAATATCAGAGCACACTGATGCTAAGCTTACTCTTAGCGCTTAAAGTGCAATGTAGGGTTAGAACAGCCCTAGGTAAACGTAAGTTTTACGTATACCTTAGTCCACGAAGAAGCAGTTTTAAGCTGCAGCAAACGTGGCAATACCTCAATGAAAATTTTGGTATGTTCGATTGATCCGGCAAGTGTTAACTCCCTGCGAGTCAAGCTTTCGGTCTGAAAGGCTAGATGGCTTAGAGTAACGTACTGTTTATGACGTTACAGCATGATTTATCTGCACTAAGTTTCATCGAAAGCCAGCGTCAAGCCTCTTTTACAGGTTTATCCTGAGAGTGTTTCGCTTGGGTTGCCATCCGTTGGCTTTACGTACGGATGATCTTGCACGGACATTGATGAATAGTTTTGAGCGGGAGCACAAACTCCTGCGTTCAAACGGAGTTTGAGCATGTACGCAGTTATTTTTTGCGGTGGCAAGCAGCACAAAGTTGTTGAGGGTGAAAAGCTCCGCGTTGAGCTCCTCAATAAAGAGCAGGGCTCTACTGTAGAGTTAGACAAGGTTCTTTTAATCTCTGACGGCACCAACGTAAAGGTTGGTACTCCTTACATTGACGGTGCTAAGGTTACCGCCACTGTATTAGGCGAGGTTGCTGGCGAGAAGGTTAAGATTGTTAAGTTCCGTCGTCGTAAGCATCACCAGAAGGTCACCGGCCACCGTCAGTGGTTCACCGAAATTCAGATTACCGGTATTGCCGGTTAGGAGATAGGATCAATGGCACACAAGAAAGCCGGCGGTTCCGTTCGCAACGGTCGCGATTCCCAGGCCCAACGCTTAGGCGTTAAGCGTTATGCTGGTGAGTTAGTAAGCGCAGGTTCAATCATTGTTCGTCAGCGCGGCACTCACTTCCACCCAGGTGCAAACGTAGGTATCGGCAAGGACGACACCTTATTTGCTAAGAAGACTGGTAAGGTTTCATTCGTAACTCGTGGTCCTAAGGGCCGTAAGTTCGTTCAGATCATCGCTGAAGACGCTGCTTAGTTTTTAGCTTTGACTGCTAGCAAGTGCAATGGCAGTTTGCTAGAGTGAAACTGAAAAAGGCCTGCCTCACCTAAGCGTGGTGATGCAGGCCTTTTTCGTATAGGGTTAAGTTTTTTAAACCCTCTACAAAGCCCTTAGTTACAAGGGCTGTCAAAGGCAACTACAAGACATTAAGGTCAAAGCCTCAACACACAACCTCACTGTATGTACATAAGCGATGTTTTATGTACCTCTCCTGTTTGAGAATGCTGTTATGGCTAGTGCAAGTATTAACTAGCGCAGCATAAGCAATAGATTAGTCTAGATCCCGTGCTAAACAAGCATCAAGTACGTCTAGAAGATGCTATGACGTACGTATTTTATAGGATCGTTTAGTTTACCCATCTTACTGTCCATATGGTTCTTATCACGCTATAGCGTGAATAATATCCCTCCTTGGTTTTATAGCAATGGATGCAATCGAGACGAAGATACGTGCTCGATAGCTAGTTAAAAGATAACTTTTTTATCGCATTGAGCGTCAGTTATTTTTCTTAGTGGACATAGATAAGCTTGGGTTAAAGTGTTTTAGGTCAGGTTGCCGCTGTTTCTCAGCTAGTTTCGGATTATATTTCTATTACTGAACTTTATAGTCAGTCTGTAGTATCACTTACAGTGCTAAACTAAAAGTTTGTCACTTAATCCCTTGCTAGCCGATCTGCATAATGCAATCACAGAGGAATACTTATGAAGTTCGTTGATGAAGCTACAATTCGCGTTGAAGCAGGCGATGGCGGTAACGGTGTCGTTAGTTTCCGCCGTGAAAAATATATTCCTAAAGGTGGCCCTGATGGTGGTGATGGCGGTGATGGTGGCAACGTCTACATGCTCGCCGACACTAACCTGAACACTTTAGTTGATTACAAGTTCACCAAGTTCTATAAGGCAGAGCGTGGTCAGAATGGTATGTCCTCTGACTGTACTGGTGCTCGTGGTGCTGATATCGTGCTTAAGGTGCCAGTAGGTACTCGTATTACCGATAAGGAAACTGGTGAAGTTATCGGTGATTTACGTACTGAAGGTGAGATGCTGCGTGTGGCTAAGGGTGGCCGTCGTGGTTTTGGTAACACTCACTTTAAGAGCTCAACTAACCGTGCCCCACGTCAGAAGACTAATGGTACTCCTGGTGAGAGACGTATTTTAGAGCTTGAATTGCTCTTAGTTGCTGACGTAGGTCTGTTAGGTTTACCAAATGCAGGTAAGTCTACCTTTATCCGTTCTGTATCTGCAGCACGTCCAAAGGTAGCCGACTATCCATTTACTACCTTAGTACCAAACTTAGGTGTAGTTAAGACTGGTGATGGCGAGAGCTTTGTAATTGCTGACGTTCCTGGTCTTATCGAAGGCGCTGCTCAAGGCGCAGGCTTAGGTCACCGTTTCTTACGTCACCTTGAGCGTTGCCGTGTACTGTTACACTTAGTTGATGCAAAGCCAGCTGATGAGTCCGATCCAGTTGAGAACGCTTGCGTAATTGAAAAAGAGCTAAAAGAATACGCTCACGACTTATACGAAAAGCCACGCTGGTTAGTACTTAATAAGGTAGATCTGCTCGAGGGCGGCGAAGAAGAAGCCCAAGAAATGCTCAAGAAGATTTCTGATGCTTTAGAAACTAAGCCAGAGCGTACTTTTGTTATCTCTGCCCTGCAAAAGCAGCACACTAACGATCTTACTTATGCTCTTCAAGAGCTCGTTGACACTGTTAAGCGAGCTGAGATCGAAGCAGAAGAGAACAAGGACAAGAACAAGGCTGATGACTTCGTTTGGACTGAGGGTGCTAAGCATCTTAAGGATCCAGTTAACGGTGCATCCCTTGATGGCGATGATGATGACTTTGACGATTTCTTCGATGATGACGATGATGGCGTCGAGGTTGTCTACCAAAAATAATTAACTATAAGTTGGGCATGAGACTGTTGATTAATTAAGCCTCATAGCCCCTTTTGCAAAAGCCTTAGTTTTACACTAAGGCTTAATTTTTTTATAAGCAGTCCCTTTGCAATAATCACAACAAAAAGCCTGTAACTTATGGGCTTACTCATGCCAATTATGGAGTGTAGTGGTACTGCGCTAAAGACTCTGTAGACACGTAAGCGAAAAGCTTATGTAGGCCTTATAGAGCAAAGATATTAAAACACGGAGTTGTTATGTCCGAATCAACCGGTAATGCTGAGATTGCACCTGAGGTAGCTACTACTCCAGTTCCTGCTAATCGTTATATCCCGGCTGAAAAATGCGTGCTATCAATGGTGGTTGCTACTGGCCTTGATCGCGCTATTGGTGAGAGAGGTACTATGCCATGGTACTTACCTGCAGACCTCAAGCACTTTAAAGCACAGACCTATGATAGCTGTGTCATCATGGGCCGCCGTACCTTTGAATCCATTGGTAAGCCACTGCCAAACCGTCGCAATATCGTGATTACCTCATCAAAAGCTTTAGCTGAACGTAAGGATATTGAGACTGTAGGCAGCATCAAAGAAGCTATTGCTTTAGCATCAGATGTGGCAGCCGCAAAAGAGGCCTTAAAGCGCGATGGGGTGAGCGATGCTAACGTTATCGTTTACGACAAGATCGTGTTTATTGGCGGAGCTGAAGTCTTTGATGAGGCTTTAGAGCAAATCGATATTTTAGTGCTCACTGAGATTCGTGCATCTTTCCCACATGCTGACACATTCTTCCCAGACTTTAAGATGCTAGGCATCTTCCGTTTAGCCTCATCCGAGCCAAAGATTGCTGGCAGCCGCGCCTACTTTTTGTGTAAGGCCGAACAGCCTTCAGGCTTTGCTCAGGAGATTCCTGAGCTTGATTCTGATGCTGTAGTAGTCGATGAGAATGGCGCTTTAATCCCAGAGGGTGAAGAGCATTTAGGTCTGTCTTATCGCTTCTTAACTTACGAGAACATCAATCGTATGGGCTAATTGTCCCTCTTGCATTAGCTTACATCACATAAAAATCAGGGCCGCATCTGCGGCCTTAATTTTTTGCCCAAACCATATACCAAGCCCACGCTTACAGCCATTTAGCTATGGCTTGCAGAGCTCATTAGCTTATCTGTGGCCCATAAGCGCACAGCTGCCCAAGCAAATAAGCTTGAATTAGACTGCTCTTTTAGATGTCAGCGTAGCCAGTGGATTTGACGTAGAAGAAGGTGTCATCTTCATAGCGCCAGGCGCACAGACGATCACCCCAGACACAGCCAGTGTCTAATGCTCTAATGTGTGGCTCATGACAGTTGCCATTTAGCGCTGCCCAGTGTCCAAATACAAGCTTGTACTGCTTTTTCTTAAAGAGCAGCGGAGCGCTTAAAGAGAACCATGGGGCAAGACCGTCTTTAGCAACTTCTTCAGGGCTTACAGCATTATTTTTATAGTCCATTGAGCCGTCGAAATAGCACAGACGCATTCTAGTAAAGGTATTAATGGCAAAGCGCCAGCGTAAGATGCCGTCATTAGCTGCACTGTAGGTTAAAGGAGCCTCATTGTACATATTGCGCAAGAGAACAATGCGCTGCAGTGGGTTAGCAAATACCTTCTCAACGGCTTTAGCTTCTTTTTTGGCTGTTTTAATTGACCACAGAGGGTAAATGCCAGCATGAGCCATGACTAAAGGCTTTTGCTTGTGTATGTACAAAAGCGGAGTCTTTAAAAAGTAGTTAACGATAGTCTCGCGCAGTGGGGAGTTAAGCATCACCTCAAGATTATCTTTTGGGCGAGCTTTAACAATGCCGTAGTGCAGGGCGAGGAAGTTTATGTCATGATTGCCAAGTACGGTTTTAACGCACTTGCCTAAAGACATAATCTCTCTCATGGTCTCAACAGGATAAGGGCCACGACCAATGAGATCGCCGGTTAAAAGCAATTCATCGCTCTTATCATCAAACTTGATGAGATCGAGCATCTTTAAAAACTCATCGCAACAACCATGGATGTCGCCTATGCAGTAAGTGGCCATGTCTGATCCCTGTTAAGTAATAAAGCAAGCTTGCATGCTCAAGAGCACGCCTTGGCTATCGAAAGTGCCAACCAATGATATCTACAATGTCAATCATATCTGAGCTTATTGCCAGTAAGACTGAAATTGTAGGTAAAAAGAGAAAAAGCTAATCATATCACGTCATCTAGCTATGAATACGGGATATCTGATGCAATTAAGAACATAACTCAAATTAGCGACAAAGAGATTTTCATCTATAGCGCCATATTTCACACAAATAAGAGTGCTTGTAGTAACGCAAGAGCTCTGTTATAGAGTGTTGAGTCGGCTATTTTCTGCAAGTTCTTATAGTGTAGGAAAGCGCAGTTGCATGGAGAATCGCTTATTTATCAGCGTTTAGTTTTTTGATCCCACTTTTTGTAGTGTTAGTGCTTTGCTACTGTATAGTATGTGGCTAACGGCTCGCTAAGCTATTGCTTACTAGTTGTAAACCGCTTGCAAAGATATTACTTACTAGTTGCACACCGCTAACAAAGATATTGCTTACTAGTTGCAAACCGCTTGCAAAGATATTGCTTACTAGTTGCAAACCGCTCGCAAAGATATTACTTACTAGTTGCAAACAGCTTAACGATAGGATACAAAGCGTAGCTTTATACTCTTGTGGTAGGGGCTTTAGAGCTTTTGGTCTGTAAGGAGCATGGCATGCCTTTAATTTCAAAGGACTTTATTAGAAACAAGCTGATTCCGCGCTTAGATATTGTCAAAGTAATTCAACAGTACCGTAGCCTTAAGCTTTCAGGTGGCAACTATAAGTGCTGCTGCCCTTTCCATAACGAGAAGACTCCATCATTCATGGTAAGTCCAGCTCGTCAAACCTATCGTTGTTTTGGCTGTGGTGAGCATGGTAATGCCATCGACTTCGTGATGAAGTACAACAACACTTCATTTGTTGAAGCCGTTGAAGAGCTAGCAAGATTTGCTGGCCTTGATATCGAATACGATAAGAACGCCGAGTACGATCCTCAAAAAGAAGACCGTAAGAAAGGCTATTACAAGATCATGGATGATGCTGCCTTTTACTTCACTCGTTGTCTGCAGCAAAATCCTGAGGCCATTGCTTATTTCAAAGAAAAGCGTGGTTTGTCAGATGAAATCATCGTCAAGGCTCGTTTAGGCTTTGCTCCTGACTCTTATGATTATGTAGAAAAGGAGCTCGTGAAGAATGCTGATGAGTATGCCAAAGCAGTAGAGTGTGGCTTACAAAAAGACACCTTCGATGAAGGTAGACATCGTAAATATGCTTTCTTCCGCAACCGTGTTATGTTCCCAATCTTCGATACTAAAGGTCGCATTATTGCCTTTGGTGGACGAGTATTAGGTGACGAGAAGACTGCTAAGTACTTAAACTCTCCTGAGACCCCGATCTTCAAAAAATCACGTGAGATCTTTGGTTTGTACGAGTGTTTACAGGCTAATCGCAATCGACCTGATGCTGTAGTAGTGGTAGAGGGCTATATGGATGCCATCTCGCTACGTCAGGCAGGCTATAACAATGTGGTGGCTACCTTAGGCACCGCTTTGACCTCTGAGCACATGCAGGCGCTGTTTCGTTACACCAATGAGGTAGTGTTCTGTTTTGATAGTGATGAGGCAGGTAAGAAAGCAGGCTGGCATGCTATGCAGGTTATTACCCCGCTGCTCAAAGAAACAGACAAGACCGTGCGCTTCTTGTTCCTGCCAGCTGGTCATGACCCTGATACCTTTGTGCGAGCAAATGGCAATGCTGCTTTTGGTGAGGAGGTCAAAAAGGCTTTATCACTTACTGAAACCTTATTCTTATACAAGACTAAGGAGTTCAATTTGTCCCATGTGGGTGGCCGTATTGAGTTCATCCGCAATGTAGCCTCCATCATTAAAGCCATGCCTTTAAACTATCAGTTTGTGGCTAAGCAGCTCCTCTGCGAAATCCTCAATATGGAAGCTAGTGAAGTTAACACTATGGTCGATGATCCAAGCATTGAGGTTGCTCGTGAGTTCTTGCCTCAGCCAACCTATTCATCTCGACGCGATGAAGGCTCTGCTCCAAAGCAATGGAATCAAAATCGCCCTTACCAAGCCTCTAACAGAGGCCAAGACTATGGGGCAAACCGTCCTAACCA
Organism: Anaerobiospirillum succiniciproducens DSM 6400; assembly: GCF_000482845.1. Classification (GTDB taxonomy): domain Bacteria; phylum Pseudomonadota; class Gammaproteobacteria; order Enterobacterales; family Succinivibrionaceae; genus Anaerobiospirillum; species Anaerobiospirillum succiniciproducens. Next base: position 40,438 of record NZ_AXWV01000036.1, read on the forward strand.
GGGACAAGCACAAAACTATGGCAATCCAAACCAAGGTTTTGCAGGTAATGGCCCTAACTTTGGATCCCAAAATCCACATTACGCTAACCAAAACCAAAACTACGGCAACAACCAAAGCTACGTAAATAACAATCAAAGCTTTGCAAACCAAGGCCAAAACTATGCGCCAGGCAATCCTAATTTTGCCCCCGGCCAGCCTAACTTCCATGGTCAGAATAATCATGGCGTAGCTAATGGTGCTTACAACGGCAATGGAGCATACAATGGCCATGCTGGACACCATGGCAATGGGGCATACAACGGCCATGCTGGACACAACGGCAATGGAGCATACAACGGCAATGGCGCTCCTGTGCAGGTGAATAATAATGGCATGGTGGATAGCAGATCATGGCACAACAACACCCACGGTAACGATAGGGTGATTCGCTTTGAGAAGCCGCAAAATCAATTTGATTACAGTAACTTCAAGCAAGCAGAAGGTTCATCAAATCAAGGTAACTATCAGATAGACCCTTATGCTCAAGGAGGACAAAACCTCTCTGTAGAGCAATTTAAAGATCAGCTCTACATGCAAAATGCTCAGCGTGTAATGCAGTCTCCTGCAGGCGAGTTTATGCAGCTTGGTCCTAATGGAGCCCCTTCTGATGATCATTTAGATGATGATTACGCTGGTGAGTATTACGAGGGCGGGCGCGGGCCGCAAGGTAATATCCAACAGCGTCAAGAAGCGTGGAACAATAAGTGGGGGCCATCTGAACATTTAGGACAATCGATGGCGGCTACCGCAGCTCCTCATGACACACTTAATGAGGCTAAAAGAGCAGGTATTGTCCCAATTGACTTTATGGAGCCTATTGCTAAGAACAAGGGCCTGTACTCCTATGAGATTGCAAACTATAGGACCTTAGTGCGTCATGACTTTACTGTTCGCGATGCAACTGGGCCAATCTACGAGCTGCTAGCATTTACCCTGCAGCAGCCAACTATTGTGGCCACCTTGTATGACTTTTTGAATCTAGATGAGTTTCTTGATTTAGCCAAGCAATTAAGATTGCCAGAGTATCCTTGTATTGAGCGACTCTTTGAGCTCATCAAGAATGAGCGCACCATTACCTGTGCCTTACTCATTGAAGAGTTTAGAGACACTGAGTTCTGGTCACTGTTTAACTACCTGTTTGACATGGAGATTTTCAAGAATAAGTCAGATGGTGTAGAGATGAGTCCAGAACATAAGAGTGAGTACTTTGCTCGCTTCTTGTTTAACTCTTTAAGAGAGCCTTATGTTGAGCGTAAAGAGCAGGTATCCATGATTCAAGGCCGCTCTTTCAAACGCGATGACATGGTGGAGATGGATGCTTTAAGCCAGATTGCTGATATGGACTTTACCTCGCAATACAACTCAGCTCAAGGCTAATCACAATAAGCTTTAGCGCCACGGTGCATTTTCGTTTTTACCACATGCTTGCAAATGCGTATACACAGGCCCTTTGCAAGCATGTTGTTACTTTTGGTTAATTAGTTTACGTTCATGCTCTTTCCATGTATAATGCACGCCGTGGCCCATTAGCTCAGTTGGTTAGAGCAAGCGACTCATAATCGCTGGGTCTCCCGTTCGATCCGGGAATGGGCCACCACCATCTAATCTCCCTCCTCAAAATCTCCAATCATCCCTCAATAACATATAGCAAAGCTTCAAAAAGCTTATAGCACCATCATTGTCTCTATCATTTAGCAATACTCCTTTAATGTATAGTGAGCATCGTGTGACACGCTATTAGAGTACAAATACACGCAAATAAAAGTCTTGAATGAAGACATAGCAAAGCCAATCCACACACTTGTCATGCCTTACATATGTGATCGGGCTCTTTAGCATCATTTAGCACTCGCATTTCAAGCAAAGCTAGATGCAGTAAGGGCTGAGGGCCATTTTTAATTTTTTAC
>NZ_AXWV01000037.1 GCF_000482845.1 Anaerobiospirillum succiniciproducens DSM 6400
AATGTACCTGTAATAGATATGAACTATAGCTATCATCATAACTAATAGGTATATAAAGCATACGATTACAAATGACTTCCCGGGATCTTTTGCTTGATAGCTAATCGTAGTGCTTTAAACCCCTTTGTTGACCATAAACACCATGTGCCATACGCTAAGTTTGACTTATACGAGAGCTACGGTATGTCAAATGAAATCCCTAGTTATGTATCACATGCCATAACTAGTCTAAATAGCTCAAAACGGCATATGCCAATCAAAATTCTTTTGATGGAAGCGCTAGCTAAAGGTACCATGTCCAAAAAAAGAATTTTGAAAAAAACATTTACATATTCCGGTAATAGACTATCTTACAGGCGCTTTTTTTGTAATACGACATCTCAACAATCAGACATAGCATAAGAACAAGGCAAACTTATGCCGTTTTCTTTTTCATGTGCCAGATCGTTTGAATAGTTTTAGCTCTTAGTACATCAGAGTGTACAGCTTACGACGGTAACGGCTTTGTGCCTTATCGCCATTCATAGTATTGAGAATATCAAGGAAGGTCTTCTTAACCTCTTCCTTGTTAAGATCCTCTTTAAGCTTAGTAAAGAGCATCTCTAAAGCCTCTTCCTTCTTACCTGCCTCAGCAAGTGCTACAGCATAAGCTACAGCGTTTTCATCAGAAGGATCCTTTTCAAACTTATCCTTTAACTCCATTAAAGCTGGGCTGTTTTGTGCCTGCTCAGCTAAAGTTAAAGCTGCAATTAACTGCTGATACTCAGGAGAGGACTTCTCTTCACGACCAGCATCATCGAGTAACTCATGAGCCTTGGCAGTGTTCTTAGCAGCAATGAGCATACGAGCATAGATGAACTTAAAGCTGCGGTTTTCCTTGTCAGAAAGATATGCCTGCTCAGCAGCAAGAACAGCGGCTGATAAGTCACCTGCAGCTTCAGCTTGCAGAGCCTGACGCATTAACAGCTCACCAGCGCTTGGCATGAACTGATTCATGAGTTCTTGCAGGTTATCAATGATCTGCTGCTCACCTTCTAAAATGGCTGCTGGATTGCCCTTATCAAGCACAGCAATAGCAGGTAAACCGCGCAGGCCTAATTGAGAGGCTAAATACTGCAACACAGGCTCATTGAGATTGCACATAGCTAAGGTCAGGTACTCATTGGTATCTGAGATAGCTGCTGTTACAGCAGTCTTGGCGCGTTCACATGAACCGTCTTCCATAAAGAAAAAGCATAAGACAGGCTTTTCCATTGAGCCTTCTAAAACTTGCTGGAAATTTTCTTGTGTTACGTACATTGTTATACCTATACCTTTGGAAAAACTGCCTTATTGTACAGTCCTAGGCTACGATAAGCCACACAGATAGCCAAACTTTAGCAACACTCAGCACTGAAAATAATCTCCCCTAGCCTTATGGTGCCACCTAAATTATGGCCACGATTTAACTTTAGTCACTACTAAAAAGAGAGTGCAGGCAATCTTTTTAAGCGTAAATTTTCTTGTGCAAATACTACTTCTGGCAAATAAATGCAAGTCTGCAAAAACCTGATATATAAGCCATTGTAAAAGATACATGATCAGCAATGGTTAGTTAGCAATGACATTTTTACAACATTTGTCTTGACGATTTTAAAAATGGCCTTTCTCAAGCATTTTCATACATACATAAATGCATAAAACATCTGTAAGCTAGATTTTTAATGGCTTTAAAACGATATTTTGGCTTATTCCTTAAATTTATTTGGTTGTCTCAAAAATTTGTGACGTTGCGCAACATTTTTTGTCTAAAAATGCACTCAAAGCCTTGTTACATCTAGGATGCTCGCTTTTTCCTGTGTTTGCGTATGCCAAACCAATCAAAAGTGATCAAGATCACATAAATGAAGCAAATTTAAAGCATCTTACAAGAACACTTTGGCCTATTTAAGCCATTTTAATAATTCACAAAACTATGAATTTGCAAAGCTGCCAAGTCTGTCACAAGACCTACTGTTTTACCAACGCCATCACAAATCGCGATTTTTAAGTTTGCGCTAAGATGCACCTGTCCTCGCAAGATGAGATTGGCTCTAATCACGCGGACAAACTCACCAGCTACACAGGCAATAGCCAGCATGAAGTGTGTAGAACTGATGATAGATGAAACTAGAACCTGACCGCAGCTTCATGGTCATAATTTGCGCCTTTTTTCTTGGCCGTGAAGCTACGATCATTTTGATTAAGGCAGGTTTGTTATGGCAGAGAACTTCTACAGCTCTGATTACCAGTCACAATACGCACACGATGATGATGGCTATGACCATCCAAATAATGGCGAGCAAAACACCTATGGCCGCTCTTATGGCGGTTCCGGTCAGTACGATCAAAACGGCCAGTATGGTCGCTCCAATGGTCAGTATGGTCGTTCCAATGGCCAGTACGAGCGCAACTACGCACCACGCCGTTCAAATGGTGACCAGTACGAACAAGGTGGTTCTAACTACAAAAACAATTACCGCTACAACCGTCGCTTTGAAGGCGGCAATCAGTATCGCTCCAATCAAGGCCAAGATGATGGCCTAAAATTCACCATCGTCGAGAGCTATGGTGTTTTCCATACAGATCCTCGTAGTGGCTACACCAAAGAGGTCAACTTAGTTTCATGGAATGAGGCTAAACCAAAGTACGATATCCGCCCTTGGTCTCCAGATCACAAGAAGATGGGCAAAGGTCTTACCTTTACTGCCGATGAGTTCATTATGCTGAACACCATCACCTCAGCCATGATCTCTTCAAAACCTGAGCTTAAGTCACGCTACATGGAGTTGTTAAATGACAAACTTAACGACCCAACCGATCAAAAGAGCGCCATTGCCACAGCAAGCGATATGAGCACCTTAGGCTTACAGAGCAACCTAGCTAGCGCCAAGCCTCAAGAGAGTGCGACTGATCTTGATGATGACGATGACGCAAGCACCTCATTCTAAATAATTATTTGAGCAAACTAGTGCCTGATGCGGTTATGGATTTAGCCGCATCTCCTTTTCTCGCCACCGCCTAAAGCTTTCTTTTGCGCCATCTTTTAGAGCATTCTTTTGCGATCCATCTCTTATCACTAAACTTTTCTCTTCACTCTAACCTAGGCTTTCTTTTGAGCCAATCTTATTGGAGATAACTTACTGATCTCGCCCACAACTACTCTTTCCTTTTAGCCAATCTTATAGAGGCAGCTTGCTGATCTCTTCCACAACTACTCTTTTCTTTTGAGCTACCATCTTCAAGCGCTTGCTGCTTGTATTGCCCTAGCTTCTAGAGACGATCTTGATGGTCATCACCTTCAAGCAATCTCAGATCTAGTGCCTGCAGGATAGTTTTAAGTTTATTTATGCTAATCCCGATATGGTGACGCGATTTGAGTAATTGCACTATGCCCTTGAGCGTAAGCTTACCCTCAAATTCCTGATACAGCTGCACAACGTAATTAGAGACAAGCTGCGTACGCAAAGAACGTGTCATATGCTCATCTTGAGTGTGCTTAGTGTAATAATTGATTTTGTCTTGGCTAAGGCCTAAGGCTCTTTGTAGCAACGAGCGTTTAAGATTAGGATGCTTATCAATCAAGCTCTGATAGCTATCAAGGCGCATCGCCATGTGCGTGCACTCTTTAGTATAGGCATCCATAGCACTTAACTTTCTTTCAAGGTCGATCCTTGCCTTAGCGCCCTCCATTAAGCTGCGCATATCCTCAACAAAGCGAGAGTAATTTAACAGCTGCACTTTCTCTGGCAGTTTTTTAAAGTCTTGATCAAAGACATTCACCTTAGGCGGTCTACCGACGCTTTTATCGCTATTGCTTAAGTACTCGGATACTGCCATCCCCTCATCAAGGCTCGTGACAAGCTCAAGTAGCGATACTATCTGAGCGCTATGAGCATCATAGGAAGCATCATTAAATCCCTCTTGCGACTTATCCGACGCGACGTCAGCGTCCATTTTTGTAAGCTTGCTCATTAACTCAAGCTTGCTTTTGGCACTGTTAAGGCTTGCTTGAAGCTTAGATTGTTGTGCTTGCTTGTAGCTGAGCTTTGCATTTTCATCGTACTTGCCTGAAAGTGAGTCTCTAAGCTTGGTGGCCTCTGCATTGGTGCGAGCAGCGTTGACTGCTTGCTCATATCGCTCTTTAAGTTCGCTTAGGCTCAGATCTTGGTTGTACTTAAGAATAAGGTTGTTCACCACGTGCATATTGGCACTATCAGGAATACGCGCGATGATCGCTCCATTTAGCGGTACTTTAGCTGTAAGGCGTTGCTGATAAGTAGTCTCAAGCTGTTTCTTATCGGCCTTAAACAATACTGCTGCTGCATCTAAGGGGTAGTTATACGCGATCATGAACTCAACTACACAGGCACGATCGTATTTAGAGAGTGGCTGAGGATCGATTAAGTTTGTACAACGCATTGCCTCATCAAAGCCGTGTAGATCAATAAAGTTGAGATAGCGAGCTACAGTATGAGCCGTTTGGCCAATGAGCGCGGCGATCTTGGCGTTGGAATAACCCTCAGAGCGATATTTTAAGACGAACTTGGCAATATCATCCTTACTGACACGGGTATAGCGTCTAAAGTCAGATACCTCTTTGATATTCAAATAGCTTACGTTTGCTTCAGATAGTTCAAGCTGAGCGCAATATGCCTGATGGAGCTGAGCAAGCGACTGACCACCATTGTGCTCTTTTACATACTCCTCAAGATACTTTAAGTTCACGCTCTCAGGAAGTTTGGCAACTTTTGGACTATCCATGAGCGCATGACCAATTAACTTGCGAATCTCAATACAATCGCCTAGCAAAGAGCTACGCGTTTTAAAGATAAGCTCAAGCATGTACTGAGGCATGTTATAGGCATGAGAAAACTCAACTATGGAGGCTAGCTTGCGTGGAGTGAGCTTGAGATCTTCAGTAAGACTTGGCAGGCGTTTTAACTCATCGAGACCATGAATGTCTTTAAAGCGCACAAATCTCAGGGCACTCTTTTCACTAATGCCAAGCTCTCGAGAAATTTGCGCTGGGCTTAAGTTAGCTTCAATAAGCTCAATAATCTTATTGCGTGTTGCATCATCCAAAGATGTCCTTGAACTTCTAATGTGTTTAGATTCGACCATAAGACTTACTCTGTTTGATACTAAACGCCTAGGATAAATGGATTAGTGCCTAGCCTCTTAGCTGCCCATGATAGCCATGATTGGCACTTGTAACTGGCTATTTTAGATCACCACAACCTTGCAGATGGGATATAGCTGAGATTATGCGGCCATGCCTCGTTTATACTGCCATACCTAGATTAGGCTGTCATACTTGGATTATGCGGCCATGCCTCGATTATGCGTCCATGCTTGGAATATACAGCCTTTGCATGGATGATGAGCTCTGGCATGAGAGCATGCATTTTTGCTGTGCGCTAGCAAAGTCTGCGACTAACTATGTGGTGCTTAACTACGTGGCGACTAAATATGTGGTGCTTAACTACGTGGCGACTAAATATGTGGTGCTTAACTGCAGCTTTGCTGCGTTAGATGCTTGTGTGCAAGGGCAGCTTGATAGTGTAGCTGCCCATTTATGGGGTGGGCGTTTTAGCGCACAAAACGATTTAAATCACGAGTGGATTCAATCAAGCTTTCAAGCTCTGGTCGAGCTTGCAAGATGCGACCATCGCGCTCAACAAATGATGAGCCATCACTTGAGAAGACGGTATTGTGCTTATCGCCAATTAAAATCAGGCTATCGCCACTATCAGAGATCAAGATGCGATGACCTGCACCACTATTTAAGTTACGACCTAAGGTGTAGTTACCCTCTGGAGTGGTGATATTAACTGCTGTTGCGCCATAAGTTGCGCAAATATCTTGATGAGAGGTTAAAGCTTGTACGGCGGTATTTTGCTTCTCGCGATCAGCCCATAAGATCATGAGCGGCACATGCTGTACGCCACGATCAAAGACCTCTGAGCTTGGCTTGAGCATTTGATTGCCCTCGCAAGCGGTCACAATGATCATAGTGTCTTTGAGTAATCCTGCTAAAGACAACTCACGTAAGAAGACAGCAAAGAGAGCATCTACATGGTGTAAGGAGCTTTCATACATCAAGCGTGCAGCCACCATAGGATCATCCTCTCCAGAGGATTGCACGTCCTTCTCCTTATCGATTAAAGCCTTAGCAGAGGAGTTGATGATGGAAGCAAACTCTTGTGCACGAGCTTGTGCCATAGCATTAACATTAGCTCTTTGCTCTTCACTCTCGTCATCAGGCAGCTCGGAGGCAATGAGTGGCAAGGTTGCATCATCCTCAAAGATGGTCACAATATTCTTATCTGTGCTCAGCGACTGTAAATCAGAGTTATTGCTAGCTCCTGCCTTATAATTCTTAGCAAATTGGGCTCTTGCTGCAGCTTGTTCCTTAAAGTCACGTAAGTCATTAATCACTAAAGTGAGCTCATATGGACGCTTGTCAAAAGAGTTGTATAAAGAGATCTGACGGAAGGCCTCAATAAACATCTCGCGTACATTAGAAGCATGACTCATCTGTGAAGGAGCTAAGGCTGATGCCTCAAGCAAGGATGAGTAGTAATGACGCTTATTAGCAATCAAATTAGGATCGCTAAAGGACGCATCAGAAAGAATTAAACGACGAACGTAATCCTGGCGGTACATGGTATCGAATGGTACTGGCAGGATATTGCCTGAATACAAGGAACGACGGTACTGCAAAGGCAGACCGAAGTTCATAGAGTAAACATTGTCGATCTCATTTTTATAGAGCAAGTAGTGGTTTTCAAAGCTCTGTGCATAGGACTTAAAGTCCATGAGATTCTTACTGTTCTCTTGGGTTAAATCGTTATATGAAAGACCATTGAGGCTAATGGTGATGACATTCTTAGGCTTTTGCTCTTCATCAACAGTGATCTTGCCTAAAGGATACTCCATGTAATCGGCAATATTAGCTGCAGCATTAGCATCGAACACTTCGTTATTAAGCCAACCATGCGAGCTTAAAAATGAGCGCGCTGTCATTGGGTAATGCACCGGGAATGAGGAGCGTAACAAAGTAATACGCTCATACTTAGTAGCATCAGCCCAAATATGCAGAATATGCGAGCAAATGAAGCAGGAGATAAGGGTAATTAAAATGCTTCTGACCGCATACGGATGATGATCGCGGTAGAGTGAGTGTGTAGTGATTTTTGCAAAGAATAATTCAAGGCCAATCACTATAGGCACAGCAATGAATAAGAAGTTGTAGTTAAGGCCGGTACTGAAATCAAGCTCACGGACGATGAGGTTAAGTGCCGTCATACTCAGGTGGACTTTAACCGCTAAGTAGATCTTGATATCAAACAAGAGCGCAGTATGTCCAATTACCGCAAGGATTACAGCAATAACACGGTAGTAGCGGAAATTACCAATAAAAGCTAGCGGGAAGAGCAAGACCATGTAGAAGACCACAGCCAAAAAGCTCATATGGCCAAGAGAGGTAACTACAAGGTAGACAAAGCTCAAAAAGTCTGTGGCTGGAGGAGCTGCATAGACGTAGCTAAGTCCTAACAGACATGAAAGGAGCATGTTTACAAAGATAAAGTAGTGGCCCCAGGTAATTGAACGGGACACCTGCTCTTTGTAGGAAAAACGTTTTAATGAATGCTTACCGTCGCTCATTGCAGGCACTATTCCAACTGCAAAGATCTATGCCTTACGTAATCTTCATATACCGCAAACCTAGAATCTTTACCTAGGTTTAAGTCATGTTCTTTACGCCCTAATGTGTACGTGATTCTAGCATAATTAGTTCACTAACTCTCCCATCAATACTCATGAGCAGCACCATGATGGCCAAATAAAAATCTCATCTGCCTCCCTTTTGCTAAAAAGGCAAATTGCTTTTATGGGCATGCATCATCTTTTAGATAAGCAGATTTTTGCCTACGCCACTTCTATATCATCATTTTACACAAAGTATTTTTCATACAAACAAAGTTTGTAATAGACCCTTTAAGCGCTTGAAAAACGTCAAAAACCGCATTTATTTCAGGAAAAAACATTTTGTTTGCACTTTAGCAAGTTTTCCTTTAGCTCAAAAGTATCATTATCGGTGCTGGCCAAAGCTTCTGTTTAATGGCCCAACCATTTGTTTATGTATGCGCTCACCTTAGATTCTCAATGCCTGTGGTGCAGCTTTAAGCATACATATACAGCTCCATGACAAAGTACGCCCTAGTTTGCTCAATAGGAATAATTGATCATGGGAGGAGTACACCGTATGCGTGATGCTCAACAAATCAAAGCTCTACCTTACTTAGCTAAGGTCTATGCCGATCGTTACAATGTTTTTATCAACATTCAAGGCTGTAGCGCCTACTCTGATGGTCATTCCATCACTGTTCCAAAGCTCGATGTTAGCTCTCAAGAACTAGAACGAGTGCTTTTTGGCTTCGTAGCTCATGAGGCTGGCCATATTCGTTTTAGTGACTACAAGGTCTTAAACAAGATCTCTAATGACGACCGTTTGCGCGTGCTCGTCAACATCCTTGAAGATGCTCGCATCGAAAAACTTATGAGCCGTACTTTCATCGGCGTCTATGACAACCTAGAGCTCGTTAACCGTAGCCTTTACAAGACTCAGCTAATGGACTTTAAGAGAACTAGCTCCATGCCTAAGCTGCAGTTACTTTTCAACTACATCATGTATACCTCTCAGAGCATCGTTAATCAGTATCGCGACGCTGCCCTGATGAGCCGTCTTAGCTATCAAGAGCTCAGTTGCTTAATCAACCCTCAAGGTCTTGATGAGCTTAAATCACTCTTGTACGAAAGTTGCCCCAAGCTTGAGAACACCGAGCAGGTCTATGAACTAGCTAAGCGCATCGACTCAATGTTTTGTGGCCAGACTTTCTTTGTCCCAGACTTTAGACGCTTTGCCATACGCTACAACCTGACCTCAGCTTTCGATCAAGCTAACTGTATCGCTACTGCAGCTTTATACGGGCAAAAGTTCGACTACCCAGTTTTATGCCCAAGTCCATTCATGAGCAAGGTGCACAAGATAAAGCCTTTTGCCCAAAAGCATGGTCTGCCGTATACAGTCAAACAGCTCATGAAAGAGTGCTACCCAACTTTCTTATGTCCAAAACCACTAGACCTCTTTAGTCGCCTCGTCTTAAAGCCATCTGACCTCCTGCCTGCAGATCTTATCAAGGAGGCTAAAGCCTATGCCGACGAGTCCTTAGGCGGTTCTGCACACTTAAAGCACTTTGAGCGCTTTATGGACAACGAGTTTTAGTGAGGTGATCTATGCACGCACATTCTCTTTTTGAACAATTAGATGCGCTTGAGACAAGCTTTTCTAATCCACATGGCTCCAAATTCGATGCTTTTAAAGACGACCATGAGCACCTACACAGCAGCGATCACGAGCACCTAGACAGTAGCTATCACGAGGTTTTAAGCAATCGTGCTCATGCCCCAGAGCAGATGTCGCTCATTAATGATCTGCCTTTAGATGAAGGATCTCTAAGCGCTAAAACCCGCTCCGAGCACTGCAAAATGGGCCCACTTACTCCAAGTGCCACTACCCTCACCCATGACATCGACTCTAGCTGCTTTCATGAGCTTACAGATGGCGCAGATAGCAGTGCTGTTGGCTCTGATACCGATAGTTGCATTACTGTCGACGCAACCAATGCCCTGGTTAAGATCGCCAGGGTAGAGCAAGAGCACCTGGAATCTCAGGCAGATATGGAAGTTCAGGCTGCTTGCGCCGATGATGATGATTGCAAGGGAGTTCCTTGTGCCAAAGCATTTATGCGCTCAGGGCGTAATCAGGAAATGAAAAACTTAGATATTTACGAGGCCCTCAATCATTACGTTGAGCCTAAAAATATCTACACCGCTCCAAGCAGTGGCAGCAGTGCCGATACCGACGGCTTAGCTGCTGGTTGTGGAGCTAATAAAAAGTGTGAGTTTGCCAAAGCAAAAGGCGCAGCTGCGGGATCATCACATGTAAGTGGTGGCGCTGCATCTAAGACTGGTGGTGAGGGCTCATCTTCTAATCAGGATAGCTCCGATGAGTCTAAGGACGATAAGGACTGTGACAGTTTAATGATGATCGGGGATAGCGATTGTCTATACGATCGTCGCCTGACCCGTTATTGCGGCAAGTATAGCGATCTTGAGTCGTTTAGAGCCAATCTCATCAACAAACAGAGTCAAATTGCGCAAATGGCTCGTGACAATGATAGCGAGCTGAGCACTCAGCGTCTTGGCATGGTTCACCGCTGGAGTGTCGATAGCTTCTTAGACAGTGATTTTACTAGACCTTTTTCTCAAGCCTTTGTTGAAGAAGAGGTGCCTAGCCAAATGTTCAACGGAGTAGCCTTGCCATCCTTTGCCCTAAGCACACGTATCATCGCCGATGCTTGGGCAAATCCATGCGAGTTCATTCCGATCATACCTTGGCTGTGTATTCGCAATCTCCCTAATCTCTTATCATCTCCATTGCGTCGCCTCAGCCTCAAGCAGCAAGATGCGCTTAAGGCTGTACGCCTACTGCAAGAGAAGATAGTCTGCCACTTTACAACTTTACAAGAGTGCGCTGAGGCTGTAACTCGAGCCACTAAACAACTCTCTGGTCTCTTGCCTGATGATCTGAACTCCAATGAAGCTCAATGCAAACGCTATCAAGATATCCCTGCCTATCCTGTAGTGCAGTATTTACAAGATAACAATGAAATCTTGCTGTTAAAGCTGCGTTCAGACAATCGCAAGCTCATTGTCCGTCAGTCACCAGAGTTGATTTTAAAAATACGCTTTATGCTCGATAACGAGCGTCGCAAGCTTAAGTATCAGCGCAAAGCAGCGATCTTAAAGGAATACGGACTGTTAAGTGACTTAAACCTTAACCTCGATCCACCTTTAAATCCTGATGCCTATTGCGTTGATCGTGACGCTAAAGTGTGCGTACTCAAACGAGATATCGACCTTATCATGGCGGTCAAAAAGCTCTATCTGTCTTTTGAAAAGCGTCAAGATATACCGCTGTGCGTCGGTGAAGATCACTACAGGCTCTTAAATAATCGTCTTAAGGATGTAAGCGATCAAATTGAACGCCGCGATAGTAATGTCCGCTCCTTACGCACTATGCTCTATGCCATGCGCGATCCTAGTGACAAAACCTCCATCAATCTTGTCAAAAGACGCGCTAAAGCCATGGGCATTGCGCCAAGTAAAGAGGGTATTCAGCAAGCCCTTGAGAGCAATCAACCCACTAGAGCCACATACGATCCAGACACCCACGAGATCTCCATACCGCTTGATGAGAGCGAAGGCTATTCGTTTTTATCAGAACCTGTGCGTCTTGGCAGACATCTATTGTTTAACCACGACTGCACCAAGGCCTTTATCGACTATCGCGTACGTGATGATCAGCAGCTAAGCAAAGTTGTTGCAGGAACCTATGGCATTGGTCAACAAGACTCCTCTTTAGAGCCTAGCGATGAGGAGAGTAAGGCCTTTACTGTCGATGCTGACGAGGCATTGCAGATGTACGAGCCACTAGAGCTCTACGAGGGCCTTATTAACACGGTTGCCTGCACTCCTCGCGATCTTAACGAGGAAGAGGTTAAAAGCAACGATGCTAGCAAAAACATTGAGATCTTAGATGAACATATCCGCGATCCACGTTTAGAAAACACATATTGCGATGCGCTTAGAGAGTATTTGTACGCCAATGGCCAATTTGATCTTGGCCTTGAGGCCCAAAACAATGTCTCAAGCGTTATTGATGCACTAGCCAAAGAACAGAACGTCGACCCATATCGTGGCGTCGGTGGCATCACCATCATGCCAGATAAACCTTTAAAGCGCGGTGATGAAATTGACTCTAATGCAAGAACCTTCATCCCTGATGAGAAGATGATTCAACGCTTTTTAAAGGAGGCCAACACAGAAAATCAGTTCTTAAGACGAGTTCTACGTCAAAAGGTTACCGCTGCCGTATCGAAAATGCGTGGTCGTAATCCAAAGGGACGCGAGATTGATCCACTGCGTGCTCAGTTCATCAAGATTGGTGAAGATCGCATCTTCAAAAAGCGCTTTATCAGCGAGGACTTTAATACCTCTATTCACATACTTGTGGATATCTCAGGCTCAATGTGTCACGTATCTAAGCCAGTACCAAAAGAGCAGATGCCATATGCCACTCGTTGCTATCACGCTTGTAAAGCAGCGTTGTCTATTGCCTCCGCCCTGTACGGCATTGATGGTGTCTTAATCGCATGCAGCTTCTTTCCAGGCTTTATTGAAAATAGCTCCACCTTCACGGCCTTACATAGCAATGAGCGCCTCTTAACTAAAGCACGTGACTTTTTGCAAGAGCCTCATGGCAGTACACCAATGGATGACGCTATCTATACAGCCATGCGTCAGCTCAACAATCAAACAGCTGACCGCAAGATCATCATCATGATTACTGACGGTGCGCCTGATGATGTGGATCGCACCAAACACGCTATTGAGTCATTAGAACAGCAAAGCATTGAGTTGTATGCCATCGGCATCGAGACGCAAGACGACTACCACCTCTTTAAGCACTTTGCCTCATTAGATGAGGCCAACAAACTTACCGAGGTTATGTCCAAACTGCTTATTGAGCTGAGCAAAAGCAAGTTTGCCAATCAAATTGAATAAGAGTCTTTGGCAAATCCATCAACAAGAACAAAACCTAAAAATACTTGAAGCTCTACTGCCTCAAGTAATTAAAGCAATGCCTATGAGGCGTTGTATTAACAAGGAACTGTCTTATGTTAAAGACAATCTTCAACAAGAAAGTGATCGATCAGTCTAATACAGACATCTACTCAACCTATTGGAACCACCCACCAGAGACTTGGGAATTTCTCTTTGCCAACGACAACCCTGATCGTGTCATGGTGCGCAACATTCTTCTTAACGAGTGCTGTCCAAGTATAGTGCCCACCAAGACTGAGGAGAACTACGGTCGTATCGAGTTTAATCGTGTCGACAAGTTCAGAGATGATCTCTTAGACTCTCCAGCTCTTACTGAAGAGGCTCAAAAGAATGGTCTTATGTACTTGCTCATTGTTTTTGCCTTGCTGTTTGTCATATTGCTACCTGTTTTAACTAAAGTTCCTGCAAACCTTAGGAACGTAATCTACCCACAAACGATCGAGCTGATGCAAATTCTTGAACAAGAAGAGCAGGCCAAGGCGCTTAAAGCTCAACAGCTGCAGTCAGCTCAGAGCAATACCTCTAATAAAGAGCTGCAGTCGGCACAAAACACGGCTAGCAAAAGTGAGCTGCACTCGTCCCTGAGTAAGAGCAGTGCTGATGGTGCAGGTGCAACTCATCAGTCCTATCTGAGCTACCTAAATAACGACATTAACCTAGGACCAAAGTACACTGAACATGTGTACTTATATCGTGATCTCGACAAGAGCCTTGAAGATTACAAAAACGATCTCATTGCTAAAACTCAACCACCTAAGATTTCAGAGTCTGAAAAGAGAGCTCAAGAGTTAGAGGCCATTCCTTTAAGCAAGGCTCTTGAAGATAAACCAGCGCTTGTAAAAACAGCCGCTCGTGCGATCTTGGCAAGCCAAAAAGCTCAGCTTGAAAAGCAAAAGGCTGCGGCCGATCCAGCTAATCACAAGCACCAAGACTATGGCATCAACAAAGAATTTAAGCCATTTAATCCGCTGCCACCGTCTTTAAAGCTCTCAAGCTCAGACCCATTTGGCACCCATCAGAGAGTTATGGAGTTTAAGCCACTGCGTGAGGCCCTGCACTTTGGACCAAGCCAAAATAGATTTAAAGCACCGTCTATAGACATGGGAAATAAGGCTATTCACAATAAGCTTGACCAAAACCAGCTCAATGCGGAGGTTAATAGATTAGATATAAGTGAAAACCTGGCAAGTACACAAGAAGAGAACTTAGGAAACGAGCTTACTAATAGCTAAAAGCCACCACAATTTACCCTACATATCAAATAGCCTTGGCACTAGCAAAAAGCCCCCATCAATAGATGGGGCTTTTTGCTGTAATAAAGATATTGTGTAGGCCTCTTTATACGCCAAAAGAACTTAGTATCGGCTTGCCTGATTCATCGAACTTTAAGCTACCATCCTTGTAGATGCTTAAATCGCAAGCCATAGTGTAGGCATCCTCCGCAGGATGCTTGGAAGTAGCAGCATAGTACTTCTTACGAGTACCTGTAATGGTAAAGCCATAGAGGTCGTAAAGGTACTTAGCCACTTCATTAGAGACACGTACCTCAAGGTAGCAAGTTGCTGCTCCCTCGGCTACGCATTGTTCTAAGGTGTAGCGTAAGAGTTTATGGCCAAAGCCTAAGCCTTGATACTGTCTTTTAATGCCAATGGTATAAAGCTCTGACTCATCACAGACTAAACTGATGATAGAAAAACCGACAAGCTCACGATTGATGAACAAACCAAAGCAACGAGTATTATCAGTAAAACAGGCCTCAAGCGAGTCATAAGACCATGGATCTGAATGCGCACTTACATCAATCTCATGCAAAGTATGCAAGATCTCAGGGGTTGGCTTGTCAATAAGCTCAATACTCAGCTTCTCATGCATTGCATGTCGTCTTGAACCCATAAATGTTTTCTAAACCTCGTTGCGCTTACTACTTGAAAATAAGTAAGACGGCTTAATACCAACAGTATTCGTTAAAGAGCGATGCCGCGTGAGGCAAACTCACTTTTTAAGAAGTTCCACACTGCCTTTTTATCATTGGTCATGACAAAAGTACGATTGCTTGGCATTGGGTATGGAGCATATGGCATCAAGATAATGTCATTAGGCTGATACTGCCATGCTGGATGATATGTCGCTACTCTTAAACCCTTGGAGTTTAAGAAGCGCATCATATTCTCTAAATAAGTAATTGAACTGTCTGGCTGTACATAAACATCAGCATCAGGTCGACTTGGCGCACCACCAACAGGAGCACTTTGCGCTGCTACACGAGCTGGAGCCGCAGGCGCTGCTTGCATAGCTGCAGGAGCCATCTGCATCTGACCTTGTACAGGTGCTTGCCAAGATTGATTAGGCACATAGCCCATTTGATTTGGAGCCTGGCTACCAAAGCCTTGGCTGGAGGCCTGATTGTACGCCTGATTTGGCGCTTGATTGTAAGAATGCCCAGGAGCTTGGTTTGGCGCGTACGGCGTCGCAACTTGTCCTGGGTACCCTTGAGATGGTGCTTGTGCCTGGGCCTGTGATTGTGCGTGGGCCTGGGGCTGGGCCAGAGTTTGTGGCTGAGCTTGGGCTTGAGCGGCGCGAGATTGCTCTTGAGCGTAGGCTGCAAGCTGCTGTTCTGTAGCAAACTGTTCGGCGCGGGCGTCGTTAGCTAGGCGCTCGTTATCAGTAATCTCGCTTTCTAATTGCGAATGAGTGCGATCAGAGAGGGTTTGCTCACTTAATAAAGAGCTTTTTAAGGCTGCAAAGGTCTCGCTCACAATGGCAGCATTGCGAGCCATATTTTCTTGAGCTTGAGCTTGTGCTGCAGCTTGAGCAGCTGATAGCTCAGCACCTTGTGCTGCATTGTCTTGTGCTACGGCTTGCTCTTGCAATGGGACAGCTGACTCGTTAGATATGCCAGAGCTTAAATCCTGAGCTACTCCATTTGCCTTGATAGTGTCAGCCTCATCAGACTGCTGAGCATAAGGAAAAGATATATCTGGATTGGCTCTCCAGACTACTTTGGATTGATGCATACTCGTCCTTTAGACACTGTAACTACCAAGAAAACAAAAGCCCATCTTACGATGAGCCCCATGGCCACATAATAGCCTATAGAGCGATGCATAACCAAGATCATGGTGGCACATCGCTTAAGTAGCTAAGAGAGCTTAATTATTTGTCCTTCTTAACTGGCAGAATCTCAATCCAGTAATCATCTGGATCGTGAATAAAGTAAAGGCCCATGACCTCGTTCTCGTAGCAAACGCAGCCCATTTGCTTGTGGAAAGCTCTAACCTCGTCGTAGTCCTCTTTGACACGCAGGCACATGTGACTCTCGTTGTCACCAAGCTCGTATGGATTGGTGTGATCACGCAGCCAGGTTAACTCTAAAGAGAAAGGAGTGGTGTTGTCACCTAAGTAAACGAGAATGTAAGAGCCATCAGCAGCTTCCTTACGACGCACTTCGACTAGGCCTAAAGCCTCTTTGTAGAATGCAATAGAGCGCTCTAAATTAGTAACGTTGATATTGAAGTGATCAAAATGGGCAGTGATTTTCATGAGAACCTCAAACTGAGACACTAAAGAGTACTTAGCTATTTTAACTTAGAAACCATCTATCACAGCGTACTAAAGAGACAAAATCGATCGCAAAGGGGCCCCCAGAAGTACATGTTTGAATCTATGGCTCCTAGCTCTTAAGAGTCGCTATGCTCAAAGCTTAACTGCTTTGGCCATGAGCCTTCGCAGCCAAGAGACTAGTTGCTTTGGCCATTGCCCTGTTCAACCAAGAGACTAATTGCCTTGGCCATGAGCCTGTGCAACCAAGAGACTAATTGCCTTGGCCATGAGCCTGTGTAGCCAAGAGACTAGTTGCTTTGGCCATTGCCCTGTTCAGCAACATGCTTATGATCTTATGCATTCACATAGCAATAGTCGCCTGCATAGACAGGGAGCCAAATGTGCTTGTCGCTTAGAGGGCTTTGTGGGCTAACTAAAGTAATGGCGCTTTGTGGAGTATCGCACTCGTTACCCTTTTTAAGGTTCATCTTAGAAAATAGCGCATCGCATCTTAAAGCGTCCTCAGTTTTATCTCCCATTTCCCACACGTGCATAGGAATGAGCATGGAGAATGGAACATTTTCATAGAGCTCTGAGGCTCCAGCCAAATAGTCTTTCACCATGCGAGGATCGCAATCGATCATGACAATATCAAAAGAGTCAAAGCGCTCCTTAATAAAAGCAAGCTCTTTTAAGAAGAACTCGTGAGCCTCTTTGATCTCAGAGTCGGTACTTTCACACATCCAATGCCAGTAGTTAAAGTCGCCACCATGGTAGATAGACTTACCTGAGGATAAAGACTCAATTGCAAAAGAAACACCTACATCAGTTGAGCCTAACGCGGTGATTTTAAGGGTCTCATCTTCATATACATCGCCTTTTGCAAGGAAGGTAATGTGCTCTAAGTAAGGAGCGACAAACTTGCGGCGATACTTTTTAATGTCAGATGAGAAAACCAGCTTGACCTCAGGATACTCTTTGTCTTGTTCACGGCGTTTTTGCGCATAGGCAAAGAAGTTTAAGATGAATGGCAGGAAATGATCTTTATGGAAGTGGGTTGAGAGGATGTATAAAGGCTTATCTAAAGAGATCATCAGCTGAGCCATTACACCAGGAGCAGTGTCTGGATAAGAGATATTCATACTCTCATCCATAGGACGTACTTCATCTTGCTCCACTAAATTGCCGCAAGCCTCAGAACCAATGGCTCTAACCACACCGCCCTTCTTTCTTTTATCAAAAGGCAATGCATAGCCATCAAGAAAGTAGTCACAGAGGATGTAGCACTCATCCTGCTCAATTAAAAAGCCATTGTGATAGAGATAAGTAATCTTCATGCAATCCCCCAAAGAGCGATCTTGTTATCTTATTCGAGCTTGATTGTAACTAATCATGCACAAACAATGCGACTAAAGCAAAAGCATTGCCCAAATGAGCAAAGCCAGAGCTTAATTAGCAATAAGCATTGCCCACATTTGCAAAACCAGAGCTTAATTGGCAACGATTGCTTAAGTTGTGCAAGCATGTAGTGCTTAGATAATAAAGGGGAGTGTTGACTTAATAAGGAGAGCAATCCTCGAAAACAGCCTGTCTTGGAGTCACAATAGCAAAAGACTGCATAAACGCAGTTAGCTATATGGCTTATAAGGTCGGTTTAGAAATAGACTGGCTGTTTTGGAGAGGCAATACCAAGAGGATGGGGCTAAGCAAGAGTAGCTTAGTAAGCGCGTTAACGAAAAAGCGACTTTTATGTGGCCTAATCTTGCGCTTAAGAATACTGTGGTCATAGCCAAGGCTGTGACGCTTGATTTTTGGTATAGCCAAAACGAAAAAAACCCCAAAAAAGGGGCCTTGATGGCAGGAGCAGAAGGACTCGAACCCTCAACCGTCGGTTTTGGAGACCGCTGTTCTACCATTAGAACTATGCTCCTGCAATGGCGCGTATTATGCCGATTTTTGCCAATGCTGTAAAGCGTTTTCAAAACTTTTTTCCTAACTTTTCAGCCAACCTCTCTCAAAAGCGCATATATATCAGCATTAAAGCCACTAAAAAGCCTGATAAAAGCCTATAAAAATGTAACTTTGCTACCATCACTTGCTAATAATAGACGGCATTCTCACCATCAAAACTCTACAAAACCGCTCACTTAAGCTTGCCTTGTGACGAAATAATTTACATCTTGACTGAGGAGCGCATCTTGGCTTTCTTGTATCATGCAGCACTCTTAGAGCAGCTCACCATACATAACCTTGGTAAGAAGACCAATTACCTGTCAGACAGGTATACTTAAGCAATTTTTTTACACAGGCATTATGCCTAGATATAAAGCCCTTAAATTCAAGGTGCAGCCACATATTATGGAGTCAAAAAGCAGCACTTTGTTTGAATAATGATATAGAGATCACGCTTTTATTTCTGTATAATGAGGTTTTCAGGAACAGCGCATAATGATGTTCTTGAGAACCCACCTTGCCTGTTTCCGAACTGTTAACTCTGACAACAGTAGGGAACTATCTCCATGACCAATCCCCTCTTCCAAAAAGATATCATCTCAATCTCTGAGTTCACCCGTGATCACATCGAGCTCGTTTTAAAGACTGCACGTACTTTAAAGGACAACCCACGCACTGATCTTCTCGCGGGCAAGCTCGTTGGTGTTACTTTCTTTGAGGGTTCTACAAGAACTCGTCTTTCATTTGAAACCGCTATCAACCGTTTAGGTGGCCGTGTAATCGGTTTTGCTGATGCCTCCAACACTTCTTTAGGCAAGAAGGGCGAGACTTTATCAGACTCAATTCGCATTATCACCTCCTACACTGACGCTTTAGTAATGCGTCACCCAATGGAAGGTGCTGCACGTCTTGCTGCAGATCTTTCCCCTGTTCCAGTGATCAATGCAGGTGACGGTGCTAATCAGCATCCATCACAGACCCTGCTCGACTTATTCACCATCTACGAAACTCAAGGCAAGGTGGATGATCTTAAGATCGCTTTCGTTGGTGACTTAAAGTACGGTCGTACCGTTCACTCCTTAGCCGAGGCATTATGCATGTACAAGAACGTACACATTTACCTCGTCTCCCCTGAGTCTCTGGCAATGCCTGATTACATTCTCAAGCACCTGCAGAAGCATAACGTCAAGTTCTCCGTACATCCAACCATTGAAGAGGTTATTCCTGAGGTTGATATCCTCTACATGACCCGCGTTCAAAAAGAGCGTTTTGATGAGACTGAGTACCAGAACCTGCGCTCCAAGTACATCTTATCTAAGAGCATGCTATCCGAGGCTAAGAGCAATATGAAGATTCTTCACCCGCTCCCTCGTATCGATGAAATTACCTTAGACGTAGATGAGACCCCTCACGCCTACTTCTTCCAGCAAGCAGCCAACGGTGTCTACGCCCGTCAGGCCTTATTAGCCTTAGTCTTAAACAAGGAGATCTAAAATGAGCGAGACCACCAACGACCATCTCTTAGTAGAGGCTATCTCTAACGGTACTGTTATTGACCACATCGCCCCTGGTCAGGCAATGAACATTCTGCGCTTATTTAACTTCTTAGGTAAGCACAACCACATTACCGTAGGTTTCAATCTGCGCTCCTCATCCTCAGAGAAGGGCATGAAGGACATCATCAAGATTTCTGATGTTACCTTCTCCCCTGCAGAGACTGAGCAGCTTGCTATCTTAGCTCCTGATGCTACTGTAAACACCATCAAGGACTACAAGGTGCAAGACAAGTACAATCTGCGTCTACCTTCTGAGATTAGAGGTGCTTTTGAGTGCCCTAACTCAAACTGCATCACCCACGTTGAGCGTGGTGCTAAGCCTTGCTTCCGTATCTTTAAGGAAGATAATGAGGTTATGATGCGTTGCCACTACTGTGAGCGCGTCTTCTCACGTGAGTTACTCTTAAAGTACAACGACCTCGCATAATGCCTTACAACATAGCAGCCTAGCTGCTAGGCATGAACAAAAAAGGCCACGAAATTTTCGGGGCCTTTTTTTGTTTTTAAGCTAAAAAAGTGCTGGTTCTAATCAAGAATGGCACATATTGAGTCTTTGCGCTTAAAGTGATTCTCGCAAGGGCCCATTAATGGGTATCCTAGCACTAAGGCAACATGTGGCTCAAAGCGTTCATCAATGCCTAAAATTTTACGCATGTACTTAGGACTAAAGGACGCAATAAAACATGAACCTAGCCCTAGCTCTTCAGCTTTAAGCGCCATAGGCATCATCGCAAGGCCTAAATCAAAGTCGGCAAACGGCTCTTGATCTGATGGCCTTACCCACCCCTTCTCTTGATCATCGCGACAGCCTAAAATCATCGCGCTTGCACCGTACCAAGGCCTTAAAGCATTTAACTTGCCCATCCCATTAAAGCCCACGCCAAAGAAAAAGTAAGGCTGCTTATTACATGCTGATGGGGATAAGCTACCTGAGGCAATAATCTTCTCAAGGATAGCAGTGTCGACCTTACGCTTAGGATCAAACTCACGACATGAGTAACGTGAGGCCATAAGATCATCTAAAGACCTTATCTTACTGACCTGATTGCTGCTTACATCATCTACTTCATGAGGTATGTGCTGCGCTGTAAGCTTGCTTTGCTTTTCGAAACAATCCATATCTAATTCTTTGCTCTGAGCAGATGACTTATGTTCAAATCCCACCGCTTTTAGCCATGTAATGCTAGTCAAAATTTGTGGCGATGCATTATTCAAGAGAGCCTCATTTCAAGAGAGCCTCATGGCGATGGCCTAAAAGACACTTACACCTATCCTAGCGCAAAGACTATGTTAAGTTAACTAAAAGGCCCCGCTTAATTGTAAGCTTGTGCACTAGATTACATTGCACCCATGTTAAGCTGTCTCAATGCACCTAAGTTGTTCTGTTAAGGTAAAGATAATAAGCACGCTCTGCAAATTAGATATACCTTCCCAATATACAAGCAAAAACTTTTTGCATATGTGATAGGCTACTATCTCACTGAGGCTGCAATAAGATGAGCAGAGCCAGCGTCATGAGGCGTGGAGGGCCTACTGTCTTTAGCTTGAGTGCAGTCGTTGAGCCTATTGTTTACATATAGGGATTTTTCATGGGCAAAGAGCCGTCACTTACACATGTATCCATGTGGCTAAATCATAGCTGGAAAGCTATTGGCGCGTCTGAGGCCTATGAACTTATGGGCAAGACGGGCGTCCCTATCGATCAGCGCATGTTTATCTGTAATCTATGCGGGCAATTTGTCACCTTAGTTGCCGGTTACAAGCAAGTGCCGCATTTTAGACACTCTAAAGGTGAGGCAGATAAAGAATGTAAAGAGCGCACCTTTGCGTCAAAGCCGCGCGAGTACTCAGCTAATGCCCATAGCCTGCCAATTCGTATCGTAAAAGAGCAGTACTCCAATAAGTATCGCTTTGACTTGGGTTTGATTCGTATTCCCTTTACCGAGTTTCACCCTGACTTTGGCATAAAAATATTGCCTTGTGATACAGCCTATAGCTATGAGCATCTTAATCTTAGCTCTATCACCTACGTCTCTTTAGGCTACAGACCTTATGAGAGCTATCAAATTAAGCTCAAAGATCAGCCACGAGGATTAAGGGCCTTTTGGCCTGAGCGTGTTGCCGGCATAAACCCAAAAGGTACGGTGTTTAACAAGCGCACGGGTATACGCTTAAACTATGATGCCGATGTGCTCATCGACGAGCCATACCTCATCTTAGTTAATAGACCCTTATCCTTAGAGCTAGGCTTGTCACTCGAACTTGAGCGTATTGAGCATGAGCAAGCCTCACTTGAGGGCTTATATCTGTATGAGGTTAAGGCCATTGACTATGATGACAATGCCGCTAAGTTCTTCATTCAGTTTAATTGTCGTCTAACTGAGCGTCCCGCCAAGATTCAACCTATTTGGCCTTTGTATGCCAATGCAAGCTACTGCGTAAAACACAATAGTCAAGATATGTACTTATTGGTAAGTGGCAATGTCACTGCCTTTAAGACCTACCCAAATTCGTATATTGAACATCTTGGCAGGAGCCATGATGACAAGGATCTCTATCGTATAAGCTGTGAGCAAAGACAGCAGCTCGTATCTACTGGCCGATCTGATGTTTTGCAATATACCTATCTGTGGAAAGAACCATTAGATATCACAGATCATAATCCTCAAGTCAAAGTCACAGATCTCAAAGAAAAAGCGGTTTTTACTGGCCTGAGCTTTGACCTACCTATCAATGGTTGTTTAAGATTTTACTCATCTTACGATGGCTACATCGTGCAAAGAAATCGCGGCGAGATCATCGAGCGCACCTTACTCAAGGCAGAGCAGTACGTCTCTATCCATAACATTAGCTACGGCACTTGTGTTGAGGTATGTATTGGCCATGATATTGTTTGGTCGCATGAGTACAAACGTAAAGAACTGCAAGATAGCACCTCAGCTTGTTTAGATACACCGACAATCATGCGCCGCTTAAATCAGTGTAGTGCGCCGTATATTACAGCACCCCATACCTTGCGTAATATTCAACGAAGCTTACATGCCTATCCACAATTAGCTAAATGGATCAGCACATGTATAGCAAAGAACACTATCTCTGTAAGAGCATACCGCTTACTTGAGCACATCTATCGCAACGATCTAGCAGCAATGGAGACTACTCATGAGTGATTCAACTCACCCTCACAAGAGCCAAAAAGATAGCGCCAATGCTCTAGATAGACTAGATAAAATCGGTTCTGCCTTTGAGTCTTTCAATAGCGCTGAGAGTACAGCAAAAGATCGCAATGACGATCTAAGTCTTAGCGACCTTAATAAGCCGCTCAGCCCAGGCCATAAATCCTCTTCCACTAGCCTAAGTGAGAGTGAGTTCAGCTCCTCTTTTGAGCTAGATAAAGGCCTTAAAGATCTTGCCAAGATCGCATCCTTATCTGCAAAGGACTCTAAAGCTGCAGATTCAAAGAAAAATGCCTCCTCATTAAGTGATCTTGAAGATCTTATAGAGAGTGTAGATGCTACAGACCAAGATCAGGATGCTGATTCTTTAGAAGAGCAGGATCAAGAAGATCGTGTACATGAGGCTAAGAATCTGCCTAAGGTAGATGTTGCCTCTAAAATGGCTAGCAAGGTGGATATGCAAAGTGAGATCGCCGCGTTACGCAAGCAAGTTTTGGATCTTACTAAGCTAAGTGGCGTCATTAAAATTGATGATGAGGCTTATCTAAACAGCTTTGATGACACCATCGCCATTGATCATCTTAAAAACCAACGGCTCTCCATTTGTATAGTTGCAGGTGCAGGTCTGGACACACATTTGATCCGCATTGCTGATCTTAAAGCTAATGGTCTCTTTGAAGCTTTCCATAAGACCAGCGCAAGCGAGGATAGTGTTGAGAGTATTGATAAGATTCGTCTTGCTGATAGCACCGTTAGCAAGGGCACGGTGGGTGTATGGTCATGGGCGATCTCTAAGAAAGCTACATCAAATCATAAAAAGGGCCCAGATAGCACCGTAAGCCGTCATCAAAGTCTGATCGTGCCTACCGAAGTAGTAATTCTTCAGGATATTCACTCCCTTGATGAGCTTATCTTAAAGATTAAAGAGGGATTAGAGTATCAGCCGATTAGCAAGAAGGTACTCTTAACTGCACGTAAAGTAGATGGCAACTACGTAGGTGTATTGTGCTCTTCGCAAAACGTCAGCTTTAAAAACTCACGCATTGAGCTAAAAGAACAATGCAGTGAGCTTGCAGTCTATGAGTTTGGACCTCAGAGCATTCTCTCTGGCTTAATCTTTGGCCATTCATTGCATAAGAGTGCCTTCTTAGGTAAGCCAAATGCCATCTGTCCTGTAAAGACACCTTTTGAGATCGTCAAAGATACCGTATGGTTCTCCTTATCATGGCGCGGTCTAGTCGAGCGTGAGCTCACCTTTAAAACATTTGATGAGCTTGGCGAGATCATTAGGCATATTCCACATAAAGAAGATCTCACCACTAAGGTCATGCAAAGCTGTCACTGCAGCTACGAGCAAGCTCAGGCCTACTTACACAAGTTCCTGCAAGAGGCCCATGAGTATGTAAGCTATGATACTTTTGATGACAAGGTAATTCTTGCTGCTCTTAGCAAGCATGGTCAGCTGCAGCAAAAGGCCTGTGATCTGTTAAAAGAACAGTGGGAACAAGAGCATCAAGATCTCATTGAGCAAACTACCCTTGCTAAACAAGAGCTTGAGGATGTCACTTTATTAATTAAGAACAAGCATGCTGAGCTTAATAAGTTAGATGCTGATCTTGAACATAAGCGCTCCGAGCTCAACCTTGATAGCGTCTCACAAGAAATGCTCCTATCTAAGATAAAAGACGAGCAGCAACACGAGATTGCCAAGCTTAAACAAGAGCATGCCCAAGAGATTGAAAAGCTCAAAGCCACCCAGGTTCAAGAGGCAAGCAAGATCGAGCAGGCGGTAAGCGAGCATATTCAAAAGGCTCAAGCAAACGCCGCCGACTTTGTAGCGCAAATGCTCTTCATTAAAGCCGCCCAAACTGCCCTCAACCAAGGTCAGGCGCATACAAGTCTTCAAGCTCCTGCGCCTCAAACAACAGCACAGTTAGTTACTGAGCCATCAAAAGCTGCCACAGCTACTGTTGCACATTCTGTGACTGCGGCTACTACTGTTGCACATTCTGTGACTGCGGCTACTGCTAGTGCTGCCCCTCTTGCTAATGCGGCCTCGCTTGCTGCTGCAGTTGCATCTCATGAGCAAGCTCCTGTGGCCAATGCCGCTCCTAGCAGCGTAAACGCTGTGAGCATGGACTCGAGAGCGGTGGACTATCGTTTACTTGACTGCCAGGGCAAGATTAAGGCTATGCAAGAGCGAGATTCTCTCGTGGGCATCATTCGCGTGTTAAAGAGCAATCTCAAGCGCTCAGGCGTATCTGAGCACTATGCTGAGGGTTTAGCAAAGTACTTGATTGCAGCGTATATGCACAAGCAGCCTTTAATCTTAGTAGGCCCTAATAGCCTGGATATTATCGAGGCTTTTGCTGCAGCTGTCTGTCATCAGACCTATACTTGCCTTACTTGCGATGATAATTACTCAGCTCAAATCCATAATCTTCTTGGAGCCCATCAAGAGCGCCTGGTGGTGCTGAATAATCTCATTTCAAGCGCTTATATTGGCCATCTTGAGGAGATCTTAAGCCATAAGGATCTCTTCTTTATTGCAACCCATCCATACAAAGAAGATTTGCAGGTTGAGCCTAAGAGCTTATATGGCTTTATGCTCCCAATCTTTACTGAGTTTTTAGTCTCAGAGAGTGCCTCTGGCATGTACACTGGGATTAGCATGACTAATGAGGCCTCTCTCTTTAAGCTTGGTGATCTTGAAGATGATTATGCTGTTAGCAAGCTAAACTCTTTTGCCCCATCGCCACTGGTACTCAACAAGGTCAATACCCTCTTTGCGCGTATGGCTGATCTTATGGAAGAAGATGAAGATGAGTGTGGCTATAAAGATATTGAGGTGGTGCTAGCTTTGCTTCCTTTGGCCTATGCGCAGATGAAAATCAATAAGCTTGAAGATGCCATTGAAGATCCTATGGCTCCACTTAAGATCTCCCCTGAGCTTACCCATGAGCTGCAGTTTATCTTTGGCAATTAAGCATGTTCAAAAAGATTCTCTTCGAGGCGTGTAATCGCTACCACTTAGTTCAGGGTAAAAATGAGACTGCACTTAGCTATAAGGCACGTATTGTCTACAGCATCTGCGGCATGATGGCCTACACCTCTTTGCTCGATGAGTCTGATGAGTCTATTGCCACCATCTCTAAGGTCAATCTCAAGTATCGCGTCAAAGACATTTTAGATAGTTATTTATCTTTAATGCCTGAGCTTAAAGACTCTTTTAGTAACGCTAATTTTGATATTGCAGAGAGCATCTATCAAACCTTTTTAGATGCAGGCGTAATCTACTCAAGTCCTTATCGTTTGGCCATCAGTAAGCGCGTTCAGCTTCGCTACGACAAAGTGACCTTCATGCGTGGCATCAGCCCTGATGAGATTGACCGAGTATCAGGCATTGGTTTTTATGGCTATGAGCTACAGCCAAAAGATGCCCATCTAGATCCCCTTGCTGCTCAAGCGCTAAGTAAGCTCAACACCAAGGATCTTAAGGCGCTTAGGGCCATGTTTGGCCTTGAGACAGAGTCCCTGTCTAAAAGACTGCACGTAACGCTTAACCGCGCCACTTGGCATAAAAGCTACTTAGATAAATCTCAACTAGAGTTTTTACGCACCGACGGCCCTTTTACCTTAGGCTACTGGGTCAATAAAGACAAAAAGAGCGTCAGCAAAGATGGCACTCCCTTATCCACAGCGATAAGCGAATATGGCAATACTTTTGGTCTACTGTCCATGATTGAGCCTGAAGCCCAGCGCTCTGACAATGGCCTCATCCTCTCACATCTCGATGCTCCAGGATCTAGAGCAAGGCCATACCGCACTCTGGATGACCATAGAGATCTTTTGAGCCTAAACCAGGATCAATCTACAGAGGGCATGGATAACGTCCTAGGTGCTGATCTTTATGAGGATCAAAGTGAGTTGCTCGGTGAGATCGTAAGTGTCTCAGAAAGTGAGGTCGATGCTAAAGCTGTCTCCATCTTAAGATGCAATGGGTCTTACTATCTGTATTTTTATCGTGATGAAGAGCTAATCATCAGCCCACTGCCTATGTGGATGGTGGAAAACGGCATGTATCGCACTATTTGCTGTGCAATCTTAAAAGAACGCCAAGCCTTGCCTCCAATTGACTATACAATGGATGGTAACTTGGTGCATGTGCACTTAAACTACTTACTGCCACGTCCTGAGCTTAATTTATTAAGACTCTATAGTTGGCCAGAAAGTTTTACCTCATCATCACCTGATTTTGCACGCTGTCTCAATAAAGAAGTCTTTGTCGTGTTAAAAGATCTGCTTATTTCCCAAGGTTACGAGTTTTTAGAAGGCTTAAGCTAATGCCACATGGTGCTAATTACGTTCATCAGCAGCTGTGTACAGACCTAGCTGACTACATCAAGGCTCATTACTTTGGTAAATCTGAGCTCCTCTTATCTGCCATTGGTAATCGCCTTGAGCAGGAAAACTTACTGCACAAAAAGCCATATATCGAGTCATCACCAGCATACCTAACCGTACATGACGGCCTAAGTACGGCTGAGCTTGATGATTGGCTTAAAGAGTTCTTCTTAAAGCTTGCCCATGAGGGTCTAGGCGTCTTTGCCTCGCCTTTTTCTCATCAGCTTGAGGCATTAGAAAAAGCCGTAGCAGGCCACGATCTCTTTGTCTCTACAGGCACTGGCTCAGGTAAGACTGAGTGTTTTATGTGGCCGATCCTCGCCAAGTTAGTAACTGAGGCACGCAATAGCCCATACTCCTGGGAACAGCGCGGCGTACGCACCATCATCATGTATCCGATGAACGCACTGGTTTCAGATCAAATCAGCCGTATGCGTCGCATGATTGGTGATCCGCAAAATAAATTTGTTTCTATCTTTAGAGAAACTGCAACCAATCTGTCACGTCGTCCTCAATTTGGCATGTACACAGGACGTACTCCCTACCCTGGTGAAATGCCTGATGATGTTCAAGATCATAAGCTTGAGAAAACTCTCAAGCTCATCTTTGATCGTAAAGAAGGTGTGCATGCAGCTTTTTATGAGCACTTATTAAATGAGGGTAAGATCCCGGCAAAAGCTGATGTAGAGCTGTTCTTGCACAATCTGCATTTCCATACCCATGAGCCGCATGATGAAGATGCTGAGCTCATTACGCGCTTTGAAATGCAGAACTATTGCCCAGATATTCTCATCACCAACTACTCCATGCTCGAGTACATGCTCTTGCGTAAAATCGAGCGCAAGATCTGGGAGAACACCCGATCATGGCTGGATATCGATAGCAATAACAAGCTCTTATTTGTTATTGATGAGGCGCATATGTATGGCGGTTCCTCAGGTGGTGAGGTAGCGCTGCTGATTCGCCGACTCTTTAATAAGATAGGCATCAGCCGCGATCGCGTGCAGTTCATTTTGACCACTGCAAGTATGCCAAACAAAAGCGCCTTAGATAGCGCTGCAGTGATGCGTTTTGCCGATGCGCTTACGGCTAATGATAGCTCTCGCCCTTTTGAATACTTAACTGGTACCCAAGAGAGTGTGGCCACGCTCTGTCGTTATGATATTGCCGATAGCACCATCTTAAAGGCCAACCCAGGTGCGTTTGAAGATGACGATCAGAGCAAGCTTAATGCTTTAACAAGCTTTTTTGCTGAGGTGGAGGGCTTTGAGCATAGGCTTACTGAGCTTGATGATATCTGTGCCTGGATGCACGCCAATTTAGCTTCGTATCGTCCATTTAACGAGCTTATTGAACGCTGCCGTGGTAATGCAGTGTGCATGGATGATCTTGCCAAAGGCATCTTTCCTAATCTGAGCCATGCAGATGGTTTGCATGCAGTAAGTGTACTCTTATCCATCGCTCCTTTAGCCAAAGATTATGAAGGCGCGGTGCTATTTCCTGCGCGTATGCACATGCTCTTTAAAGGCTTAACCGGTGTATATGCCTGTACCAATCCTGATTGTCCTAAAGGACACTCTCACGATGGCATTTCCATTGGCGAAATCTTCTTTACTGACGATACGCTCACCTGTCCACACTGTGGCAGTCAGGTCTATGAGCTCTATCGAGATCGCCGCTGCGGTACTTTATTCTTTAAAGGCTATGTCCTTGAGCAAGACGCTGACTTTAAGCAAGACACATATCTGTGGCGTAATCATGGTCATCTGATGGATGACTATATGAAAGAGCTGCACTTGTACTTGCCATCTCCTGACTATCAGCCACAACGTCCTAAGAGCTCGCAAACCGCAGGTGTATGGCCTTGCTATTTAGATGTTAAAAGCGGCTTTTTGAGCTTTAACCATGCTTTCTTTGATGGCAAGGTTGATGGTCTTATCAAGCTCTATTACAGCAAGTACTCGGCAAAAGGTCGCCCTGAGGTATTTACCTTCTCTAAATGCCCTCACTGCCGCCATATGCTCTTTGCCAAACAGCTTAGCTCTTTTAGTACAAAGGGAAATCAGTCCTTTTACAACCTCATTAAAACTCAGTTCCAGCAGCAACCTGCAGTGCCAGGAAAAACCGGCATGCCTAATGAGTTTCCTAATGAGGGTCGCAAGGTATTACTCTTCTCTGATAGCCGTCAGCGTGCAGCAAAGCTTGCCAAAGACATGTCCTATCTCTCTGAGATCATGGCGGCAAGACAGCTCTTTGTCTCTGCTATCAAACTGATGGAAGACACCCCAAGGGCTTTTTCACTTGAAGATCTCTACGACTTTTTGTGCTTAGCTGCAGCCCAAAAGAGTATTCAGTTCTTCCACGATAAAGATCGCGAGAAATTCATCAAGCACACTAAAGGCTGTATTGAAGAGTACGAGCTATCTGGTGGCGAGGACTATGAGACGCAATACCCTGTCTCGAAGAGCGCTCCTGAGCAAATGCAGGAGTACATGTTTAGACTGATTGCCGGAAGCTACAACACCTTATACGACTCAGCTGTATGTTGGATTGAGCCGCAACGCAAGGTATTAAACAAAGCTATTGCTGCACTCAAAGAGCTTGGCGTTGAAGTAAGCAAACAAGAGTTCATTGAGTTCTTCAATGCTTGGTTTATGAACGTGTGCGATGAAAGCCTGGCTTTGGGCGAAAACATCAGCGATGAGATCAGAGCCAATGTAAAGCGCCCTTTTGATCGCTTTAACTATGGCTTAAAAGATCAGTGGACATTCTCAACCGCCATTCATTCCATCATGTGCTGGGAGAAGGATGATATTGAGGCATTTAAGTGGAAAGATGTCTTAAATCTCTACTTCTTAGAAAGCGGTAAGAGTGAGCGTAATTACATCCGTCTGAACACTGTTACTCCGCGCTTTGATGATACTCATGTTTGGTACAAGTGCACTACCTGCTCAGAGCTCACTCCATACTTACTCAAAGGAAAATGCCCAAGCTGTGGATCAGAGCATACCCATGCTATGGGTCAGAGCGATTATGCGGCTTTAAGCTATTGGCGACAGCCAGTGTACGATGCCCTTGCAGGCAAGCAAATCCGCGTTATCGATACTGAGGAGCACACAGCGCAGTTGTCACATAAAGATCAGCGTGATGATCTGTGGTCAAAGACTGAACAATATGAGCTACGTTTCCAAGACTTAGTCCAAGAGCATGAAACTCCTGTAGATATCCTTAGCTCCACTACCACTATGGAGGTGGGTATCGATATTGGCTCCCTTGTGGCAGTTGGTCTGCGCAATATTCCACCAAAGCGAGAAAACTATCAGCAGCGTGCTGGTCGTGCCGGTCGTCGTGGCTCAAGCTTGTCGACCATTGTTACCTTCTGCGAAGGTGGTCCGCATGACTCTATTTACTTTAACAATCCAGTGCCAATGTTTTGCGGCGAGCCACGTAGACCATGGATTGATATCAAAAGCGAGAAGCTCTTACAGCGTCATTTGGCCATGATCTTATTGCAAGAGTATCGCTCTATCGCTCAAAACGGCTTAGACAAAGCTGCTGCAGTAGACTTCTTACAAGAAGAACTGCAAAGCTTTATAGCCTACTTAGAAACTTACGATAGCTCTCGTGCCTTAGCGCAATTACCTGCTGATGTCGACTTTAACTTTGAGCGCTTTAAAGACGAGCTCATTGACGCTTTAGAAGAACTTAAAGATAAGGCTGAGCGCCACCCTGATCTCTTTACCGTACAGCATGGTCCATTTAACACCAAGCCTAAAGCTCTGTTAGATGCTCTTTATGAGGCCGGTGTTATCCCGACCTACTCCTTCCCAAAGAATGTGGTTAGCACCTATATCTCTGATCAGGACGGTAAGACCAAGTACGCTATCGATCGTGGCTTAGATGTGGCCATTAGTGAATATGCTCCGGGTAGAGCTATCGTAGTAGATAAGAAGACCTACCAAATTGGCGGCTTTTACGCTCCAGGCAGTGCTACGTATAGAAATATCAAGGAACCAGCAAAGGCTTATTTCTCAGATCCAAACTACATTAAACGCGTGCTTACTTGCACCCATTGTGGCTGGTTTGGACTTGAAGAGGATAACCCACATCAGTGTCCATTCTGCGGCAATCCTAATCTTGAACAAGATATTAATATGCTGCGTCCTTGGGGCTTTGCGCCACGCAATGCTGAGCAAATCTCTGATGCTATGCTCGAAGAGACCTACTCTGCTGTACAACAGCCGCTCTACTCAACTCTGCCTGAGGGTGAGCAATTACAGCTAGTGGATAACTGCACTAACATCAAGATCGCCTCGCGTACCAATCAGCGCATCATCATGGTCAACAAGGGCGCTCGCTACAAAGGCTTCACCGTTTGCACTGACTGCGGTGCTGCTATGCCAGGCGATAGCAAAGACGTGCTTAAGGATGTAGAACGCCCATACAAACTGCACAACGTTTTCTTAAAGCCATGTCGCCACGCGAATGTACAACGCGTTAACTTGGGCTATGACTTCATTACCGATATGATGGTCTTAGAGTTTGCCATTGATAACAATAAAATCGATGTCAATGCTGACGATAGAACTTGGATTAGCCGCGCTGCTCAATCACTTGCAGAGGCATTAAGACTAGCTGCAAGTAAACATTTGGATGTGGAGTTTACCGAACTTGTAACCGGCTATCG
This sequence comes from Anaerobiospirillum succiniciproducens DSM 6400, assembly GCF_000482845.1. GTDB lineage: Bacteria > Pseudomonadota > Gammaproteobacteria > Enterobacterales > Succinivibrionaceae > Anaerobiospirillum > Anaerobiospirillum succiniciproducens. The sequence goes on from NZ_AXWV01000037.1 coordinate 32,091, forward strand.
TCTGCGTGATGGTGGCACCTCACTCTTTAGAGGCACCTCATATGTAGATATTTATCTGTACGATAGCCTCTCAAGTGGTGCAGGATATTCAGATAGTGCTGCGCAAAATATCAGCACCATCTTGCAAGATGTACACGCGATCTTAAGTGATTGTACTTGCGACGCAGCTTGTTCTAAGTGCCTCAAGCACTTTAGAAATCAGTTCTTCCATGGCCTGCTTGATCGTCATGCAGCGTTGCAATTACTTGAATGGGGACGCACAGGCAAGGCAGCTGCGGCATTAACCCTTGACGAGCAACGAGCCTTAATTGAGCCACTTAAACGTATCATCGAAAGGCTAGGCATTAGGCTTGATCTCACTAGCGATCCAATCAAGGGTTCGATCCCAGGCATGAGTAGAGACATTGTGATCTATCCAGCTATGTGGCTTGCCCCTGAAGATCGCGGCACGGTTTACATCAGTGACGCCCTGCTAAAGCACGCCAAACCATATGCGATCGATAGACTCAAACACTACTTCCCAGTAGCCATCTGCTAACAAGCACACGAGCCTATCAAGATCGCGATCTTAGTAGCTCCAAACCGCCATCTTACATGCAGCGCCCGCACCTAAGTGACATGCTCAGTGCGGGCAGCGCACAGCAGTGACATACTCAGTGCGGCGCTGCACTCAAAGTGGCGTAACAACTACCTGCCAGCTGCATACAGCGCAATGGCCTGATCTTGATCTACCGCAGCTCCTGAAATACCTACGGCTCCGATTACCTTGCCGCTGTCATCCTTGATCGTGACGCCACCCCCAAAGCTAATCATGCCGCCGTTAGTAGCCTCCAAGGTATAGATAATTCCACCAGGACAGGCTCTTTGACCAATATCTGCACTATCACATCTAAATAATGCCGCCGTACGTGCCTTCTTCATGGACACATCGATAGATCCAGGCAAAGCGTCATCCATACGCAAAAAGCCGCTCATTAATCCCGAGGCATCCACCACACTAATACAGACCTTGAGGCCGTCTTTTGCAGCTGCAGATCGAGCTCTCTCAATTACCTGTAATACCAAAGACTCATCCATTAAAAACCTCCTATCTTCAATGACTATCTGTGATATTACCCATCCCAATCTTCCAAGAAAAGCGCTCAAACAAGCCCATCGTTAAAACTTAGATCCAGCCCACTACACACAGCACTAAGAGTAGTTGTGACAAGCTGACCATTCCCACCTAATTTTTAACTTTCGCATATGAGCGCAACTGGCAAAGCGGCATGCACTCTAGCCTCATGAGCTTTCCAATCATCTCAATTGCTATATTGATCACACTAATGCTGCTTACTAGATATCACATACTCTGTATACTATTTAGTTGTATGAAAGGCTGTTCAATTTCAGCCTATCTGCTGTAGGCCAAAAGTCTTTGTTGGAAATACGTAGAGTCTAAATCTATTGCACCGACGCGCATCATAACGGCATACATGATGAATAACTTGTTCTTGAAGTAGGATTTGCGGCATGGGTTTAAAGCCATCTCTTACACATGTATGCATGTGGAACAACAACAACTGGACTCCAATTACTCCGAAGCAAGCAATTGCAAAGATCGGAAACTCAAAGGTCTCCAGTGATCTTCAGTTATTCATATGTGATCTATGTGGACAGTATGTAACTCTTGCATCTGGCAAGGTTCAAGAAGCTCACTTTAGGCATAGTAAAAAAGAGGCTGATAAAAGCTGTAAAGAAAGAACTTTCTCTAATGCATCCTCTGGCTATTATGATCCTAAAGAACATACCCTTCCTCTTAGGCTCACAAAGCATCCAGAAAGTAGCAATTATTATTTCCAATTAGGTCTTGTAAGAGTACCGTTTGAAGACTTTGATGATGATTTTCGTTTAGAGATTGAGCCATACAGCAGGACCTATGACAGAACTGACATTTTTATTAACTCAATAACTTACTTGGATGTTGGGTATATCCCTTATGAAACCTATACTATTAAATTTAAAAATGCACCAGCTGGCCTAAGAGAGTTCTGGCCTTTGTCCACGCCAGGAGTTGCTCCATCAGGAACTCTCTTTGATAAACAGAGCGGAATCAAAATAAACAACGATGCTGATGTGGTATTAAACCGAGAATATTTGCTTCTCACTAAAGAGTCAGTGCCTATCAGATCTAATAGCTCTGTAGAAATAAAGCAACTCGAACATGCCACCCAGCGTATGAGAGACTGGTACATGTATGAGGTACGAGCACTCAAGTTTGACCAGTTTGCAGCGAAGTTCTTCATTCAATACCACTGCCGCCTTACTGAAAAGCCTGCAGCATTACAGCCTATTTGGCCGTTATATTCAGAAGGTAGCTTTATGATCCGACATAGTTCAGATCATATATATATTCTGAGAAGCGGCAACACTTACACGCTCAAATCATTCCCAGCTACTCATATTCAACAGCTAAACACCGACAATAGAGAGCTGGCTTTGTACCAAGTTAACTGTACCGATAGACAGCAACTTATCTCAACAGGTAGATCCAACGTACTTCAATACACCTACCTTTGGAAAGAGCCTCTAGTCAGACAGCATAGGAGTCTAAAGCCCAAGTTACTTGTTACTGATATAAATGGGCAAGAAATTTTAGCTGGGGAAAGCTTTTCACTTCCTGACAAAGGATGTCTAAAGATTAGTGCTGAGTTTGATGGCTACATAATCATTAAACACGATGGATTTGTAGAGAAAAAAGTAACTTTTGAAGCTAGTACTCCAATAACGATTTTTGACATAAGACTAAATAGCGCTGTGGACGTATTCATTGGCCATGATCTTATCTGGAGGCACGACTTCAAAATCCAGCCTAAAGAATGCGTTTTACACGAACCATCGCAACATCCTACTCTTAATGATGAGCAATTTTACAGACGCCTAATTCTTCAGTATGGAGACATCATAAAACCACCTCATGCAATAAGAAATATTCAGTCTGTATTTAAACCTTATCCAAAGGTTTACCAATGGATTTCAAATTGTATTGAGACAGGCTCAATCAACGTACGGGCATATCATTTATTAGAGCATACATATAGGCAGTTAAAAGCCCAAGGTAGAGGAGATCATTAATGAGTGAATCAATTCGTTTAATTGAGAAACTTAGCCATGAAGAAAAGATTCTTGTATGCGACTCAATAGCTCCATATCTTGCCAGAAGTCTTTTAGAAGAGAATAAACAAGTTCTCAAAAGGAGCGTACTTGTTGGGCAACGTATTAGCAATATTACTGGTCCGCAAGCTGTCAATTTGCTTAAGCTGCATATAGACAATATTGTCGTATCCCATATCCTAAATACTGTTCTTGAGACTTGGGTAACCAATGTAAAACAAGATATAAATCAAAGCATTGCTGATGGCTTGTCTGCTCAAGAGTCTTTATTAAAAGCATTAACAAATGATAGCTACATGGCGTTTAAGCCAAGATTGTTTTTTGTCGTTGCAAAAGACTATTTAAGCAAATTAGAAATTAAGACTGATAAACGATCTGTAACTAAATTTAATACGGAGATCACTAAGCGCCTAAATGCTAGCCTTAGCAAAGCAGAGATCATCGAATTAGAGAACAAAGATCTCAAAAAACAAGTAAAAACTCTAAAGAGCGATAAAAAACTGCTGATAGCGGCTAATGAGCAGCTTACACAAGATCTGAGCCTTGAAAAAGAACAAGTTGCATCTCTTTCTGAAGCGCACAAAAAATCAAAAACCAAGCTATCTGCACTAACAGCAGAAAACAAGAAGCTCAAGGAAGAGACCTCTACATTTCATGATCAGTTCGCACAGAATAATAAGCATTTAGAATACCTTCAGCGCCAAGTTAATGATCTGACAAATATCTCTAGTTTATTAAAGATCTCCGATGATGACTATTTAGCTTCTTTAGATGACACGATGGATAGAGCGGCTTTTTCAGGACAGAGCTTCTCTATTTGTTGTGTATCTGGAGATCACCAGCAAAACTATCTGACAAGACTCGCTGATCTCACAGAATCAGGCACTTTTTACCCATTCCATGCAAACTTATCAGCTCAAAGTATTACTGCTAAAGCTGTTCGTCTTAATCTTAGTGATGCATCGAAAAAAAGGGGATCTGTTGGTGTTTGGTCATGGGTTTCAGGCACGCAAAGCACCATCCTCAACTATCAAAGTGTATTTAATGCTTATACAAAATATGAACCTAGCTTAGAGCCTATTGAGATTGCAATATTAAATGATGTATCTACTCTTGAACAACTGATTGAGCGTGTTAAAAATGGCATTAAATATACTGCAATCAGCAACAAAGTCCTTTTCTCCGCTCGTCAAAAGGATGCAACCTTTATCGGTATTCTGTTTACGCCAAGTAACTCAAATATACCCAACATTACAGACAACACTTATACTCTCAAAAGCACTTGTAACGAGCTAGCCATATACAAATTTAATGGCGGCAGCATATTAATGAATCTTTGTAACGGGCACTCCTTTTACAACAGACCATTTTTAGGCAAGCCAGCTCAAGTATGCGCTCTTAAGACTACCTTCGATGTAGTTAAGAACATCGTTGTTTCTTCACTATCTTTTGCGCTAGACGCAGATAAAAGCCTTGAATATCAATCATTTGACAATGTCGCTCAAATGCTTACAAACATGCCAGCTATGGAAGACATTCCTCTGCAAATTATGACGGCATGTCACTGTTCATATGAACAAGCTCAAGTCTACTTAAACAAGTTCTTACAAGAAGCTCATAAATACATAAATCACAATACCTTTAAAGATCATGTACTCATTGAGGTAGCGAAACAAAGTCCTGAGCTGCAAAACAGGATAAAGGATCTTCTTAAACAAGAATGGGAACAGGAGTTTTCTCATGAGATTAACAGTGCTAACACTAAGATAGCAGAACTGCACACACAAATTGATACGCTAGATCATGAGCTCTCTGCTAAAAACAATGAACTAGACTCAAGTACTGCGAATGTCAGCAATGCTCAAGAAGCTCTGAATGCAATTAAATCATCTATAGCTTTAGAAGAGGCACGTCTAGCACAACTACAAAAGCAAAACCAAGCCACTTTACAAGAGCTAAAGAGCGAGCAACAAGAGGAACTTAGAAAGCTTCAAGCACAAAAAGAACAAGAAGCTTTAGCAATAGAGAAAGCGATTAAAGATCGCATAGAAAAAGCTAAAAACTCTGTTGCAGACTCTATAGCCGATTTTGCTTTCTTCAAGGCATATCATGCAGTTGCTCAAGATCTTGAAAAAAGAGCGCCTCTGACAACTACATCAAAAGAACCAGATGCTACTAGTGCTTATCCGCCTTCACAAGTCAAGGTGTGTGATACTAGCATTAAGCAAAGCTGCTATAAGATCATAGAGAGAGACTATGACGATCTTGGTGAGGCCAAAACTATTGAGCAAGTTCAAAAGGCTTTAGCAAAAAACCTGAAGAAAGCTGGCGTTGAGCATCGCTACACCCGTGATCTTGCAAAATACCTACTTTCTGCATACATAGAAAAGCAGCCTATTTTGCTTGTAGGACCTAATAGCTTAGATATAGTTCAGGCTCTTTGTGCTGTTGTTGCCGAAAATGTATATGGCATTCTGTCATGCTCTGATAGCTTAAATGAAAACGATTTTGCGCAGATAGGACAAGGCAAAGATCGCGTAGTCGTGCTCCAAAACCTACTATCTAGCCCTTGTATAAACCAGCTAGAAACCCTCTTATCTAGACCTGGTGTCTTCTTTGTGGCAACACACCCATACAAGGAAGACCTACAGGTAGAGCCTAAAGGGTTATATAGCTTCATACTGCCTTTAATAACAGAGTATCTCATAAGCAGTAAACCTAGTGGGGCTTATACAGTCTACCTTGATGAAGATAAATTGCTGACTAATACTCATGTTGAAAATGAGTCAAAGATTGAGATGCTGTCCTCTTTTGCACCGTCTAAGCTAGTTGCAAATCGCATAGAATCACTTTTTAGCAGAATGTCGAGCATTGGCTTATCTCAAGACGATACCGACGACGCACAGCTCATCTTAGCTTTGCTCCCATTAGCTTTCGTCATGATGAGATTAGATAGACTAAAGTCAATGTTTGAAGGTAACAGTTCTTCTCTTAGTCTCTCTGAGCAGCTTAGAGATGACTTAGAATTAATCTTGGGTGACATAGCATGAGCAACAAAATTCTAAGAGAAGCAGCTGACTTCTTTCATACTCCTAAAGGATTAAAAGAGAGCGAGCTTGTCTGGAAATTTCGTACTCTATATAGCATTTGTGGCCTTATGGCATACACATCACTTATAGACGAACCGTACGATGAGCAAGGTTCTGTCTCAAAAGCTCATATAACAAATAGAGTAAATGACATCCTCGATAGTTATCTGCAACTAAATACAGAGCTCGCTCCCTACTTCAAACAAGAGGGGTTTGATCTTGCTCATAAGATCTTAAAAATCTTTCAAGATGCTGGCGTTGTTTACAACAAACCTAACAGATATGCGTTGAGTATACCTAGAAGCGCAACTTGTCATGGGATCACCTTTCAAAGAGGCATTGATCCTGATGATATTCAATGTGTTTCTGGAGTAGGAATTTTTACATCAAAGTTAAACTCTTCTAAACAGAGTACAGAGCTTGCTGCCATCGAATCTCAAGATGATATACAAGGTATTCATGCGTTAAGAGACATGTTTGGATTACAGACTGATACTTTGAACAAGATTCTTCCAAACCTATTGTCCAAAGTTAAGTGGAGCAACAACACTCTCAATCTAGACGAGGTGAAGTGCCTTAGAATCAAGCCCCCTTTCACTAAAGGTTACTTTACTCAATATAAAACAGCTAAAAAGCAAGAGGCTTTACTGCCCTCAAGCCAAGATAGTAGCTTGTATGTTTCACTACTAAGCACTGATCAGACGGTCTATCTGTACCGATTTAAAGGGGACACAATGCAGATAAGCCTACTGCCTAATAGTTTGCTTGATAGCCTTGGACGTAGAACCTTAAACTGCGCCTGCTTAACACAGTTTGGCTCATTACCTTCTATCGAATATAGAACAGATGGCTCCATTGTCCATGTAAATCTTAACTATTTATTACCCGAGCCAGAAATGAATTTGATAAGGTTGTATAGCTGGCCTGAAATCATCAGAAACGAGATAGACCATTCATATTCTGACTTTGCTTTCTGTATGTCATCAGAGGTCTTTGTAGCAATCAAAGCACTTCTGAGTTATCAAGGTTACACATTTTCACAAGGGTTAAGCTAATGCCACACGGTGCTAATTACGTTCATGAACAGCTTCGTAAGGAGCTAGCTACTTATATCAAAGCTCAGTACTTTGGTAAGTCACAATTACTCTTGTCAGCGATTGAAGACAAGTTCGATGCAGAGGGATTGCTCTATCGCAAACCATTTATTGAATCGTCTCCTGCATATAAAACAATTGAAAATGGCATTAG
>NZ_AXWV01000038.1 GCF_000482845.1 Anaerobiospirillum succiniciproducens DSM 6400
TTTGCTTAACTTTTGGTCAAACATGCTGAAAATCAAGTTTGATAGTGTATAATAGCCCCGGCTTTTTGGCGTTCAGGCCCACTTAGAGCTGTTATTTATGAGCTTTTAACAAATAGGCGTAATTCTCCACCTATAACTTCAAGAGTTTAGGTGGCGATGTAAGCCTAAATATTTCTAAGATTAATATCATTAGAAAAGTATTCAAAAATGCTTCTGTAAAGAAGCTATTTGATAGCGGCTGCGTGTTTCAGCCGATATGGGTAACTTGTTAACCGTATGAGATTTGGCGCAACGGCGCCATGAAGCTCACGCCATAATCGTAAGATTTGGCAGGAGCAATTCACGGCTCAAAGATGGTAGCTGTTTATGGCGCAGTGCCAAGCAGCTTTGTATAGCAAAAACAGCTCATTGCTCAGACACAGCAGATCACAAGATTGCTCTGCAGGTGTTGTGACATCTGCTGCAAGGTGCTCAATGAGCATAACCTGAACACAGTTTTTCAAATCATTACAGTTTACTTATGGCAAAAGAAGAAAGTATCGAGATGCAGGGCACCGTTCTTGAAACCCTGCCAAACACCACCTTTAAAGTAGAGCTTGAGAACGGCCACATCGTTATGGCCCACATTTCCGGTAAGATGCGTAAGAACTACATCCGTATCTTAACTGGCGACAAGGTAACCGTTCAAATCACTCCATACGATTTGACCAAGGGTCGTATTACCTTCCGCGCTCGCTAATCTTTAGCGCGAGCTGACAGCATGCCAAAGCTTTAGGCATCTGTCTAATCTGACATCATAATGTCACGACTGCAGGGCATCTATAGCTTCATATAGATGCCCGCTGTGTTTCTGGGCACATTAAATCCATCTATCCTCCACTTCACCTGCCTCACTTGCAACAATACTAACCTCCAATAATCTCAAAAGAATCTCTAGGCTAGCGTAACCATACACTCAATTAACACCAAAGCCCCACGCTCGTATTGCATCTACAGCTGCAAATGTTTAGTTCCCTTCACAAGCCACACGCCACCAGTCTCAATGACTCTTGATCACAAGATTCCATTTTGTGATCGATTCAAGACCAGATCCTAAAATAGGCTCTTAATCACCATGCTGTGATCGATGAGCTCAAGAGCCTGAAAAACTGATCTTACTAACTTGCTTGTGATCAAACACTTAGCTTAGGTTAGGTTAGGTTAGGTTAGGTTAGGTTAGGTTAGGTTAGGTTAGGTTAGGTTAGGTTAGGTTATTGCGGTAGCGGCCTCATCCGAACTCTGAAACAATGCATTTGTAAGCCCTTGATTGTTGTGGAAGTTGAGTTAGATGGTTGCTGCAGCTGCATGCTGATGGGCTATTAATTTGATGAAGGCTCGTGCAATCAGCAAAGGTTGAAGTTCAGGTGCTGCCGTTTGCTCAGGCATAGGCATAGGTTGAGACATTGACTAAGGCTGAGCCGAGGCACAGGCTGAGACTGAGGATGAACTGAGGCAGCAGCAGCGGCTGCCCGCTTTTGATTGCCAATGATGGCTACTTGAGTGAGATACCCCTGTATAAATATGACATATAAGCCATTTTGCAGGTACACGATGTCTTTATGGAGATATTTTTCTAAAGTTTTGTATGATGCGTTGTCACTATACGAAACATGTTACATTCTATCGATGGTTTTGAGAGCATATATACACAAAGTTATTGATATAAAGTTGGCATAAAAGAATCAAAACAAGGCCTCTTGTGAATTTTTTACAAAAAATATGTCGATTTTTACCAAGAGCACTTGTATACAAGAAAACACTAGATGTTATAAGGCTTTGCAGCAATTTCTAAAAGGTATGACAAGTAGCTGAAATTTTACAGTTTTACGCTTTAAACAGCTTATATATAGTCTTTATTAAATTTTTGCACACCTAGATATAACGTGACAACGATCATAAATTTAGCTTGCAAGGCCGTTTTGATTTGGATACATTTGCATGTGTGTTTCGGGGCTAGAAACAAATCTCCAAGCACAAAGCATCGCTAAGCGATAATGCTTAACTACTTATCTTAGTTGTCATAATTAGATGTGTGATTTTGACTTTAAAGACAACTATGAGTTGCTTCATGAAATCAGATAGCATCTGTTTTGTGTGATAACCAAAACTAAGCAAGGTAGATCTAGCATATTCTCATTGACGCTTAGTTAACTTGCTCAAGCAAGTAACTTATAGGCCTTTTGGGTTGTATAGCATGATTAAAATGATCTCTGGTATCGTCATCACCTTGTCTTTCTTAGTTTGCGCATCTGTTGTTATTGCTAACCAACATCTGCTTAAAACTAATCCTGACGTTACTGAAGATCATCATATCTCTAACTAATCTTTCCCCCAAACCATCGCCTCGAGCTAAGTTTTACCTCTAACAGCTAGCTCCAATCTATAAGCCCTAGCCTCAAGCTAGCGGCTTGTACGAACCTCAAAATCCCTCCTCTGCTAGCATCTTATAGCTACCTTGGCATCGTGCCCAACTATCTTTTGCTACCTTGGCATCGTGCCCATGTCTAACTTTAGCTACTTAAGCCTCAATCTAAGTCATTTTTAGCTTCCTTAGCTCCAACTTAAGACTATCTTTAACACCTTAACTGAGCCTACTGAGGATGCATTTGCTGTTGTATTTGCGTTTGCCTTTGTATTTCCTTTAGCTTTGAGCGCTGCTAATTACACTCGTTTAGCACCTTGCATATTTGCATCATTGTTTACTAATAAATTGCGTTTGAGCTGATGCACTTAGGCGTGTTTTTTTGTTAGTTGCATCTTTGGTTTTGCTTAGGCCTTTTAAGTTAGTTTTAACTAATCAAACATCGATAGGTTTATGTGTTTGACTCGCACAAAAAACTACCGTTTTTAACAACTTGTATACTAGTTGACATGGTGCATATTTAAGCTATAATTACGCGCCTTTATCAATTTGTTTGTGCAGAATAATTAAGATTCACATGCTTTTAAATCGGTATTTGCATAGTGCAATGCAAGATACGGATGGTTGCTTCAAGATAGGCTAGAGTGGTCATTCAAAGCTTTTGGTGCTCTGTACAACATCTTTCAAGGTGTTGATGATCTCGTGTCATCAAAAACCGCCTTTGGGCAAATGAGTCTTACAAAAATCCTGGCAAGCAAGACTCAATCTGAAATTAAAATGTATTACAACTCGCAAAAAACACAGCTATGACCTACAGTGCGCTATAGTTTTTGACGCCGTAATGCTATGCTATTGCTTATTGCGTGGCTGATGGTAAGTCATTTAGCTACATCTGAATGTCTAACGCTTGTCTTACTGAGTTTGTTCTGTGTATGTGCTGATACACTAACCTCAAAGGCGTTTTTTATAAGAGCAGAGTATCTTAAAGCTAAGAACGTGTAATTAGCTAAGTGCTTACATAAGTTCTTTTCCAATACTTTTGCTCAACCAAAAGTTTATTGTAGTTAGCTAGCTCGATGCATTTTTAAAGTTAGCTTGCTTACAGTGAGTGATACCTAGTTAAACCATCATATGCAAACTAAACCTGCTTTGCTGTTTGGTAAGCTTGCGCTTGCCTCAGCTCGTATCTGTCAGAAGGCCATCTCCTTCTCTGTCAGTTTTGGCAGGGCTAGTTTTTTGCGCTCTGAGCACAATGCTATTGAGTCACTTAACTATCATTTACAAGAATCACTCAATGCACAAGCCGAGGCTTTACTAAGCGCATCTTATCAAGATGATAGAGCTGTACGTTCAGAGCAATCAGATATTGCTCCTTTACACCTTAGCAGCCTCTCTTTTGAGCTCGCCTCACGGTTGCAGCACAATGAAAATGCAAAAGCTCCTTTATATACCGAAGTTACCATCTATGATCATGATGATTATGCTCATAGGAGTTTTTGGTCCTTTGGTGCGGCTTTAAGTGCTTGTACTGCCTTCATTCTTTCTTTAGCTGCCGCAAATACCTCAATAGCTGCACCTCATGATATGAGTAATGCAAAGGGTGCTGACGCTCCTGTCGATCAGTACCTCATCGGCAGCTCTGCGATCTTAAAAAATGGACCAAGTCTTGAGGTTGAAAGAAGTCTTCTAACAACCCATGAGCAAATGGTTAAGCATTATGCAGATAACTATGTCAGCATGATGCAAAAGAAGCAGCCAGCTAATAAGACTGAACCTTGCACCATTACCGCTGACGCCCTTGATCGTGTTTTAAAACCAAATTCTATGGTGTTCTGGGAAGGTAACTGCGCCGATGGCAAAGCAGATGGCTTTGGTCGAGCCTATGTAGTTACTGGCGGTCGTATTGTTTTTGAGATGCTGACCAATCTGCACTCTGATGATCCGCTGTACAACACCATCTACTACATTAAGAACTCTGAGCTAGAGTCATCTACTCAGTACTTCTATGGTCGCTCTGTACGTATTCAAAGCTCTGGTCTTATAATTACACATACCAAGCTCAACAATGACCTTACTGTCGGCATGCAGATGTCGGACAAGGCCAATTTGATTACATACCAAAAGGATACCTCCTTAAAGGAACCATACATCCTTAATATTAAGGACTATGGTAACTACGCTCACTTTATCCACGATCTCTCTGAAACCCCATACCCAACCTTAAGCATGTCCTATCGTCTGCTCGATAGACGCAGTGGTTACAATGTGGGCTATCAATTTACAGGACGTAAGTCTGGCATGCTTAGCGGCAAGTTCACCGATGAACAAGGCCATGAAAAGAGCGTTACCATTCCTAACGATGTTATTGATCGTGTAAAAGAAATCGCTGATGAAGTGGATATCAACGTTGAGAACACTCTTTCTGACGTCATTGACTCAATGAAGGTATTCAACGCTTACAAAGAGGCCGTGTGCGATCCTGCCTTTGACAACAATCTTTGTAAGAAGATGCGCTGCAAGGATATCTGTGATCTTAAAACCTACATCACCCCAGACGATTCTCGCGTCAAGGAGATGCTGGTGCGTTTAGTTAAGCATCACAATGGCCGCCCACTGTATGCATATTTAAGCTCAGCTAAAAGTGCTGAGGCATCTGAAAACCAAGGTGCACAATCAGCCGCTCCTGGCATTGTGGATAAGGACTCCTCCATTGTTGCCAACACTATTTCTGGCTATAACAATGGCACCACTACTCAGCAGCACGGAACAGCTGCTGATTTAGACTTCGTACCTTCATCAGAAAAAGCCAAGCAAGAAGGCATCTTGCACAATAATTTATATCCACGTCAGCTCACCGAGGAGCAGATGAAGGCTAAAGTACGTGATGCGCAAGCCGTGGCAGATGCTTACCAGGCTGCAGCACAACGTGCATCTAATGAGGACATTACTAAGCGCTTAGAAGCTATCTTTGGCAAAGATGATGCTGCTATCCCGAATGCTAATGCCACAGCTTCTGAGGCATCTAAGCCTAGCTTTGGTAACAATGAATTTGGCTATGGCGATAATGATACTTATCGTCCTGAGAATACACCTCTAGTAGGCGCACATAACGCTCCAAAAGAAGAGCCACTGTATCAGGCTAAAGGCCCATCTTTAGCTCCACGTAGCTACAGTGCCCCTGATCCAAACTCTAAAGAGCGTCAGCGCTTAAGAGAGGCTCATCAAACTATCGATCCAAAGCTTAGTGCGCACGATCAAAAGTTTAAGGCACAGCAACAAGAGCTCATCGAGCAGCAGCGTCTAGAGCATCAACGTGAGATCGATACAGCGAAGGCACGTGCCTTAGAGCAGCTTAAACGCGATCGTGAGCGACGCGAGGCTATCTTAGAGACCTCACGCCCACGCATGTCTCAAGAAGACCAAAATCTCCCAGTAGACTTAAGCTCTGGCGAATAAGTCCTACCCCTCTTTAATGCGGCATGCCCTCCAATCGGCATGTCGCTAAATCCCAATGTAGCCTAATTTCCATGCGGCAAAATCCACATGCCGCCACCAAATCCCATCTCATAGGCTTTTAGACTGATTGCTTGCGCTTGGTTTGATGGTCTCCATATTGCTCAGCCTACTGTCTTATTTTTGTGCACAATAGCGTCTAAAGCGCCTAGAAAGCACCTTAGTTGTGCATAAATGCTGACTAATGTCATAGCTTCACAGACTTTTTCGCTTTTTCTGTGCAAAGACACTTTCTTAGTTTACGATTAATGGGATCTGCATAGACCTCGTAGCCTATGCATAGCCTATTTTATGGCTTAGTTAATTTTTATTGAGGATTGAGCATGAGCTTTGAAAGTAAAGTAGTTGTTCCTGCAGGTGAGAAGATTCAACTTGATGCAGGCGGCAAGCTGCAGGTACCGAATAACCCAATCATTCCGTTCATCCGTGGTGACGGTATCGGTGCAGACATCACTCCTGTTATGCATGAGGTGGTAAATACTGCAGTTGAGAAAGCTTATGCTGGCTCTAAAAAGATTTCTTGGATGGAAATCTACGCAGGCGGCCGTTCATGCGAAGTTTATGGCGAGAATGTGTACCTGCCTGATGAGACCATGGAGTTTATCAAAGACTACCATGTTGCCATCAAGGGCCCTTTAACCACTCCAGTTGGTGGTGGCATTCGTTCATTAAACGTTGCCATGCGCCAAGGCTTAGATTTATACATCTGCCTGCGTCCAGTACGCTACTTCAAGGGCACTCCAAGCCCAGTTAAGCAGCCAGAGCTTACCAATACCATTATCTTCCGTGAGAACGCAGAAGATATTTACGCTGGTATCGAGTGGGACGCAGATACTGATGAGGTAAAGAAGGTCATCAACTTCCTGCAAAACGATATGGGCGTGAAGAAGCTGCGCTTTACTGAGCACTGCGCTATTGGTATCAAGCCAATGAGTAAGCCAGGTACTGAGCGTTTAATCCGCGCTGCAGTTGAATACGCTATCGAGCACGATCGCAAGAGCGTAACCATCGTTCACAAGGGCAACATCATGAAGTTCACTGAGGGTGGCTTCAAGAGATGGGGTTACGAGCTTGTTGAGCGTGAGTACGGTGCCAAGGCTGATGACAAGGGCGTGGTTTCATTCATCAATCCAAAGACCAACAACCGTATCGTAGTTAAGGATTGCATTGCTGATGCATTCTTACAAAACATCCTGCTCTACCCAGCAGACTACGATGTGGTTGCCTCCATGAACTTAAACGGTGATTACATCTCTGATGCATTAGCCGCTATCGTTGGTGGTATCGGTATTGCTCCAGGTGCCAACATTGGTACTGAGGCTGCGATCTTCGAGGCTACCCACGGCACCGCTCCAACCATCGCTGGTAAGGGCCTTGCAAACCCAGGTTCTATCATCCTCTCAGCTGAGCTCATGCTTCGTCACTTAGGCTGGAATGAGGCTGCTGATCTCATAGTTAAGGGTATGGAAGGTGCAATTAGCGCTGGCCGCGTCACCTCTGACTTTGCAGCTCAAATGCCTAACGCTACCCAAGTATCTACTCAAGAATTTGGTAAGGCTATTATTCAGGCTATGGCCTAAGCCACAACGGCAAACTACTATCTTGCTTAGCGCAAGGCGCTAAACAAGATCCCTAGTCCGCCCCATTGCGGCGTGCCCTTTAAGGCAAGATCATGATCCTAGCTAACCTAGGATGCGTGATCTTGCCTTTTGCATTTTTTAAGCACCACACCCTAAGCACATATCTTAAGAGCAATTTACAGCTGATTCCTTGTAATTTCGGCCTCTAGCGAGAGTAGTTAAGACAGTTTTTATCATTAAGCTAGCGAATCACCTTTTATGTTTGGGTGCAATGACGTTTAGGCTGTTTAAAGGCTATGTGCTTAATTATATGCATGCACCAAGATTAAGATAAGGCTGCTGCTAGAAGTCTCGCGGCTATCAAAATTACTCTGCTTTTGATAAAATTACGGGTTTTGTGAAGTAATTGTGCTGATTTTTGACTCGCTTTATGTTGCAGTAAGCTGCAAGCAGTCATGATCTTTTTTAGCAGCATTACTCCATCACCACCTGCTACTCTAGGCTTGAGCCTAAGTGCAAACAGGTACCCAATTAATACTAATAACCCCATCTATTGGCCGCATCTAGACTAAGATCGCAGCAGACAAAAGATCGCTATTGTTATGCGCTAAGATCGCAGCAAACAAAAGATCACTAGTGTTATGCGCTAAGATCGCAGTAGACAACAGATCGCTATTGTTATGCGCTAAGATCGCAG
This sequence comes from Anaerobiospirillum succiniciproducens DSM 6400, assembly GCF_000482845.1. Taxonomy (GTDB): domain Bacteria; phylum Pseudomonadota; class Gammaproteobacteria; order Enterobacterales; family Succinivibrionaceae; genus Anaerobiospirillum; species Anaerobiospirillum succiniciproducens. Next base: position 8,192 of record NZ_AXWV01000038.1, read on the forward strand.
TAGACAAAAGATCACTGGCTTTATGCGTTAAGATCGCAGTAGACAAAAGATCGTAGATGAGCAAAGGCATAAGCTTGTCTTTGCATCAGCACTGCAGTCGATTTGTTTATTGATTGCTAGGCTTTTAGGTTTAGGTTTAGGTTTTTCAAGAGGCATGTATGGCCGAGCGTTTTAAGCCACATCTGACCATTGCACTCATCATTGAGCACGAAGGTCGTTTTTTAATGGTTGAAGAGTTTCAGGATACTGGCGAGCGTTGCTTTGGTATTCCAGCAGGCCATGTCGATGCTAAAGAGAGCATTTTAGAGGCTGCCGTGCGCGAAGGCCTTGAAGAGACTGGTTGTGAGATTGAGCTTGAGCACTTAGTTGGTATTTACGACTACGTAAAAGAAAAGGATACCATTATCCGCTTTACCTTCAAGGCTCGCCTCAAGGACAACGATCCTACTAAGGCACATCCAGCCGATCCTGATGGCGATATCTTAGCTGTACACTGGATGACTCGTGAAGAGATCAACAATCGCAAGAGTCAGTGGCGTACTCGTTTAGTCGGCTCATCTTTCGATGATTACGACAAGGGTCAGAATTTCCCTCTTTCATTAATCACTACGGTTCGTGGCTAATGTCTAAGACTTTATTTGCTCCTGACCATGTCTTTGATGACAAGATTCCTTATGACGAGCTCAAAGGTAAAAACGTCGTAGTAGGCATGTCAGGTGGCGTGGACTCTTCTGTATCTGCAGCCTTACTAAAAGAGGCAGGCATGAACGTCACTGGACTGTTCATGAAGAATTGGGAAGAGGACGATAACGACACCTATTGCTCAGCTGCTGAGGATCGTAAGGATGCTCAGGATGTTTGTGACAAGCTTGGCATCGAGCTTAAAACCATTAACTTTGCTGCTGAGTACTGGGATAACGTTTTTGAGAACTTCTTAAGCGAATACCGCGCGGGTCGTACTCCTAATCCAGATATCCTGTGCAATAAAGAGATTAAGTTTAAAGCTTTCATGGATTACGCCATGGAGGATTTGAACGCTGACTTCATTGCAACTGGTCACTATTGCCTCAGATCTTTTGATGGCGGCATCGATGCAGATGCGCATTTACTGCGTGGCTTAGATAAAAATAAAGATCAAAGCTACTTCTTGCACGCCATTGGTCCAAATAAGCTTAGCCGCGTTCTCTTCCCAGTTGGACATATTGAAAAGCCACGTGTAAGAGAACTTGCTTTAGAGCGTGGCTTAGTCACTGCCAAGAAAAAGGACAGCACAGGCATTTGCTTTATCGGCGAAAAGCGCTTTGGTCAATTCTTGCATCAGTACTTACCTGATGCCTCTACTCCAGGCCCAATCATTTCAACTGAGGGCAAGGTAGTTGGCGAACATCCTGGTTTAATGTACTGCACTATCGGTCAGCGCAAGGGCCTGCACATTGGCGGTAGCGCCGATGGTACTGGTGAGGCATGGTATGTTGTGGATAAAGACATGGCTCACAATGCCCTTATCGTAGCTCAAGGTCATAACCATCCAGCCTTGTTCTCCAATGGCTTACTTGCTGGTAATGAGACCTGGATTGTAGGCCTACCTGAACTGCCACTAAAGTGCACTTGCAAGGTTCGCTATCGTCAGCCTGATGTTGCATGTACAGTGCAGCGAGTTTATCTAGATGATAATGGCACTCAAGTAAACTCAAGCCCTGCTACAGCAGCTGAGCCAAACGGCCTGCGCTCCATGCTCAAGGTTACTTTTGATAACCCAGTCTCTGCAGTAGCTCCAGGACAGTCTGTGGTCTTTTACAATGGTGCTGACTGTTTAGGCGGTGCAATTATTGAAGAGCCGATTAAATAAGAATTTTGTTTGGCAAAACTTTAAGCCTTGCTCCTAAGTTTTGCCTTACTCAAGAGTGCTAAAGTCTTGTGACTAGGCTGCATTCAAAGCATAAGATCGTAAGATCGTCTAACGAACAAAATCTTATGTGTGCCTTCAGCCAAGCACTTAAACAATTAAAGTATTAGTATCGTAGTTTTTATGGATGCTCTTAAGAGCAGGAGTCCTTAACAATGTCTACCAATACCTACGCCGAAACTCTTGCGCTAGCAGGCGTGTTCCAGTCTGCTGCACAAATCCAAACTGTTGCTCGTTTCGGTAAAGTTGATGAAAGCGCAATTGCTCCTTTAATGCGTGCTCTCATCATCACTAATCCAAACACTGTTGAGGACATCTATAATCCATCAACCATGATCCCTGGTTTAACTCAGCTTCTCACCTCTTTATATCCAAAAGAGGCCGCTCAGCCTAAGAATGCAGAGTTAATCAAGATCGCCTTCTCTATCATGTCACTTGAGACTAATTTAGAGCGTCAGTCTATGGTCTCAAAGCAGCTTGATAGCGAGGTAGATAGACTCAGAGATCAAGTACTTGCTATGCATCCAAACTATGAAACTGCCGAGAATAATGTCTTAGTTGATTACGATGTCATCAAGCTCTACTCAGGCATTTACTCTGGTTTAATTAGCCCTAACTTCCCTAAGCTCATCATCTACGGTGAGGAGAGCTACTTAAGCCGCAGTGAGTTCCAGCTGATGATTAGAGCCCTGCTCTTATCTGGCATCCGTGCATCCATGCTCTGGCATCAGATGGGTGGCAAGCGTTATTCATTAATGTTCCACTATAAGAACATTATTGAGTGCGCCCGTCAGATCATCTCTAAGCATCAAGGCGGTCTCCGTTAATTACGTCTTAGTTAAAGACCAAAAGCAGCTATCTAACTAGATGGCTGTTTTTGCTTTATCACTTGCAAAAGCACAACACTAAAGTTACTTAAGTACCAAGACTACTAAGCTTAAGCACGTAGTTAAGCATATGCAGATCATTTACTAAAACATCAATAGATTGTTGCAGCTTGTTTAAAAATCTCTTGATTAACTTTAGTAACGTTTAAGGCGATCAAAAGATCATGGGCTGCCATTGCACTGCAACGGCGCTTTTTTTAGCTACCTTAGCTTTTGTCTAGTTAGTCTGCAGCATGGTTTTGCGCTTTAGATGCAGACAAAATAAGTTTTTTTCATTGACGGGGCGGGCTGTGCAGTGCAGAATTACATATTTAGCTGCATGTGCTCACGTCTAGTACATGGCTACGTCAATGCCTACATTACTTCAACTTTTGGGGTCAGTTATGCAATTATCGCCGCTTACCGCGATTTCTCCACTTGATGGTCGTTACGAATCTAAAGTAAAGGAACTGCGCGCTATCTTCTCAGAGTATGGCTTAATGCGCTTCCGTGTTCAGGTTGAGCTCACCTGGCTTAAGAAATTAGCTTCTTGCCCTGAAATTAAAGAAGTTCCAGCTTTCTCAAAAGAGACCATCGCTTTTATCGATGACATCATTGCTAACTTCTCTGTTGAAGATGCTGAAGACATCAAGCGTCGTGAAGCTGTTACCAACCATGACGTTAAGGCTGTTGAGTACTTCTTAAAGGACAAGACTTCTAGCAACGAAGAGATCTCCAAGGTCAAAGAGTTCATCCACTTTGCTTGCACCTCTGAGGATATCAACAACAACTCCCACGCTCTGATGTTAAAGACTGCTCGTGAAGAAGTTCTCCTGCCAATGTGCGATGAACTCATTAGCGAGATCACTCGTTTAGCTCATGAGTATGCTGAGCTGCCATTAATGGCTCGTACTCACGGCCAGCCTGCTTCTCCTACCACCTTAGGTAAGGAAATGGCTAACGTTGTTTACCGTCTGCGTCGTCAGCGCGATCAGATCGCCGCTGTTGAGATCATGGGTAAGATCAACGGTGCCGTTGGTAACTACAACGCTCACTTAAGCGCCTACCCTGAGGTTGATTGGTACACCTTCTCCAAGGAGTTCGAGGAGTCCTTAGGCCTTACTTTCAATCCTTACACCACTCAGATTGAGCCTCACGATTACATCGCTGAGTTATTCAATGCCTTAGAGCGTTTCAACACCATCATCTTAGACTTCGATCGTGACATTTGGGGCTACATCTCCTACGGCACCTTCAAGCAGAAGACCATCGCTGGTGAAATCGGATCTTCAACCATGCCTCACAAGGTTAACCCAATTGACTTTGAGAACTCTGAGGGCAACATCGGTCTGGCTAACGCCATCTTCGCTCACTTAGCTGCCAAGTTACCAGTATCCCGCTTCCAGCGTGATCTGACTGACTCAACCGTTTTACGTAACTTAGGTGTTGCTTGCGGTTACTCAGTATTAGCATGGAAGAGCACCTTAAAGGGCATCTCCAAGTTACAGGCTAACGAGGCCCACGTACGTGACGAGCTTGACCACAACTGGGAAGTTTTAGCTGAGCCATATCAGACTGTAATGCGTCGTTACGGCATCGCTAACCCATACGAGAAGCTCAAGGAGCTCACTCGTGGTCGTGAAGTTAACGCCGAGACCATGCTCAAGTTCATCGATACTCTCGAGATCCCTGAGGAGGCTAAGGAGCAGCTGCGCAAGCTCACTCCTGAGACCTACATTGGCCGCGCTGTTGCTTTTGCCAAGGACATCTAATTTAGTCCCCATGCATTAGCCTTAACGACAAAACTAACACTAGTTTTCCCATAATCGCTAAGCTAGAACAGTCTTAGCCAAATGACTAAGCTAGAACAGTCTTAGCTTCAAAGGCAAAACTACTCTTGCCGTTTTGAGCCAAGCTAATTTGGCAAAGCAAGTAACTCATGATCTGCATGAACCTTTACTTGCTTTGCCATGATGTTCCCCTCAAAGAGGTTTTATAAGACCAATAGAGTTTAATGAGACTTCTTTGAGGGTCGCATCGCGACCAGATAAGATTTAAAGCCTATCACGGGGCTTTGAGTCTGCCATACTGATTAGGTGTATTACACCATCCTCCTCTCCCTCAATATAAGGTGATGAGGTCTATGCCTAAGCTTTATAGAAATGATGCTTAACTCTATATGCTACAGCCATACTATGAAAGGATGTGTTTTAGCTACAAGGACTTACACTAAGTCTTACTAAATAAATGGCTCATCTGCGCTTTTTTAGCTGATGATGCGATTTTAAAGCGCTACTATCTAAACATAATGGATAGCCACGGCTTATAAAAAAGCTCTTTTACGAGTAAAGATCACAGCCACGGTAAAGCGCATCGCTAGCAAAAGACGTCTGTAACTACTATTTGTACTAGACCCAATGGTTCTAGCTACTAAAGCCCATAGCTTGAGGAGCTTAGCTTTAACTGATGAGTAAATTGCTAAGCATAGTTATCTAGCTTGTTATGGGCTATGACATAGTAAGTTTTAAAAATTTTTCGCTAACTACTTTAGTGGCTCAAGCACCCTTGGTTCATAAGATATGTACCGTATGCCATGCCACCACTAAACCCAAAGCGCTCTTATGCCCATGACAGCGTTAAGGCTGTTTAATGTAGCGCAAATGAGTGCCAAGGCCGCTCACAGCGACCTTAGGTTTATCACTGATAGCTTAGCTAGCACTAATGGCAATTTGCTAACTAGTGCTATAGAAACTAGCAAAGCAATACATAGTTTTGCTAGGAGTGCTGCAGTGTAAGTTTAGTAAGTACAGTAGTTATAAAACATTAAAGAATTAGGCAAGACAGCCATAAAAATGGCATCTTGCTAAAACCAAATCTTGGCCATTGCTTTTTGTAATGACCAAAATGAGTATCGCCACTGCTTGTACAAGCTTTTTTGTGCAAGGAATTGGCTATATCAAGCAGCTTTTTAGTTTGCGCTTTGCAAGTTTAAATTGCTCACATGCTTAACTGCTTGATATAAGCATGGGCGTAGTCCCTGCTAGTCTGGGCTTAGCCACAGCTAGTTTGGTCTTAGTACCTGCTAGTCTGGGCTTAGTCACAGCTAGTTTGGTCTTAGTACCTGCTAGTCTCGGCTTAGTCACAGCTAGTTTGGTCTTTGCCACCACAGAGCTCTAGCTTTAATTGGAGCACTCTTAAGGGTGGCAAATGGCTTTTTAGGCCAAGTTTATAGTGCTATGCCTATCTAGATTGCTACAAGCTTTATAGCGCTGCTGGTGGTGTCTTTGCTACGTACGAAAGCTAGCTTATGATGCCATCATGAGTTGTTGTTCATGGCCATGTTAAGTGGCGCTAATGCTATTAAGTACTTGGTCTAGCGATGCTTAGATAATTTGGTTACTTTAATGTTTTGGGGCGTATAAGATCAGTAACGGCATCTGGCTGATGCGGGTTTTAATGTGAATGACAAGCTCTTAGAGGCTGATCTTGAGCCACAATCGCGAACTCATTTTTGAGTGGACCTTAATTGGATTACTGCTCATCTTAGGCGGTCTGTTATTTGTACAGGCAATGCCTTTTCTAAACGGTACCTTAGGTGCAATTACCCTCTATATTCTGTTGCGCCGTACTAATATCTATCTTGCTAACCGCCTATCTCCTGGACTTGCTCCATGGATTTTGACTATTGCGGTAGCAGTCTTTGTGGTACTCCCTTTCTCCGCTGCCATTTGGTACATCATTGAACTTATCAACAATCTTGATTTTGATATCAATGTTGTGATGAAGCGCTTTGCCGATACGATTAAGTACCTTGAGAGCACTACCAAGCTTGACTTGGTTTCTGAAAAGAGCATTGCCTTTGCTACTGCAAAGGTAACAGCTTTTATGAACTCCTTGGTAGCCGGCATCAATGACGCAGCTATCAATCTGTTCACCGCACTGCTCATCTTATTCTTCTTACTTGCAGGCGGTATCCGTATGGAGCGCGGTATTGCCCGCTGCTTACCTTTTAATGACCGTAACAAGACTATTGTCATTAACAAGGTATCTACCATCGTAAAGTCCAACGCCATCGGTATTCCGCTGCTTGCCATGATTCAGGGCACAGTAGCTGCAGTTGGCTACTATATTTGTGGCGTGAACAATCCAATTGAATTTGGTGTGCTCACTGGCTTTGCTTCCATGATCCCAATCGTGGGCTCCATGTTAGTATGGATTCCTCTGGCCATTGTGCAGTACTTTGAGCAAGGCATGCTCCCTGCCATCTACATTAGCTTATACGGTATTGTGGTGATTTCTCAGTCTGACAATGTGCTGCGCATGATCGTGCAAAAGCGCATGGCTGACACCCACCCACTAGTCACCATCTTTGGTGTTATTGCTGGTCTGCCACTGTTCGGCTTCATGGGCCTGATCTTTGGTCCTCTCTTAGTTGCAATGTTCTTACTCTTCTTAGAGATGTTCATTAAGCAGTACATCACTTGCGAGTACGCTAATGAAGAGAATGGCTCAAACTCTAGAGCAAATTCACGCCAAGATAAGTGGGCCTTAAAGAACGCCAATCCTAATGCTCCGCAAAACAAGCTTGAGGATCAAAAGAAGCGCCCAAGTCAGGAAGAAGGCGTCAGTGGATTTGGCCTTTTAGGCAAAATGATGAACCGTGCCCAGGCTAAAAATGACAATGCTGCTCCGCTAAAAGATAGCGCAAACAAGCGTACTCACAAGGAGAAGGACAGCAAGCGTGATCTCAAGGATAACGTCAAAAAGCGCGACCTCCAGGATAGTAAGCTTGCATCTGACGGCAAGTTACCTCGCGACTCACGCTCTAAGGCAAGCTCAGCACTTAAAGAGAAGTCTCAAGACAAGACCTTTAACGAGACTAAGTCCGCTAATGGTGCTAAGTCTAAGGATTTAAATTCTAAGGAATTAAAGTCTCAGGATTTAAAATCTAAGGAATTAAAGTCTAAGGATTTAAAGTCTCAGGACAACAAGTCAAAGGACTTACGCAATAGCTCTTTACGTCAAGACAAGAACGTTGCAGCCAACACTAGCTCTACTGCTAATGCCAAGGCATCAGCTGCAGACAATGCAAATAACTTAGCTGCTACAAAAGATACTACTGCTGTAAAAGACACTGCAGCATCCAAGAATGCCGCTGCTAAAAATGACTTTAAGAGCGCTAAGGCCGATGCTAAGCATCAAAAGCGCGAGGCTGCCAAGTTACGTGCAGCTGAAGAGCAAAAGGCTATGGAGCGTCAGATTGCTCGTGAAGTACTGTCTAATGAGACCCGCCCTGCCGTAAACCTTGCTGAGCGCTTTAATGAGCGTAATGAGCATCTTGATAATGCTGGCCGTACTTTAGTGGCTCGTGCTATCTCTGATGCCATTGGCTCCTTTGATAAGTTTGACGATATCGAAGGCAGCATGCAGTATGCAGGCACTAGCGATCTGTTCAAAGATGACTACTTAACCGATGAGACCAAGGCTGCTATTGCTAAGCGTCATAATCGTAATAAGCGCACTGAAGATTCAGTATATGGTGAGCCTATCAAGCACAGCCGTACCGAGGAAACTGAGGCAAAGTCATCTAAGAGCTCACAAGATAAGCGCAAGGGCTTAGATAGCAAGCGCCAGGATAATACTGAGCGCAAGTCTCGCAATAGCGACAATGTCAGCGCCAGTCCATCAGACAGTGCTAAGTTAGATCCTTACCATACTCAAGGTTCTTCAAGCACTAAGGCTGAGTCAAACTCTTCACGCCATAGCGATCGCCAAAGCCGTCGTCAGCGCAATAAGGAAGAAGGAGCTAATGCCTCTTCATCTCGCAATGACAAGAAGACTAGTACTCAAAAGCGTACTAATGAGCGCAAGCAAAGCGCTAAAGACGCCCCAAAGGGCAAGGCCAAGTCATCACGCAATAATCGCCGCGTAAACTCTGTCGATGACTATTACGCACGCTCTGCTTCACGTCGTAGCGAGTATGACATGCCAATGTTTGAGACCGTTGTGGCTCATAACTATGGTGGCAACGGCTCTAGTCGTCGCCCACAGCTGCGCACTCAGCTCGTGTCCATGTACACAGCTAAGGGCACAGTAAAGGCCGAACCACGTCGACGTCCTAGCAAGAAGCGTCCGCATCATCGCTAAGACATAAAAAGCTCTTTTCTTTAGGCCGCAAGCCTAAAGCTATGCATGCAGCCAAGGCTGCATCAACCCCAAAGGCAGCGCATTAAACGCTGCCTTTGTCGTATTTGCCGCTGCCAAATATCATCGGCCTATGGGAATGCTTGTGCAGAACTTCGTTGAATGACTGCAAAGTGTTGCAGCGGTTATGGTTTTGAAAAAGTGCGCTGAGCGGTCAAAAGTGTAGATTTGACGTGGTCTTGAGACATTGCACTGTGATAGGTCAAAAAGCGTTGGTTTTCTTAACATCTAAGCTAAAAAGTTGGAATTAAGATTGTCAAACATCTCATTTTTGATATCTAGATGACAAACAAAAGCGCTAAAGTGTTTCATCGTGACCATCACACAAGTATCATGCACTATTAAGTACTGTGTAGTTTTAGGACTAGGCACAAAAGTTGAGCACGCTTATGCGTGCCTGCTCTTATGTTTGCCCTTTTAAAACTACATAAGTTACGGCAACTTATAAATGAAACACTAATATCTATCGGGCCATCTGAACATGATGCAAGGCACAGTGCTATTCATAGCACTAGCAAAGTACCCTTAATGGCTCTAAGCAATGTGTCGTTTATGGCACGTGGCAATGTGCTGTTCGGGGCACGTGGCAATGTACTGTTCATGGCTTTTTGCAAAGTGCTGTTCTGGGCGCTTGGCAAAGTGTGTCATTTCTTTACGTACTACGTCAAAACATACTCTGGCCATAACAGTTTTAGCTTAGTTTATAAGTTCCATTTAGGTACATGGATAAGTACCTAGAGCTACTTTAGTTAGCCCATCAAGTTTATAACTACAGTCTGAATGAGATTGTTACGTTAATGTAAAGAGCTGAGATTACATTACTTGATGAGTACAGCCAAGGATGGTTAAAGCTATTTTAGAACCGTTCGCAGCGCTCTATGTTACGCCTGCTGCTTGAAGTATAGATAGCTTGATTGAATGCCGCTGTTTAATAAGTGGCCTCAGTAAGATTTTTGAGTGGGCCTCATAAGCTCAACTCTCAACTTAATGTTGTTTAAGTGTGTCCAGGCTAAGGCATGGTCACAGTAAGTAAGTTTGCAATACCGCCACAGCGGTTAATTGAAAAAATTTTATCTAGGATCTATTGGTCTTGTGATGGTATGTCTTTGTTACTTAACATCACTCGACGCTAATGCTAAAGGCTATCGTGGCTGTTAATGCTGTTGCTAGTACTTTACTTAAGTTGCAATAGCATACCGATGCACACAAGCTTTATGGCTGATTAGCGCTATACAAGGCCATCATCGCCTCTCTTGAGTTATAGCGATACGCCGCTCTCTTGAGCAATTGCATACGTAGCTTTCTTAAGAATGGCAAAATGTGGCATAAGGCCTAACCATAGATCACTAGAGATGGTCATCTAGATCAAACATCTTAAAACACAAGGATGTCACAATGGCTAGCTATATTAGTGAAATTAAGCTCAAGCAGGGATTACGCAAGGTTGCAATTATCTCTATTGCATCTTTAGTTATCTTGTCTCTGTTTGCCTTCGCCACTTTTAAAGTTGTGTCTTATGTTTACACTTCTGCCAACGACTCAGAGCTTAAGGCCACGCAGTCAGAGTTTGCGATTACCATTAAGCGTAAGGCCATGGGCGAGCTCAGAGCTTTGCGTACTTTGGCCATGTTCACTAAGAAGTCTGATGACATCACCAAGACCTACTCTGCTGTGGGCAAAGAAAACATTCCATTTGATGTAGTAGGCTTTTGGAATCTTGATGGTACCTGCGAGCAAGTTTCTATTTCCGGCGTCAAGACAGACACTGCGTACAAGAACTTACCACCACAAGTAAAGCTTGCTATCTCAACCGCTTGGCTTGGTCAAAGCACCGTTTCATCCCCATACTTCTCACCAACCATCGGTCAGGACATGATTACTTATGTAGCTCCTGTCTTTGCTAATGATGGTCGCGTTATCGGTGCGCTCTCTGGTGCTGTAAGCCAGGTTACCTTTGATGCCAACTTAGAACAAATTTCTGTTACTAACCCTGATATCGATTCCTTCTTAACTACCGCTTCAGGCTTTATCTTCTCAAGCGGTGTTAATGAGGTCATCCCGCGCGATCTGCATAACGTCTCTGATTTCAAGGGATTTACTCGTAATGCTATTGATAAGATTCGTGTTGGCCTAGTATCTACTACCCCAACTTCATTTACCACCAATATCAATGGCTTAAAATACAACGTAACCTTAACCCCACTTGATTTTGCCGATTGGTATTTAGGTACTATTAGCTCTGCAGAGGTAAAGCACAGCCCTTACTTCCAATCTTTAAGCTTCTTAATTGTTAGCATCGTTATCATCTTCACTGTGTGCTGCTTCATTGCCATCTATCTCTTTATCAATATGAAGAGCAGCTACAAGACTCAGCTGTTGATCGCTCACTATGATCCAGTGACTGATGCTTATAACTACAATAAATTCTTACTTGAGTTTGCCAACCTTGACTACAAGGAATCTCCAGAGATTAAGTACGCAGTAGTATCCTTGTCGATGCAAGACTTTAGCTACATGCAGGATATGCTCGGTGAAAAGAGCTCTGATGACTTGCTGCGCACTATTGCCAATATTTTTAGAGAGCAGGACAGCTCCAAGCTCATTATGTTCTGCCACCATGAGAAAGATCAGTTCTATCTCGTCTATAAGATCAAGGAGCAAGACAAACTTAACGCAGAACTTATCAAGCTTATCAACATTTGCACACAACGCATTAACGCTGAGATCTCCTCTATCCCAATCGTTATGTGTGCAGGTGTTGCTTTTGCACACTATGATCTTAGCCCAGATAAAGTCGTGGCTCGCTCTGAGTTTGCCCGCAAACAGATTAACAAGACCTATACTCATGCGATTCGCTTCTATGACGAGAATGCCTATAAGAAAGAGGCATTCTTACATAGCATCGAAAAGAGCATGCGTGCAGCTTTAGAAAACGAGGAGTTTAAGCTCTTCTTACAGCCTAAGATCGACCTTAAGACTGGCAAGATCTACGCTGCAGAGGCCTTAGTACGTTGGATCTCTGAGTCAGATACCATTGTTTATCCAAATGACTTCATTCCTCTGTTCGAGGCCAATGGTTTCTGTACTGAGCTTGACTTATACATGTTTGATAAAGCTTGTGCTCGTATTAGATCTTATCTTGATCGCGGTATTGAGCCGATCTACTTATCGATTAACCAAACTAAGCTCCTCTTCTTCAAGAAGGGATATAAAGAGCAGCTCAAGCAAATCATTGATAAGTACGACATTCCTCCAAAGTACCTCATGATTGAGGTTTTAGAGGACTTAGCTACTTACAAGGTTAATGAGCTTAACAACCACATTAACGAGCTTAAAAAGCTTGGTCTTTCTATCGCTCTTGATGACTTTGGTTCAGGCTACTCCTCACTTAACATCATCGCCGGCTTAGACCTCGATGAGATTAAGTTTGACCGTGAGTTCATGCTCGCCCACGATCCAGAGCAAATCGAAAAGAACCACATGATCTTACGTGTGCTCTCAAGACTAGCAAAAGAGCTTGGTATTCGTACCGTAGTTGAGGGTGTCGAGCGTAACGAGGATGTTGAGTTCTTAAAGACTATCGATTGCGACTTAGCTCAGGGTTACTACTACGATCGACCAATCCCTGCAGATGACTTTGATCGTAAGTACATTCTCCCAGAGGGCTCTCGACCAAAGGCAACCTACAAACCAACTCGTCCAATTGGTGAGCTCCCGAGCTCTAGAATATCTGCCTACAGCGCAGCCGCTAGCGCAACAGCAGCTGCTAACGCCGATAAGGCCAATGCAGCTGATAGCAAGGCTGCCGAGGCAAAGGATAGTGATAGTGCAGCACCAAGCAATGCTACGGGTGCAGAATCTTCTGATAGCGCTAAATAGCGCCCGCTCCAAAGCTTTATTAATACTTTCTTGGTACTTCCAAGCTAAAGCTCGGAGCAATTAACAGCTAAGTGCTACAAATGCTTTTCAAAGCCTAACTTTTAGTTAGGCTTTGTTGTTTCTAGATAGACATAACTTAACTTATTGTTTTACCTAGTCACTCAAAGCTAAGTCTATTTCACAAATACGCAAGCGTAATTAAGCCTTTGCACAATAATCTAAACACAATGAGTAATACTTGCTTATAATGATGAATGCGAGCTGAAAAAACACCAAAGTTCTTATCATGCTTGAGGACTTGTTATGGAAAGACTTATTGAGATTAGGCAATCTATGGCCCTGTTTTTTGACTGTGGCTATGAGTACTTTGCTGAATATACCTCACCTGATATTGTGCTAAATCGTCTTCTCTATTGCATGCGCGACGGTAAGCAACAAGGCTACACGCCTATTATCGTTGTACCTGATGAGCCTTTATTAGAGACTTTTAAAGACAATTGCAAAGACGAAAATGATAAGTTCAACATCTTTTCATTACGCAAGTTCAGAACTGCCATGCTGCATGCCGAGCTAATGGATGGCAAGGATATTCTAGAAAAGCGCTTAGATTCGCTAAACGAGCAGTTAGTTGAGTCTGGCGTCAATATCAAAAAAGTGGTGGGTGATTTTGAAGAGGCTTACGAAGGACCAAGCAATAACATCAATGCACTTGAAGACATCTCCTTTAATGGCGTCTTCATCGTAAAAGTGCCCGTACGCTATCCTTGGCAGATCTTTGCCTATCTGCCGATGGGTGATTGGGGTATATGTCCTAGCAATACTGAGCTCATGTCCATTAGCAAATACATGTACGAAAGATATCAAGCCGTACCTGTAGCCATGACTAGCAATGAGCTCGAGTTTAAAGTCTTAAAGCCAATTACCTCAGAACATGATGCTATGGGTGCAGCCTTTGAGCATTGCCCTCTTTATCCAAGAATGTTTGAGGACTTTGGCACCATTGGCTCTTATGCAGGTACTTTAATTAACTCGAGCATTTGGTACTTTGTGTGGCCATACCTAACCGAGCACAAGCCAAAGAATAAGGCACCTGAGAGCAGGCAAACCTCTCAAACCCACAAAGAGTTTGCCTACACCACCAAACAGCTGCAGCGCCTCTACGGACAGAACAACTAAAATCAGAGCTAAAGGCATCCTGTTAATTGCTCCACGCCCGCACATAGTTAAATGTACGGCGTGGCGTAGCTAATACAGAAACAAACGCTGCCTAGCGCTACCATAGTTCGCTATGCGTGCTTTTCGTTTGCGCATCCTTAGCATGCATGAAGCTCGAGTCAACATATATGAAGCTTACGTCAACATGCATGAAGCTCGAGTCAATGCTCTTGGCTTAGTTTGGCTTGGCTTGGTTTGCATATGGCATTTAGTGGCGGTCTAGTGGCCGTCGTAGTTGGCGGCAAGGTGGTAGATAACTTCGCAATCGTCAGGAGTTAAAGAGACAAACTTACCCACACTCTTTTTAGCTTGAGAAAGCAGCTTGAGCATATGTGGGATATCCTCTTCTTTTGCACCAATCTCCTCAAAGTTAACTGGCATGCCGATAGACTTAAAGAAAGATCTGAGAGCATAAATACCGGCCTTGGCTGTACGCTTAGGATCCTCAAAATCCATGCTAATACCAAAGACACGTGAGGCAAATTGAGCAAAGCGCATTGGATTGTGCGGCATAACAAATTCCATCCACGCAGGGAAGATAACTGCTAAACCGGCACCATGGGCCACATCATAAATAGCCGATAACTGATGCTCGAGGGCATGAGAGGCCCAATCTTGCTCACGACCTACACCGCAAATGTCATTGTGAGCTAAGGTACCAGCCCACATTAAGTTAGCGCGTGCCTCATAATTCATTGGCTCTCGAATAACACGTGGCACTGTCTCCACAATAGAGCACATTACTGCCTCACATAAGCGGTCAGTAATGGAGACATCGGTGGTATTAGTAAAGTATCTCTCCATCACGTGAGCCATCATATCCACAGCACCACAGGCAGTTTGATACGCTGGCAGTGACTTAGTCAGCTCCGGATTCATGATGGCAAAGACTGGCACATTGTAAGGTGAGGTTAACCCAGCCTTAATAAAGCCTGAAGGAGTTTCCTTTTGGATAACGGAGCTTGAAGAGCCTTCTGAGCCAGCTGCCGGAATAGTTAAAATCACACCAACACCCAAGGCACCATTAGGCTCGCGGGTGTGCAGCCAAAAGTCGTAAAAGTCACCTTCATTGACGATACCAATGGCAACAGCCTTAGCTGTATCAATCACTGATCCGCCACCAACAGCTAACACAAAGTCGACATTTTCAGCTCTACCGCGCTCGATAAGCTCATAGACTAAATCAGCACGTGGATTTGGCACTACACCACCAGCTGTCACGTAATTTAATCCTGCACTTGCAAGATTTTCCTCCACACGACCAATGAGGCCTGAGCGTACAGCACTACCGCAGCCATAAATAACAAAGACTTTGGAACAACCTAAATTGCGAATAATTGAGCCAGTCTCTCTTTCTCGATCATTACCAAAGTAATAAGCAGTGGGACGGTAAAAATCAAAGTTCTCCATAGCGCTCTATCCTGTAGTTAAGCCCCAATCACAGCAAAGCTTGTAGTACCTTAGCTCCTTGATTAAGTGCCCTTAGTCCATCTAGTGCCTTAATAATAACAGTCTCATAAGCAAACTTACTATGTTTTGCGTAAAAACTGACTAAAAGCCAAACTTACGCCGTTTACGTCCCCACAGCCGCAAGCAAATCCCATAATCAAACCTGAAATATGCAAAATATGGCAAGAGACATCCTAGTGGGCTTTGGCCAAAGACGGGCATGAGGCATCTTAATTAGGCCTTGGCAAAAGATGGGCATGAGGCATCTTAATTATGCTTTAGTCAAAGATGGGCATGAGGCATCTTAATTGGGATTTGCTAGACAAGCAGGCGCTTTAGTAAGGTGACGATGCGATCGCGATTCTTTGCTGTCTTAATGAATGTGGGCAGGTGATCTGCTTGCGTACGCATTGGGTATGTATATGGCTTTTGTCTAAGATCCGCGCTCAAATATTCAATGAGGTAGATAAGATGGCTACGGTTTATGGCCCAAATGAGCTTGCCTTGATAGGAGGTCTGATACCACAGCTTGTAGCCAAAGTATGGCTCACTTCCATCTTCTAAAAATTTGTAGATATAGCCATATGGCTCAATGGTCTTTTGCACTGGGCCTTGATTGATAGCACCACAATGCGGACAAGTTACATTTAAAATCTTAAAGTGCTGCTGCTGAGGATCATCAATCTCGCATCTAAAGTAGCGCTGACACTCAGAGCAGTTGAGCTTTACTGAGTAGATTGCTGCTCGAAGATCTTTTTGCTGCCTAAAATTACAGTGGGTGCAGCTACAGCTTGCTTCGCCATCGGCCATTTTGACTATGGCTAATTTGCCACACTGTGGGCATTTAACCTCAATGCCTTGATCTGAGGCACTATTGGCGGTGAAAGTAAAATAGCCCTTATCTGTATAGCGCGTAACCATTACCCCATCCTTATGTCCTTCCTCAATAAGCTAAGATTATATTCAAGACCGAGCTCTTTTTGTCAAATGAGCATGGCCTCGCTAGTACTTAGATACGTAATGCAAAATATTTGAAGGTTTCTCAAAAGTTCTTTGCCTGATGCGATGCGATGCAATGCAATGGCGGGAGTAGATTGATTTGGTAGAAACTTTGGAAGCTTAAGATTGCGCCAATTGGGAGTGGCATTGAAAGCGCTGATTGGGGATGGCAAAAACGCGCTGATGTTTGGTCGGATGTGAAGCTAGCGCCGCTTGGGCGCTAGCTAGAAGGATGCACTCTTATTTGCTTAAGGCATGGGCCTTGAGTGCATGATCTTATTTGTGAGCTACAGGTACGTCATCACCGGTCTTTGGGTTAAGGACGCACTCGCTATCACTTCTGATGCGACCAAATAAGACAAAGTCACTTTGCCATCCAGGACGTGCATAGTCGCAGTTTCTAACTACGGAGTTAACCTCAAGATACTTGGTGATGATCTTATTAGTCCAATACTGAGGATTAGCTCTTACATCAGCAACATAGACATATTTGTAAGTGTAGACATGCATTGGGGATAAGGTAATGTCTTTCTTACCCTCTTCAATCTGAGTAATGAGCTCTTGAGTTCTGAGCTTTTGGTCATTGTTCAAAGTGATAGTGCACCACAGGGCATTGCCAAGGGCACAAAGCATAAAGATAGTAGGCACAGTGATCAGCAGTGCCTTAACCTTTGGTCTAAAGAGATCTTTGTGTCTCTCAAGGAGTGGCTTACTTAAGGCCACTAAAGCCACAATCATAAAGATGGTAAATGGTGTAGCGGCACGAGCTGGGAAGTTTGGCGCAAAGATCATCAAGAACAGTGAGAATAAACCAGTATAGGCAAACCACATTCCAGCGTTGTAATAGACTGGATAGCTCACATGTAAGAACTTAGATCTAACCTTTTGACGCAAGAAGATAACACTGATGATGAGCAGTGAGCACACAAGGAGTGACTCAAAGAAGATATCAATAGCGCCGATACTATGTTCTACAGCATCAAAGCCATGCGCCTCCATGCTATCAAGTCTAGCTTGATTGCCAGGAGCAAAGATCAGAAGAGCAAAGCCAATTAAGAAACCAGCATAGCCGATGCTTTGCCAGAGCTTGAGCTTACCGTTTTTGAGGCACCATAAGAGATATAAACCTAAGCTTGTGGCAACTGCAGCTGCGGTGTTTTCATTGGTCCAACCTGCAATGACACCAAAGATAAACATAAATGGCCACAGCAAGTAAGGACGAGCGGTGATCTCACGGGCCATAGAAATACGGTATGGCAATAAGAAGATCAGCACTAAAGTGGTAGTCCACAAATAATTTGCAGAACTTACGATGTTAAATACCACCTCGCCATACACTCTGAGCTGTAAGAACAAGAATAAGGTGATGACGAATAATGGCATGGCACGTAAGTGCAGAGTTGGACGAATGCCAAAAGCATTAAAGTAGATAAACAGCACTAAGGTTACATAGCATAAAGCCTGAGCAACAGCTGAAGCTGGTTTACCCCACCACAATAAGGTTTGGGCAATGACGTGAGCTACAGATCTACCGCCCCACTCAAAGTAGTGGCGATACTGAGAGAGAACGATATCTGCAAATGAAGTAACAGGATCCTGAGTACCCTGAATCATCATATAGCGGAAGTCATTAGCAAAATATGGGGTGAGGTTTGAGATCATCGCGATGATGCCAAACCACAGCAACAAGTAGCAATAAGAGCGTGGAGAGAACTGCATTTGCAAAAAACCTCTGCCTAAATTTAGGCACTGAACGCCACCGCAGAATTTAAGATAAGCTCATGCATAAGATAAGCTCATACAAGCGCTTGGGCCTAAGCTTTTAATGCTTAAACATCTTTAACTCTGCGCAAAACCTTTGGACGTCCTACCGAGCTATTGAGCTCACAACAAGGCAAGTTAACTATGTTCAGTCACGAATCAACGACTGACATGACTGTAAGATGGTATTAGAACACAACAAACTTTGCTCTAAATTAGCCAAAGCGTGTATACATATACCACCTAAAAAATTTCATAGTTCGTACGGCACCACATACTTTAAAGCCAAAGCACTTAAAATCCTATGGTGCTAATGAAGCCGTGATTATACAAAACAACACTCAGCCCAATGTAGCTTACACTCATTGCGGCAAAGATATGCCCTTTTTAAGTGCGTACAAACACGCTTTTTACCAGCTATTGGCAGTTAGAAGCACCTTAATGATGAGCAAAATAACATCAAAATGGTAAGTAGCATCTAATCTAGACCACGCAAAAGGACAGTCCTTATCTGACCAACTCCCATTGGCAAGCTCATGAGGTTCCTGCGTATCAAGGTTAACCTATTTTCGTAACACGCTTAGGCAATGCTACTTACGAATGCCTCTCAGGCTTGGTCAGACAAATGCCACGTAAGCAGAGTACAGACGAAAGCATCTTCGGATGCTGCAGCCATGGAGGAGATATATTAGGCCTTTTGTCCTTTTGAGTGCACTTTGTGAGCACATAGGATTAAAAATCCTTATAATAATTGACGCCCATAATCTAGGCAGAAAGGTCTGCACTGGAGGCTTTGCTATGCCTAAGAGTTTTAGCTGACCACTCAGCATGGCTTAGGCTGCATTTGCTAACTGGCAATCATAGTAGTTGTCACTCGGTCACTTGCAATGAGATTAGTCCTCTTAATGCATGAAGTAGACTTGAGTGTAGAAAGCACTTTACTCTCTAGATTGAATTGCTCTTAACATGCGCTTAAGCGTGAGCTTGAACTTTGGCTTGGGCTTGGGCTTGATGGAACCTTAATGGGCATTGGTCAGGTAAGATACGGACAGGGATAATGCAAACAAAACAATTACTCAGTGGTTCACTAAGTAAGAAAGGCACCGTGCTTGGCAACCTCAGTGGTTGTGCTCAGGCACTTGAGATTGCTGCGCTAAAGGAGCAATGTGAGCATCCTTTAGTGGTCATTTGCTCAGATACAGTTGATGCAGCTCGTTTAGAGAACGAGCTTAAGTATCTGTGCGCTAATGATGAAGTCACTATCTTTCGTGATTACGAGACCTTGCCATACGATGTTATGTCCCCACATCAGGACATCATCTCCTCCCGTATCGACTTTCTCTCCCGTGCAATCGGTCTTACAAAAGGTATTGTCATTACCTCACTGCATGCTATTGCCCAAAGACTTGCTCCTGTAGAGTTCATGGTGCAAAACGCTTTTAACTTTAAAGTAGGCGATGCTAAAGACTTTACTTACATGCGTAATATGCTCGTCGAGCGCGGCTATTTACATGTACAACAAGTACTCTCCCCTGGTGAGATTGCTACCCGTGGCGATATCTTAGATGTATACCCAATGGGCCTCGAGGCTCCATTGCGCATCAACTTTGAGTTTGATGAGATCGAAAGTATTTCCTACTTTGATGTGCAAACTCAGCTAAGCCAAAAGAAAGTAGACTCCATTAAGATCTTGCCAGCCAATGAATTTCCGGTAACTGAAGAGAGCATCTCTACCTTTAGAACCAATTACCGTAATGCCTTTACCAATGGCAATATCTCCCATCATCCTGTCTATCAAATGGTGTCTAAAGGCACTATACCAGCTGGCATTGAATACTATCTGCCATTGTTCTTTGATAAGACTGCTACTTTCTTTGATTACATCAGTAAAGACAGTGCCTTAGTACTCACTGGTGACTTTGAAAAGGCTATCTTTGACTATGACAAAACCTTACATCAACGTGCCTACCAAATCTGTCACGATGTCGATCACCCATCACTGCCAGTTTACGATGTCTTCTTAACTCCACTTGAGATCATCACTCAGATTCAAAACCGCAAGCATATTACCTTGCGCCAAGATCCAGCTTTTGAACCAAGCGCTATTGCCAAGCAATCAAAAGATGGTGAAGACAATCAAGTACAGTCATATAACAGCGAGTTTATTAACGCCCCATGCACTAAGGTGCCGGATATTGCCTTTGATCGTCATGATCACAATAGCAAAGCAAAGCTCGTGGCCTTTGTCGATGAGTTTTGTAATAAGCGCGGCGGTCGTATCTTAATTAGTGCTCTATCAGAAGGTCGTAGACAAAACTTACATGAGCTCTTACCTCCATCTTTAATTAAAGATTACGGACTCAAGGCAGCTTCATCCATCTCGGACTTTATCCAAGCCAAAGACCCATTAATGATGACCATTGCCCCATTTGATCAGGGCGTCATCTTGGATACATCTGAACACGGTGTACAGGCCGCTACCACACAGATTAAAGAGCAAGTTTGCGCCTTAGCTGCAGCTACAGCCGCTGTAACTACAGCGATGAGCTATCACAATCAGGAAGTTCAGAGTCAAGCAGAGATCTCAGCTACTGATAGTAAGCCAAAGCGTAAGCGCAAGAGTGCAGCATCCAAAGCCGAAAGCTCCAATTTACAGACCCAAGCCGTATCTGAGCTTAGCATTGCCAATGAGTCAGAGCTACAAGGTGCTGCAAGCGCTGAAAAGGCGGCCGCTGCTATCATTGCCGCTGATGCAGGCGCTTCCGCTGATGCTCTTGCTGATGTAGCTGACGAAAAGCCAAAGCGCAAGAGCCGTAGCAAGGCTAAGGCAAAAGACGAGGCCCAATCATCTGAGGCTGCCTTTGCAGCAGCTGCAGCTGCCCAAGGCTTTAAGCTTGAGGTTGTGATCTCTAAGATTGAAGGTCTTGATTGTCCAATTGCATTTTTAACTGAAACCGAGCTTTTAGGCTTTAAGGTAGTAAGACAACGCAAGCGTAATCGTCGCTCACAGCAAATTGATCAGGACACCATTATCAAAAACCTAGCTCAGCTTAGTGAAGGTGAGCTTGTGGTGCATATTGATCATGGTATTGGTATTTACCGTGGTCTTAAGACCGAAGTTATCAATGGCGTAAAGGGCGAGTTTATTGGTATTGAGTATCAAGGTGGCGATAAGCTCTTCTTGCCTATCACCTCGCTCAACAAAATTGCTCGTTACTCAGGTGAGGAAAATCCACAGCTATCCAAGCTTGGAAATGACTCTTGGTCTAAGAAAAAAGCCAAGGCTGCTCAAAAGGTACGTGACGTAGCAGCAGAGCTTTTAGATCTCTATGCGCAGCGTGAGTTACGCCAAGGCTTTAGCTTTAAGGTCGATCGCCATGCCTATGATGAGTTTGTCTCTAACTTCCCATACGAGGAGACTGAAGATCAGCACAAGGCTATTGAGCAAACTTTAAATGACATGCGCAAGCCTGTGGCTATGGATCGTCTCATCTGTGGTGATGTGGGCTTTGGTAAGACTGAGGTAGCGCTGCGTGCTGCCTTTGTAGCAGTGATGAATGGCAAGCAAGTAGCTATTCTCTCGCCTACTACCATCTTATCTGAACAGCACTATCAAAACTTTAAAGAGCGCTTTGGAACTACAGCAGTTAATGTTGATATCATCAGCCGCTTTAAGACTACTAAACAGCAAAATGAGACTATTAAGCGCGTTGAAGAAGGTGCGGTGGATATCATCATTGGTACTCACTCGCTGCTCTCAAGCCGCGTTAAGTTTAAAAACTTAGGTCTGCTCATCATCGATGAGGAGCACCGCTTTGGTGTACGCCAAAAGGAAAAGCTCAAGGCGCTGCGTGCTGAGGTAGACCTTTTAACCTTAACTGCCACTCCAATTCCACGTACTTTAAACATGGCCTTAGAGGGCATGCGAGAGCTGTCGATTATTGCTACCGCTCCAGAGCATCGTTTGGCCGTGAAGACCTTTGTGCATGAGGATTCAGCAGAGCTTGCTCGTGAGGCTATCATGCGTGAGCTTAGACGTGGTGGTCAGGTTTACTACCTGCACAATGAAGTCTCCACCATGGAAAAGAAGCTTGAGGAGCTGCAAAAGTTAGTTCCTGAAGCCAAGATCGAAATTGCTCATGGTCAAATGGATGAGCGAGAGTTACAGCGCGTTATGCAGGACTTCTGTCATCAGCGCTTTAATGTACTCTTATGCTCCACCATTGTAGAAAACGGTCTGGATATTCCGACTGCTAACACCATCATTATCGATAGAGCCGACCTTTTAGGCTTAGCACAGCTCCATCAGATTCGTGGTCGTGTCGGTCGTTCACACCATCAGGCCTATGCTTATATGTTTACGCCTAATCAAAAGGCCATCACTGCCGATGCTAAGCGTCGTTTAGATGCTATTGCTGGTATTGATGACTTAGGCGCAGGCTTTATCTTGGCATCTCACGATCTTGAAATTCGTGGTGCGGGTGAACTCTTAGGCGAAGAGCAGTCAGGTCAGATCACCGCTATTGGATTCTCTTTATACATGGATATGCTCAATGCAGCGGTGAATGCACTTAAGGAGGGTAGAGAGCCTACTCTTACCGAGCTTAGCCTCAATGAGTGCGATATCGATATGCATATTGCTGCATTTTTCCCTGATGATTACATCGGCGATGTAAATACCCGTCTGTCGATGTACAAGCGTGTTGCTTCATGTAAGAGCAGCGAGGACTTTGATAATCTCAAAATTGAGCTGGTCGATAGATTTGGCACCTTGCCTCCTGAGGCTGAGAATTTATTTATCCTCTCAAGACTCAAGCAAACTGCTACTAAGCTTGGAATTAATGCGATTCGTGGTGATGCAACTGGTGCGCTTATCAAGTTTGAAAAGAACTTTAAGGTAGACCCTGCCTATCTCGTTGAGTTAGTGCAAAAGTCCAAGCATGGCGAGTACCGCATCACTCAATCTGACTCTATTCGCTACAGCCTGCCAGAGTCAGACAAGCATCCTCGCCTTAAGCTTTTAGAAATGGTGCTTCGCGCCTTCTATGCCCATAGCACCTTAAACACCAAGGTCCAATAGGCACAAGCACAACAGCCCAAAAGCCAAGTCCCGAAGGCATAAGCCTAATAGGACAATGCCACCAAAGGCTACACCTCAAAGGGCTTAGGCCACCAAGGGCAACGCCGAAGATCAAGGACAAAAAGGGCCTAGCTTACGCGGCTCACTGCGCTGCGGCACAGCAATTATGTGCGGGCGCTGCTTTCAATAAACAAGTCTTGATTGGGCAGGCACCATTTTTAGGTGCTGTGCCCCAAAATATGAGGCCTTGCATCTTGCAAGGCCTCTTTGTTAATTGCTAAATAGCATCTAATAGTTAATTGCTGCTGCTTGGTGCTTTATAAAATGAGCGCGAGCAGCGGAATGGTGATGATAGAGAGCAAGGTACTCATGAAGGTGCCTTGAGACATGGTCTTTGGATCAATGTTCTCTTTAAGGCAAATCATAGTACCGTATGAAGCTACCGGCATAGCTGAAAGAATAACTAAGACGTCGGTATAGCGCTTGTCAAAAGGTGAAATGGAGTAAATTGCCCAGATTAAAGCTGGGATGGCCAGCAGTTTTAGCAGACTCATTACGTAAATGCGCCAATTGCCAAACATTTCTAAGACTTTGATATTAGCTAAAGTAGAACCAATTACGAGCAAGGATGCAGGAATGGTCATGTAGCCTACTAAATGGATAGCCTCACCAATGATCTTTGGGGTGTGAATTTGAAAGAACACCAGCACAATTACGATATAAGTTGCGCTCAGGGCTGGAGAGAGCACCATACGCCAATTTAATTCGATCTTAGCCTTTGTGTCACTCTTATCCTTACGGCAGCTTGAGATAAAGAGCTGGCCTAAGAGGAAGATGAAAAAGTTAAATGGAATTGTCAGTACCGAGATGTAGAAAATCGCGTAAGTTCCAAACAGTGCCGATGTTACTGGCAGACCAATAAAGTTGATATTGCCAAAGGCAAACATGAAACGATAAATACCCTCTTCACTAGAGTGTAAGAGCTTCGCACAAATCATACCCGTGATGAGCATAAAAACTAAGGTACAGGTGCCTAAAATTAAAACTGGCAAAATCTCATCACGACCTGGTAAGGTATCACCCATGACCGATGAGAGAATGATGCACGGTGCCGTAACGTTGATAATCAGTACTGACAAAGAGCGATCAAAAGTATCGTTCATCAGCTTGAGTTTGTGACAAGTAAAACCAATGATTACCATCAAAAATAGGACACCCATTTGTCCTAATGTATCTAAAAATCCCATACTATCTTCTATCCAAGGGAAACTAAAAAAACGGCAAAACATCCATATCTTGCAGCAATAGATGGCGCTAGTATCTAGACTTGCATCTGCTGCAGCTTAGGCATCCACATCACTAAAACTAAAGCCACCTGCCACGAAAGTTCCAAGATACCAACCATGTACTTTTTAAGATGGCAATGGTTAGTACGATAACTTATTGCAAGTAGCATTAATAATTTTAATTTTTGTGAACTGCATTACACTATTTTACGCTTCCGTACACTAAGCAATAAAAAAAGTTTTTCACTGCCCCTTTTGTGTACACTATCCAAGCCCTCAAAATATCCACAAGCGCTATTTATAGCCTTGTCTAAAAACAAAGCGCCCCATCTTCACTTAGTCTTATATTGCATTTTTGCCATATCTGCACTGAAAAATCTTGCAAATGCCGACAAACTAAGACTTAGCTATGTTTTTCCTAATACTCTTAAGAAGCTGCTTCAATACTTTTGGCAATTGAGCGCAGCTTATGTAGCTGTACTCCTGAGCTATCACACGGAGCTTGGGTAGCTATAAGCTTTTTGCTATTGCACGAAGCTTAATTAGCTGTACACCCTGAGCTATCACTTTGAGCTTAGCTAGCTGTACGCTTTGAGCTATCGCACGGAGCTTGAGTAGCTGTACGCTTCTAGCTATCGTGCACTGCTGCTGTAGATGATTGCTTGTTGCTGTAGTTTGAAGCTTGGCGCTGCAAGCTTAGTTCTTGTTGTTGCAGGGCTATAGCATGGAACTGTTGCTCTGTATAACTGCATTTTTGCAAGTTAAGTTGGTGCTATTTCGTTGTTTGTTTGCGCTTAACTTGGCTGCAAAGATCATTTACGTGGACGTTTAGTGCTAACTATTTGTGCAATGAGGACAAGAGTCTCGTTGTTTTGCACTTGTAAAGCTCAAAATTAGCCCCGTGTGTCGCGAGCAAAACTCAGTACCTATATTTTTTCGCGCTGTAAAGTTCATTTGACAGTTTTATGACTGCAAAACTGCGGTATAATCCCGAGATTTAGCATTGTGGATATGCTCAACTTTCTAATCTGAGTAATCCTTAAGCTCACCTTATAGTTTTATATGCCTAAAAGGTCTTAAATGAGCGATGGAGCCACATTTTTATTAGGCAATTGCTTAAGATTGCTAGTCTTAGTAGCTAGATTGAGACCATACTTATCAAGATTTAGCCACAGCCTATTACCAAAAGCTTTGCATAGGCTTTAAACACATTAGTACATCGGCTTAGTAAGAGCTCTTACTAGGCTAACTTAGATGTAAGTGCATCTACTAGTTTCTTAGCATGCGTGCTTATCTTTTTAAATTTATTAGTACAGCGCATGCACCTCATCAACAAGCGCACATAAGGATTCTCTTCATGATTTTATGCAGAGAAGGTGTCGCTATGTGATGAGCAAAACTCAAGCTTGCTAGTTGTATTGGCAGCTTAAAGACACTCTGTGTCACCGAATTTTTGTTTGTATTCACATTTTGAATAGGTTGTTTGTTTTCATGTATGCTTTAAAGAAGAGTACCTTTAGGCTCAAGGCCCTGCCTTGTGCCCTCTTTTCCGCACTCATTGTGTGTTCAGGCTTTACAAGTGCTGTCCATGCTGAAGAGGCCGATGGTGACAATAATGCAGCCCGTCTTACTCAGATGAAGGGTCAGATTCAAAGCATTAATGAAGAGTTGTCAGGTCAGAGAGCTAATCTTGGTGCTATGCGTGCTGAGTTAGTTGCCACTCGTGAAGAGACTGATGATTTCCGTCGTGCTCTGTTAAGCGAGATGAAGGCTCTGCGTAGACAGAATCAGTCCTTAGTTGACTCTATCTATGACAACAAGTTGATGGTAAACAAGAACAACGAAATGGAAATCAAACCTCTGCGTAACTATGATCTGCAGACTCCAGATGGCAAGATGTACTTCGGTGAAGATGAGTATGTCTACGTCAAAGAAGCCGATGTTACCTTTGATGCCCGTATCGATACTGGTGCTGCAGTGTCCTCCATTTCAGCTAAGGACATTACCGAGTTTGAGCGTAATGGCAAGCGTTGGTACCGCTTTACTATTGAGGCTAACGAAAAAGAGATCGTAGTTGAGGCTCCATATGTTCGTACCTCCACCATCCGTCAGGTTTCCAAGCACACTACTACCGATCGTGTCGTAGTTGCTCTTAACGTTAAGGTTGGTAACTACTCCACAAAGAGCGAGTTCACCTTATCTGACCGTACCAAGTTACAGTACCCACTTCTCATCGGTCGTACCTTACTTCAGGATATCGCCGTAGTTGACGTCTCTCGCGATCACATCCAAGGCCGTAATCCTGATACCTACCTTATCTTAAGCCGCGAAGACTATCAAAAGCACATGAAGAAGGGCCAGGATCCTAATGCTGAGTTCATCAAGAAGCGTGCTAATGAAGAGGCTATCGGCAAGGTTGCTCACCCAGCTGAGAGCTACGGCGCTAACTTAGGCCCTAACTCTGAAAATGCTCTGCCTGCTGTTCGCAACAAGACCTCAGTTGATGAGGACAAGAAGCCAAAGGTTGATGCTAACGCTCCAGTCAAGGCTACCCCACGCACTCCAAGCGGCGTAATCATTGAAAACGTCACCAAGGAGAGCACCGCTGCTAAGAGCGCTCCAAAGACCGACAAGGAAAAGAGCACCGTAACTACCAAGGATAAGGACGAGCCAAAGGCTAAGAGCGAGCCAAAGGCCAAGGCTGAGCCTAAGGATACCAAGTCTGAGGCTAAGGCCGAGTCTAAGGACAAGAGCGAGTCTAAGGCTGAGGCAAAGGACGACAAGTAATTTGCCTACAGGCCAAGGGGTAAAGGTTAAGGCTATATTGGTTCATTGGGGCTATAGGCCTTTGAAACAATTTGTCCGATTGGCCTAAGCCATATCCTGAGCCATGGCTTATTTAATACAAATGCCATGGCATATACCTTGGCTTTAAATGTCTAATAGATAGCCTAGGATACATAGCTTAGCTAGTGCTCAGTCTGATATGTCCACTAGCTTAAAAACAGCTGCAGTTTTGAGTAAGTCTTATCTTGGTAATAGGCTTGCTTAGGCATTGAGGTGAGATAGTTTTTAAACTTTATCTTGCTGCTCGTGCGTGTAGCTGATTGAAAGAATTCTTTTTGTTTGTGAATAACCGGGAAGTTATACATGGTTTCACGTGGCGTTTTTTATGTGGTAACCGCCATCCTGTTCATAACAGGTATTCTACTTATGGGTTACCAACATGTAACTTTTGAAATCCCTTTTTTACCAGGTGAGCAACGCACCGTTTGGCAAGTAGAGGCCAAGGTTGAATTCGAGCCTAATGATACTGGTGCAGCCACTGTCGATCTGGTTATTCCAGATGTACAGCCAGGCTTCTTCCAGCTTAGCCAAACTACCTCCTCACTTGGCTATGGCTCTACCTACATTCAAAGACAGAATAGCTCTTATGTAGAGTGGACCAAGCGCAATCCAGCTGGTCTGCAGACTCTGTACTATCGTGGCGAGTTCTTAAGCGACTCTAACGCTAAAGACTCTTCCATGATCGTACCTGCTATTCCTAATGTAGTTATTCAAGAGCCTTATGCTACTGCCATTGGCGAGATCGCCTCTAAGGCACGTGAGCGCTCTTCAACCCCATTCTCATTTACTGTACAGGTAATTAACGAGCTCGATCGTCAAGAAGAAATCCGTACTTTACTTTTACAAGAGTACACCCGTTCTGAGCTTATCTTAAACATCCTGCACTATGCTCAGGTTCCTGCTCGCATCGTACACGTACTTGATTTAGAAGATGGTCGTCGTAACCGTTCTTTAACTCAGCGTATTGCTGTATTTGATGGCACCCACTACGAGATCTTTGATCCAGTAACCGGTACTTCTGGTATCCGTACCAATCAGCTTATCTGGAATAACAACGGCGGCTCACTGCTTGATGTGCAGGGTGGTCAGAATGCTCGTTTATCCTTCTCCATCATCAAGACCTCTGTTCCTGTAGCTCAGGCCGGCATGCTCAAGGTTATGACTGAAAAGGCTCAGGGTAACGATGTAGTTTCTCTGTCTATTGAGTCACTGCCACTTGAAGAGCAGTCCTTATTCAAGGGCATCTTACTGCTGCCAATTGGCGTGTTAATCGTTGTGTTCTTACGTACCTTAATTGGTATTAAGACCTCCGGTACCTTCATGCCAGTGCTGATCGCTATGGCATTCTTACAGACCTCCTTAGTAGTTGGTCTTATCGGCTTCGTATCCATCGTATGTATCGGTCTTATCGTACGTTCTTGGTTATCGCACCTTAAC
The DNA here is from genome assembly GCF_000482845.1 of Anaerobiospirillum succiniciproducens DSM 6400. Taxonomy (GTDB): domain Bacteria; phylum Pseudomonadota; class Gammaproteobacteria; order Enterobacterales; family Succinivibrionaceae; genus Anaerobiospirillum; species Anaerobiospirillum succiniciproducens. The sequence continues at coordinate 37,121 of NZ_AXWV01000038.1, forward strand.
TTGCTGCTTGTAGCCCGTATTTCTGCCGTTATTATCGTGGTTATCGCCATTATCGGCTTTATCTCATTAGTAACCTACAAGATCGGTCTTACCGAAGGTATTAAGGTTACCTTCTTCCCAATGATCATTCTGTCATGGACCATTGAGAGAATGTCTATTTTATGGGAAGAAGACGGTTACAAAGAGGTTATTAAGCAGGGCGGCGGTTCCTTATTCGTAGCAGTATGTGCTTTCCTTGCTATGGACAGCCTCTTCATTCAGCACTTAACCTTCAACTTCTTAGGTCTGCAGTTAGTCATCCTCGCTTTAGTACTGTGCATGGGTAACTACACTGGCTTCCGCTTAACTGAGTTAAAGCGTTTCAAGCCACTTGCTGAGCAGATGAAGGACACCTTAAACGGTGATGAGTCAGAGCCAGAGAATGTACGTTTAAAGCGCGAAATCGCTCAGCTCAAGGCTAACCCACGTGCCTTTGACAATGAGACTGCTGAGGCTGTTGCTCAGGCTCAAGAGGCCAAGGCAAAAGAACAAGGCCAGTCCACCGAGGCTAAGGACAAGGAGTAGCCCATGTCTTTATTGTCCAAATACTCCAATCCGTTTACGCTGATGCGGCTTGGCATCATGGGTATGAACCAGCGCAATGTTAACTACATTGGTCGTTACAACAAGCGCCGTCTGTACCCATTGGTGGATAACAAGCTGTTAACTAAGAAAATGGCCATTGAGCATAAGGTCAATGTGCCTCACTTAGTTGGTGCCGTACGTAATCAGGTAGATGCTCAAAACATCGTTTCCATCATTGGCGATCGCAAAGAGTTTTGCATCAAGCCAGCCCAAGGTTCTGGTGGTAAAGGCATCTTAGTTATCACTGGCCGTGAGGATAAGTACTTCATCAAAGCCTCTGGTCAGATGATTAACATCCATGACTTACGTCGTCACGTATCTAATATCTTAGCTGGCTTATTCTCCTTAGGCGGTAAGCCAGATATCGCCCTTATCGAAGATCTCATTCACTTTGATCCTTGCTTTGAGGGCTATAGCTACGAAGGTGTGCCAGATACTCGTGTTATCGTTTTCCAGGGCTTCCCTGTGATGTGTATGATGCGTTTATCAACTGCAGCATCTGACGGTAAGGCTAACTTGCACCAAGGCGCTGTGGGTGTGGGTATTGATATTCGTACTGGTCGTGCCGTACGTGCTGTACAGCATAACGAGCCAATCGAGTTCCACCCTGACACCAACAAAGATCTCTATAAACTTCAGGTGCCACAGTGGGATGATGTACTCCACTTAGCATCCTCGTGCTATGAGATGTCAGGTCTTGGCTATATCGGTACCGATATCGTGCTCGATAAGTTTAAAGGCCCAATGCTCCTTGAGCTTAATGCACGTCCTGGTATGGCTATTCAGACAGCTAACAACGCAGGCTTAATCCCTCGTCTGCGCTTAGTTGAAGCCCTCACTCGTCGCTCGAACATGAGCGTTGAGGCAAAGGTTGCTTTTGCTAAGAAGCACTTTGGCGTCTACAACAGATAATCAGCAAATCAGCTAAATGCACATGAGCGTAAGCTCCACAGTCGAGCTTACGCTCTTCTATACGAGCTCAGCTCATTTATTGGCTGTAGCATAATTACAAAAGGCTTTGCTTTGGCAAAGCCTTTTGTTTTTGTGGGCATGGCTGTTTTGGCATGTATTAATTTGCTGGCTTTTATGCCATTTTGATTGCTCACAAAACTTGTAATTTTTGTGATGTAATTTGTTAAAAATATCATGTAAGTGTGGGCTGCATCGCAATTCTAGTTAGTACAGAAAAATACTATCTTGTACTCTTGCAACCTACTCTATAATGTCTAGATTAGCCCATTTGTGGCTTAATTTGCCGCAAACTGTAACTAGGCATCTTTAATGATTTAGCTTAGATTAAGGGGGCTCTTTAGTAGAGAACTTTTGAGTTTAAAGACGCTTGATTCGTTAAATAACTGCATAATCAAGCTGTTTTTTGCCAATTTATACTCCACTAATTGAGCTTACTCGAATCTTAAAAATGTAGCTTTACAATGTAGACTTTCACGCCTAAAAGAGTGCAGCTTAGTATCTAGTATAGCGTTCCATAAGTATATACACTAATTTAGCATTAAACACTGTATAAGTGATATATTAGAGGAACATCCTGGCAGGAGTTCCTTTTTATGTCACGCCCAGTAACCAAAATTGTTCGTCTCAGTAACGATGAAGCAGCTGATGTTGCTAAAGTTCTGAGAGAAAGAAACCAGACACACACAGCCTTTAGGAATGCCACAATTCTCTCATTAGCGAATTCTGGCAAATCTCCAAAAGACATAGCCAATGAGGTACATGTAACTCGTAAAACTGTGCATACTGTCATAAACAAGTACTTAAAGTACGGGCTTTCATCATGCTGGGGCG
>NZ_AXWV01000039.1 GCF_000482845.1 Anaerobiospirillum succiniciproducens DSM 6400
ATAAATGAGGCTCCCGTGGCTCCTAAATGGAGATACAAACTCGATGAGTTAGATGTTTAATTTTTAATTACCGTATTTATGAAACGCACTACTAGATAAGTCATTTATCACATGCATTAGCGATCTTAGATATTTTCTAAACTTGGCACGAGAGCAAAAAGAAAAGGATGAAGCAGCTAAGGCTAAGGCTAAAAAGAGGGCAAAAGCTAAACCGCCAATAAATTATGAAATGGGCGATGTGCTGCAAGTTAGCGTAACCGAGGCCCCATTTCAATTTGCAGATGAAGAATGCGAGTATCTCATCTATGTATACGCTTTTGTCTACCCATGGTCGCACAAGACCTTCTTCTGGGCTAGTCCATATTTAAACGAAGCTTCATGGTTGTACGCAACTACTCAATGTTTGAAGAAGTACGGCATTCCTAAAAAGATAGCTTGCCTAAAAAATGATTCGATTATCCGCGTTGGCGCAAATAAAGAAGATCTTTCTTTTAGCCCTAGCTTTAAGTGGTTTTGCGAGCAATACAATATTGAATGTGAGCCTTTTAGGCCTACAGGTACTCAAAGACTTGGTGCTGTCGATCAAGCCTGCAACTTTGTCAAAACAAATGGCTTAGTTTGGCTAAAAGTAACAGATAAAGTTAACTGCGATTTTCTTGAGCTTAACAATGCTCTAGAGGCTTGGAATACTCAGTATAGCGATACAAATCGCTTCTTCACTGGCACTATTGATGGTAAAACCGACAAATACACACCTAAACAGCTCTTTGAAGTTGAGTCACAGGTGCTAGGCAAAATGGATCCTAATGTAGATAGCTCAATATATTTGAACTATCAAAACGTTAGCCCGGATGGCTATGTGTTTTTGAATGATCTAATGATCAAAGTAGATGATAAATACAAAGGCTATTTAGTCACCCTCTACCTTGCTGCTAATGGTTCATACCTTCTGCTTGACTACTATAACGAAGTCATTGAGCACGAGAAACCAGCAAACAGCGCTATTGCAGCAAAAGAATGGATCGATGAGGTCTTTGAGCGCGACTCTTTGGCTAGCTTCTTGGTTAGCCCATAAAGAGGTTGGGCTCTGGCAATTTGTGCTGTCGTAAAAAACAAAGGGCTACGGATGCGTAAGCATCAGTAGCCTCTTTTTGTTTCGACTCACAAGAAGCGTGTGTAGCGATGATGGACGTGCTCTATTAGCACGACTCATGCTCTTGCTAAGCTTTGTCTTAGCTCACTGTCTAAATGTATGGAATTAATTAGCGCAGAATACCAGGCAGGTTTTGGCCATCGCAAACCTTAGTTACTAAGGCCTGAACGATCTGTGGGTTACCAGCAACTAAGTTACCAGAGGTAGTGAAACCTAAACCACCAGTAAAGTCAGTAACGATACCGCCAGACTCACGTAAGATGAGCTCACCAGCGGTGAAGTCCCATGGCTTTAAGCCCTGCTCTAAATAGCCATCAAAACGGCCACAAGCAACGTAGCACAGATCTAAAGCAGCACTGCCGCTACGACGGATATCAGCTACATTGTCGATAAGACGGGTGAATACTTCCATGTAAGCACTCATACGCTCACGATAGCGCATAGGAAGAGCAGTACCGATTACGGCACCTTCTAAAGACTGATGCTTGCTAACACGGATGCGACGGCCATTGTAAGTAGCGCCTTCGCCACGAGCTGCACTAAAGAGCTCGTTAGTGATTGGATTGAAGACTACACCAACAATGGTGCGGCCCTTGTGCTGCAGACCGATAGAAACGGCGCAGTGTGGGATACCCTTAACGAAGTTGGTGGTACCATCGATTGGGTCGATGATCCACACATACTCTGAATCCTTATCGCCAATAAGACCGCTCTCCTCGCCTATGATAGCGTGGTCACGGTAAGACTTACGCAGAACGTCAACAATAGTGCGCTCACACTCACGATCAATATCAGTTACTAAGTCGTCAGCAGTAAACTTAGACTCGATGTTGTAGTTGTCATTGTCAATATTGCGAGCAATAACGTTACCTGCAGCGCGTGCGGCACGAACTGCGATATTCAGCATTGGATTCATTTTAAAGAGCTCTCTTGGTGAAACAAAAGTGCCTTATTCTAACAAATTGCAAGCATCAACTTCACACTTTTGCTAAATTATTTTCATAAAAAAACTCGCACAATCCCTCAAGCCCCGCCAAAATGCCCATCTTCAGGCCAGCTGCAGCATAAAAGTTTCAGCTAAAGCTCGCTCATCTACACTTAGTTGTGGCCTATCGTGTCAAAGAACAGCTTGTCGATGTCTACATAACTAAAACTACTTGTGTCAGTTTGATGCGTGCTTAGTGGCTGCTGAGCTTACGATCTTGAGGTGATAACTTTTTTATCTGGATTGAGTATCTTTTGCTAGGATCAATAGCATGTGCTAAGCTTGCCTTTCTAATGACAATCTAATGGTCATGGCATTCTTTTGCGCTAAGGATTGCATAAGTTTGTTTAAGGTCTGTGCATTTCTTAGTATGAAGGTGGCCATATGAGATCTTAAGATACTCTCATCTTATTAATTGCAGATGGGTATCGTCTAACACTAGCAGCCGAGGTTTTAATGGACTCATTAAAGAACAACGACTTATACCAAAAGGTAGTTCCTGGTTTTAAGACAGCACCATTTGAAGAAAGTCCGGCTGTAACTCAAGGCTTTTTACTCGGCCTAATCGCACGTGGTCGTGGCTCATCAGACTCAAAGGCCCTTAAGATCACCGTAGATATCTTAAACGGCGGCACTGCTTTAACTGGCTCTGGTATCGCTTTATTTACTACCATGATGATTGAGCTTGAGCGCGAGCTTAAAAACAATAAGCTCAGATTATTTGTGCCTTCTAAAAAAGAAGAAAGCCAAAAGCGCCGCATTACCTGCCTAACTGAGATCGCCTACGGCTTTAACTTAGGCATGTGTTGTGAAAACCAGCCAACCGTTGGCTCGATTGTGGAAGCTGACTACGTTGAAAACAATGGCATCTTAAAAGAAGATCTCGAGATGGTGGCCATGGTTGGTGAGCTTGATCCTGAGTCAGACTATGATGAAGATGACTTTGATGTAGTGTTCGACAAGTTCATCGAAACTATCGTTGAAATCTACACCCTCTTCCACCGTCACGAAAAAGCCTAAGCTCAATTTCAGCCCCACTTTCTACTTTTTAGCAAGGCTGCAGCGCAGCCTTGCTAAACTTCATCTTTTCCCCTCACAAGCCCCATCTGATCCTACCTAGCCTACTCCTCTAGATCACCATTGCGATTAAGCCTCAACTTTTGCCTTGTATTGCCTTGCTAGGGCCCTGCTTTGGCCAAGCTGTGATCTTGCAAGGGCCTGGCTTTGTTCTTTTGGGGCTTGCTTTGCTTTGATCTTTTTAGTCGCGGCCAGGCAGTAAGAGGAGGATGTAGTCGATTGCCTTCATGCGATCGCGCAAGACGGCAGCCTCTTCAAACTTGAGCTCGTGGACGAGTTCGAGCATCTCTTTTTGGATACGCTCAACTTCCTTAACTAAGGCATCGGCACTTGGCAGGCGACGATGGGAAGCAAGGTTATTCATAAGATCGCCAAGCGAAATATTGCCAAGCTCACGTAAAGCCGATGCAACTGCAGGTGAGATAGTAATGCCCTGCTCACGCTGCACAAAGGCAATAAGCAAGGACATGACGCGGGCTTTTTCTTCATCAGCGGTAACTGACTTGCCTAAGGCCTCAATGGACATCTTTGATGCTGCCTTTGCTGTGGCTGCGGCAGTATCCATTGGCTTTTGATCTTTAAGCTTAGCTGCAGCTTTATCGCCCTGATAGCCGCGCTTAGTGCCTTGCAATGTATCCACCTCGCGCTCATTTTCCCATTGAGCACGGGTTTTAGTAGGCATGGAACGCTCTTCATATGGCACCTTAAAGGCATCAGAGTGCGCTAATGCCACCTCCATAACATCGACGATCTTCTTTTTAATCTGCTTTGGCTCAATGCCATGATCTTTATTGTATTTATCCTGGATCTCACGACGGCGGGCAGTTTCATCCATAGTCTGACGCATGGAGTCGGTGATCTTGTCGGCATAGAAGATGGCCTTACCCTCAACATTACGCGCGGCACGACCAACAGTCTGAATTAAAGAGCGAGTTGAACGTAAGAACCCTTCTTTATCAGCATCTAAGACAGCAACTAAGCTTACCTCAGGGATATCTAAACCTTCTCTTAGGAGATTAATACCGATAAGCGCATCAAACTCACCTAAACGTAAGTCACGAATGATGTCCATACGCTCCACAGCATCGATATCTGAGTGCATATAGCGTACTCTAAGCCCATGCTCATCAAGATATGAGGTGAGCTCCTCGGCCATCTTCTTAGTAAGCGTAGTGACTAAAGTACGCTCATTACGCTCTGCGCGTTGTCTAATCTCAGACATCACATCATCTACCTGAGTAGCCACTGGACGTACTTCGATAATTGGGTCTAAAAGGCCCGTTGGACGAATGAGCTGCTCAACCACCTGAGTAGACAGATCAGTTTCGTAATCAGCTGGAGTTGCTGATACATAGAGAGTTTGAGGCTGAAGCTTTTCAAACTCTTCAAAACGTAAAGGACGGTTATCAAAGGCAGACGGCAGACGGAAACCAAAGTTAATCAGATTCTCTTTACGTGAGCGATCGCCTTTATACATGGCACCAATCTGCGGCACGGTTACGTGTGACTCGTCAATAATCAAAAGACCGTCATCAGGCAGATAGTCAAATAAACATGGTGGTGCCTCACCTGGCTTTTTGCCAGTGAGATAGCGTGAGTAGTTTTCAATGCCTGAGCAGTAGCCTACCTCATTGATCATCTCAATATCGTACTGAGTACGCTCACGAATACGCTGCTCTTCAAGAAGCTTACCTTCTTTTAAAAACTCTTCACGTCTAATCTTAAGATCGACTTTGATCTGCTCAATAGCATTGAGCAAGATGTCACGAGGTGTTACATAGTGAGACTTTGGAAAGACGGTAAAACGTGGCAGATCGCACTCGATTTGGCCAGTTAAAGGATCAAAGCGTGAGATACGCTCAATCTCATCATCAAACAGCTCAACACGTACTGCATAGCCATCGGATTCAGCTGGGAAAATATCAATAACATCACCACGTACACGGAATGTCGAACGCGCAAAATCAACATCGTTACGGGTGTACTGCAGATCAGAAAGGCGGTTAATGATGTCACGCTGGCTAATCTGTTCGCCACGGGATACGTGCAGCATCATCTTAAGATATGTCTCTGGTTCGCCTAAGCCGTAGATCGCAGATACTGAGCAGACCACAACGGTATCGCGGCGCTCCATCAGAGCCTTGGTAGCACTCAAACGCATCTGATCGATATGGTCGTTAACCTTAGCATCCTTTTCAATAAAGGTATCTGTGGCAGCTACGTAAGCCTCAGGCTGATAGTAGTCGTAGTAAGAGACAAAATACTCAACCGCGTTATTTGGGAAAAACTCACGCATCTCACCATATAACTGCGCCGCTAAGGTCTTATTGTGAGACAGGATCATGGTTGGGCGATTGAGCCTAGCAATCACATTAGCCATGGTGAAAGTCTTGCCTGAGCCAGTTACACCAAGCAAGGTTTGAGCTTTATCGCCACGCTCTAAACCTTTGACCAGAGCATCAATTGCAGTTACTTGATCGCCTGCTGCGGCAAAAGGAGCAACGAGCTCAAAACCATGTTTTCTTGCCATCTGTGTTTTCCTAGACCTGTCTAAAGCCCAACATCAAACCAATCACCATAAGTTGCCCAAAGATTATCTTTCACATGATAAACACCGCTCTTGCCTGTTACCACCACGCGTAAGATGACTAAGCATCATGGAAGTATCTAAAGACGGTAAGCAACATTGTACCCTTGATGTTGTTGGTTCGACCCAAAATAAAACAACCTTGCCTACATGCCACATCAGTGGGTTATAGACAAGGTTGTATCATACATGAAAGCCGCCTGGTGCAGTCGACTGCACACAGCAACAACGGTTTTGTTGTGCAGCTTTTTTTAGTTAGTTATGCACAAAAGCTAATTAGGCCTTGGTGTTGATAACTGAACCTACACGGCCATTTGACTGTGCAGATGCATTGATCTGCTGAACAGACTGAGCAGTGTCCTCGAGTAAGCTCATGGCGATCTTGCCCTGAGCCTCAGTTGAACGCTTAGTCATAGCAACGGCCATGAACTCAAAACCGAAGTTATCGCTGAGACCAGTAATATTGCTCATTAGTAATTCTCCTAAGAATCGGATTTCTCTAATATTATATCGCCAATGAAAGTCTCATCTTTAGCTCAATAGTGAAAAGATCTGTCGATTTGACACCTAAAAACTCATCAATGCTAGGCATTAACTAGTTTTTAGCCTCTTTAAGCATGACAAAAGAATTAACCAATCCCATGCTATTAGACTTCTTATCTATAAAGAGCCATGAGCATTAACGTTATCTACTCAGAGCCGATAGCTAACACATACTGCATGCCAAACTAGAGTCAAAAGATCATGATAAGCCTAGGCCTATCTACTTAGCTTCGCATCACAGCAACCAGATAGGATCAGTAAGCTTGGCTTTATTGCATCAAACGGCATATCAACAACAAGCGCAAGCTTATGACCATACCAATATCTTACATGAGCAAGATTAGTGCACAATTAGGCCAAAGCTAAGATTTCATCAAGAAAACTAAGCATAACTTGGCATCAAAAGCCGTATCTACTTTAAAGTTTTTGATATATAAGCCATTTATGGGCAAGATATAACTTACAATCAGCACCTAAAAAATGCCTAATGATTGCACAGCAATTTCGCCTTATTTCTTGAGATCACCATATTTCATGAGATCACCATATTTCTTGAGATCACCATCTTTGCCACTGACGGCCACTGACTTGCCATCAATAATACAAGCTTTGCCGTTGCATAGCTTCAAGCCTTCCCAAAAGATCACCAATAGCAATCTGTAACCTCGTAATAGCTGTGTTGGCTGTTATGTTTGAAAGACAACTTGTGCGTGAAACGCGTTTTAAAAATCCACACCTTCAAGCATTACAAACTCATTAGCTAATACGTATTGCCTAGCAAGCGCATAGAGTCTAAACACTGCCTACGGGTAGGAACAAATGCCTTGCCTGAAAAACAAAAAAAGCCAAGGCATCAGATGGAATACCTTGGCTCTTGATTGAGCATATCAATTTACTGTGCGAGAGCTAGATCTTGGCTCTTCTCTCTTATGCTGCGCGATTAGAGAACAGCACCTAACTCCTGACGTAAGGTGGCTGCAGCGCCTAATAAACCGGCCTTTGGCTCGGTAATTACGTAAGTTGGGATACGAGATAAGTAATCCTTGAAACGGCCCTTATCTTCAAAGGCATCACGGAACTTGGAGTTCTTGAAGAAGTCGATAAAGCGAGGAACTACACCACCTGCTACGTAAACACCACCAAATGTGCCTAAGGTCAGAGCTAGATTGCCACCAAAACGACCCATGAGACGGCAGAAGGTGTTTAAAGCCTCAAGGCAGTCTGGATCTGGGTTAGCGCTTAAGGCTGAAGCGGTAATGTCAGCTGGAGTTAAGCCAGTACGTAAACGCTCATTACGCATTGCAATGGCTTCGTAGAGGTTCAGAAGACCAGGGCCTGAGAGTACACGCTCAGCTGATACGTGGCCAATACGTGCACGCAGAGTAATTAAGATCATGTCCTCAGACATGTTGGCTGGGGCTAAATCAACGTGACCACCTTCACCAGAGAGTGGGATCCACAGATCATTGTGCTTAATAAGGTGAGCAACACCTAGACCAGTACCTGCTCCGTAAACTGCAATTGGAGCGTTTGGATCAGGCTCGCCACCACCAATCTTGACGAGAGTCTTCTTATCAAGACAGGTAACAGACATACACATGGCAGTGAAGTCATTAACCACGAGCAGAGTATCAAGACCTAAATTAACCTTGAGCTGTGACTTTGAAAAAGCCCATGGGTTGTTAGTCATCTTGATATAGTCCTGATTGACTGGACATGCAATCGCAATACATGCAGCTGTGAAATCTACCTTAGTATCCTGACGAAACTTTTGAATTACTGATTCTAAAGAGTCGTGCTCTAAAGCAGAGTAAATAATTGGATCAGATATGCTACCGTCTGCTAAGTTACAAATAGCTAAACGTGCATTGGTGCCGCCGATATCGCCAACTAAGGCATAGCCTGATAAAGCAGTCATAAAAACTCCAAACAGCTTGCGTTGCATTACTAAGATCTCGCACTTTTGCCATCTAAAAGCTTGGTCTTTAATACAGAGCACTTAAGATAAGCTTTGAGTACAGATCATTAGCTCATCATAGCAAAAAAGCTTTTGACAAAATATCTAGCCACGCCTAAAAAAAGCAATTGAGTAGCATAAGTGGTCTAAAAAGTTGAATCTTCACCCTCTACTACTGCTTCTATACGCTAATTCTTTAATTTTGGATCAACTTACTAAAGTTGACAGCAAATGCTCTATTTTTGAGACTGCAACCAATAGCCAACTTAATTGTTAATCATTTTGGACTCTCTCTAGAGTCTTTCTTTTTTACTACCTTTTGGCCTGCCAACCTTTGGCTTTGGCGGTTGTAGTGCCTGCAGTACAGTTTCATGACAATCAGATTGCTTAAGGCCTATAGCATCATGAGAGGCTTCAGCCTTTGTAGCATTATTTATGGTCAACAATCCCCATAGCAGCTTCTCGTTCAAGAGTCTTGTTGTTCTTACTGCCTAATGGTCTACCGCGATTAGCTGGAAGCTTAGGCGGGAGTAATGACAGTGCAGCTTCTCGCTCAAGAGTCTTGTTGTTCTTGCGGCCTAACGGTCTACCGCGCTTAGCTGGAGGCTTGGGCGGGAGTAATGATAATGCAGCTTCTCGCTCAAGAGTCTTTTTGTTCTTACTGCCTTTGGGACGTCCTATTTTTGCTGGTGGCTTTGGTGGCAATAAAGCTTCAGCAGCCTCTCTAGCAAGAGTCTTGTTGTTCTTGCGGCCTAACGGTCTTCCACGTTTAGCAGGTGGTTTTACTGCTTGCCTACCCTCATGTCTTTCACGCTCAAGGGTTCTTTTGTTTTTACTTCCTTTTGGACGACCAGGCTTGCGTTTTACTGGGATCGTATCAAACTCTTTGGCAACAATGCATGATGGCTCTATCGTTTGTCCTTGCATTGATAGATGATGTCTATCTGATTGACTAAGAATTCCATCTTTATCAAAAGAACATAGTGTCCTAAACTCTGAAATATTAACGCGATCAGAGATCTGGTTCATTTGAGTAGCTAAATCAGAAAGGTCTGAGTTAGTAATACCTAGCACGTTGAATAACGATTTTACCTGCTTTTCACCTGAAAACTGTGAGTAAAAACCACCATTTATGCCATTCACTACAGCAACTCTTTTTAACTTGCCTAACATAAGATTAGTTTCGGACTTAGCACTTGCGCAAGCAAGAACAAACTGAGCACGCAGAGCCGCTGCGATGAATGACACAGCAATGCTTGCCTCAACGCCTGCATCCAAATGACCTCTTAATGTATCCAATCCAAGCATACTTTTAACTTGGGTGAAGGCATGTTCAGATGCGTTTCTTGATGCATACAGTGGATACATCTCGGATGCCGTTAGCTCTAAAGAAGATGCAATTGCAAAGAATCCTTTTGAATCTAACAGCTTCTGCCACTTAGCATAGTCAACAGCAACAGAATCTGCTTGTCCCTTTTCCCCCTTCACTATGCTAACAATACTATTAATTTCTGAATCAATCTCAGGTGTTCTATGGGTATCAATTGCAGCTTTAGCGTTAGTAATAGCATCAAAAACCTGTGTATTTAGACGCTCACTACGTTCTGTTGCATTAAGGTGGTTAAAGAACAAGCCAACTGTTGTAGGTTCTGAGCTCTTTTGAAATACTCGTGCCTTAGATGTACATCCATAAAGTCCATCTCGTGAAATAAGATGCATGACATTGCATCGAATGGCATCTGCATACAATGAGAACATCTCCTCATAACCGTTACATGCTCCTTTAAGCTTGATGATGTACTCAAGCCCCAACTGAGCAATGGCGTTCATTATCTGCTCACTAGCAAAACCACTATCTAGCAGCACACCTTTGACCTTAATGCCTGACGCTTTAAGCTGAGACAAAATGTTGTCAAATGCCTTGCAATCAGGAACATTACCTTCAATTACACTCCATGTTATTGGCATGCCATTGCTAGCATCTACAGCCCAAATCTGGCCAATGATATCCACGCTGTTTCCTGATTTGGCATTGCCTTTAGCAGCCAAAGCACTTCCAACCAGCTTGGAGTCTACGTTTGTCCCGTCTACACTGAGCCAAACCTCCGAAACATCATGGTTTCTTATGTACTCCTCCATCCACGCATTCTTGAAGTTTACAATCATGCTATCTGTAATCTTGCTAGATAAAAGAGTAGTCATGCTTGAGGAGCTTAAAGCAGAAACCGAGAAGTGCATGTGGTTAGCAAGAAAGTTATTGAGCTGATAGACGGTATTGTCTTTAGACGCAAAGCACATCATTGCATAGTCCATAATGGCATTACCGAAATTAGCCCCAAATGCGTACTGAACGGTCTGATAGAGTCCACATGCAGCAGATAGCTTTAGGCTAACCGCATATATTCCAGAAATAAGCTGACTATCACCAACAGAGTAGTCTCCGTAAACTTCATTAAACAGACCTGGAAACTCACTTTTAAAGTTCTGATTAGGCTGGAATTGGCGTTTACCACTCTTAGAGAGTCCTGAGACAAGTTTTCCAATAATATTCTTATGACGACCGTCTTTATCATTGGTCCAATAGAGCACATACTTGTTTTCAGTAATAGAAGCCCATTCTGGTACTTCCATTACTGGGACATTCTTTAAAATAGCCATCTCAGATAACCTTAAAAATATTGTTCCATGTGGATTAGTATAATTTGCATTACACTGAGCACTTTTTCAATAATTATTTTAAGAAATTTAAACTTAAATCCATTGTATATGTTGTGATTTAATGTTTATGTTAAGTCAAATAAAAATAAAGCAAGATACTGATCCAAAATACTGAGAATTAGCGCACATAGTTTATTAACTTGATAGAAAGAACAGAGTATTATGGTAATTATGTAGAACCACAGATGATTAACCTTGAATCAATATCTGTGTAGTTCACAAAGTGTCAATCTTTTATTAAACGATTTTACTTTAGTACTTTAAGACTAAGTCACCACTGCACTTTTTCTAGCCTCTACCTCAATTAGGCATTATCTAAAGCACTGTTGACTCATGGACTCGACTTAATGTTATCCATTTTGTCTTTCATCAAAAATAATATTTATGAAGCAAACTAATAACGCCATTAAATTCCTCATGGCCCAATATCGAGCCATTTACCAAAGTGCATACTTAAATGGCCTAACTAGTGCCATCATCGTTACCGCCTCCTTAGCCGCTCCTCAGGCTCAGGCAGCTACTACTGATTTAAATCAAGCCACCTCAGGCGGCACTATCACTATCTCTCAAGACAGTGATGTTCTTGAGTTAACAACACCAATCACCAAAGACGATCTTCCATTTACCGTCAAAATCAGCACTAGTAAAAAAGCAGTAAACAAGGTAGAAGGTGTTACCGTAAGCGCCAATAAGGCCACTTTTGAAATCAATGGTTCTGAAGACACCAAATTCAAGGTAGCAGCTAGCGCTGGTGCTTCAGCCGAAGCAGGCTCTTTAACTATTAGCACTTTAGATGTCAAAAAGGGCATAGTAACTGTTGATGCTGAAGCACAAGCTGCTAGTTTAGTTGCAGATCAAGTAAATGTTGCTAGTGGTGGCAAGATTACTGTAATGTCAACTGGCGCTGGTCAGGCTTCTTTAGGAAATAAAACAACCAAGTATAAGTTAGATTCAGGTTCTAACATTACTTTAGGTACCTCCGGCGCTATGCTTGGCCAGGACGTTGTTTCAACGGGCGGTAAGATCGTTTTAAATGGTGGTTCATATCAGACCCCAACCACTAGCGCTCAAAAGCTTGACTTTGAGGTTAACGCAAACAGCTCCATTACTCTTCCAAACAGCGGTGATACCTTAGGTGCCTTAAACATTGCCTCAGGCTCCACTATTGATATTAAGGCTGCAGCCACTGGTTCAACTAAAGAGCTTAAGATTACTGCAAATACAGATGGCAAAGGTTCCATCGTTGTATTACAGGATGGTGTTTCATTAAAGAGCTCTAAAGAGAATGGAAATGATGTTGGTGGCGTCATTAGCGTAAGTGGTGCTACCGGTGCTGCTGGAGGTGGTGCGCCAAGCAACTCCGAGCTTCACTTAACCGCCAAGACCTTAGGTGAGTTCTTAAAACCAACTGATTCTACTAATAATGCAAGTGGTAGCTTAGTTTTAGATGCAAACTCAACACTTAAGTTTACCAATGACTCAAGCGTTGATATCGCTGCCACCGAAACCAATTCTGATGGTAGTGCGTTTAAAATCGCAAGCGGAAATGCCAGCGTAGCTGGCCAAGTAGTCGTTAGTGGCGCTGCAACCATTGATGGTAAGAAGATTACCATTTCTAAGGCCATGGGGGCTGGTTTAGATGCCAACTTAGGTGTAACAGCTGATGAGTTAACTTTAGGTAATGGTTCTGCTCACTTTGATGGTTCAACATCTTTAGGCGTTAAATCTTTAACTGCTAAGAACGTAACTTTTGCTGATAGCAGCACTTTTGTTTTAGCTGACGACATTACCCTTTCTAACTTAGCGGATGATGCCACTGATGCAACCAAAAAGGTTGCTCAAAAAGGCACAATCACTGGTCCAGTAATTATTTCTGGTACTAAGGCCATTACTGTAGACGGCGGTTTATATACCTCCACTGGCGATATCACTATCTCTGGTGGTGCTTTTAAGATTCTCAACCAAAAGAATGCAGATGCTTCTTCTTTAACCGTTAATGGTGGCAACTGGATTTTAGATCGTGATGCCGACAATGGCTTAATTAAAGTACAAGGCCCCAGTGCTTTACTTGACTTATCCAAGGTTACTGTTAAGTACAAGGATAATCCAGCTAATACAACCTACAATGTTAAGTTTGAAGCTCTGTCTCAAGCTGAAATCAAGCTCAAGGGTGAAGACATTGCAGCCCTTTTAGGTAACGGCTCTAATAGTGGTGCAGTATTTGACATTGGCACTTATGGTCAATTAACTGCCACAGGTGACTTGACCTTACCAACCAGCCTTATAAAAGGTCAAGCTACAACTAGCGGTCAAAAATCAGAAATCGTATTAGGTAACAATGGTACTTTAGCTGCTGAAGGCAAGTTAGAACTTCAGAATTTTGATGCCTCCAATGGTTTAACCTTAGCAGGCGCAGACGCTACCTTGCAGGCTAGCACTTTAAAGTTGACCTTAGAAAATGCTAACGCTTCTGGTAAGTCAGCTATTCTTAAGACTGGTCATTATGTTGTAACCTCTGGTTTAAGCACTAATGCTGAAAACGGGGTAGTTGTTTCTGGAGCTAAAGCTAAGTTTGACTTTGGTGGCCTAAAGGATGATGCCAATGGCAAATACACTGCCTTATCATCTGGTGGAGCAACTGATGAGGCAATTGTAGTCTCTGGCGCTACGATGAATGTCAACGCGGGTACTTGGGACCTTTCTGGTAAATTAACTCTTGATGGCGCTGGCTCAACATTAACTGTTGGTAACGCAGATACCCTGCTTACTGACGCTGGTGGAACCATTGGAGCTACCTTAAACTCCAAAGAGTTAGTAATTAAATCTGGCACAGCCACGGTTGAAGATACTGGTACTTTATCTGTTAACAAGATTGATGCTAGTGGCTCAGCCCTACAACTTTCTGGAACCATGAACTTAGTTGGCTCCTATAATGAGAGCGGATCTGATTCTTATGGTAAGTACGGTATCAAGCTTGCTGATGATGCCATTACTATAAATGAGGGTGGTTTCTTAACACTTAAGGGCTCAGCTGCTGAAAAGGCTTTAGGTATAGTGACCTCTGGAAATACGGTCACTGGCTTTAATTTTAATACTGATGTCTTTAATGCTGGTGGTTCTTTAGTTGCTAAGGCTGGTTCTACTCTTAATATCACCTACTTTAAGGAAGGCACAGTATTAACCAAGGAAGCTTTAAAACAGTTAAGCAATGGCTTATTTGGTGCGGATGAATCAAAGCTTGCTGGTTCTATCAACCTTGGTAATGTAGTGTTTGATGGCTTGCATTCAATTAATGGTACTGTATCCTGGCCTTATGCTAAGCAATATGGTGTTAACTACCTAGCTAACTACAAGACTGATGACCTCATGAGTGCTCAGCTCATTGATGTAAGTGGCGACACAGTCTATGGTCACTGGGGTAGCGTGCTTGATACTACCAAGAGCTCTACAGGCTCAGTTACCTTTGCCGACAATGCATCTTTGAACAATGCCAAGGAAATTGATGGTAAGAAGTATTTTGCATTAGGTACAAACAATGCTGTATTAGGTCTTAATATCAATAATTATGGCACTTTAACCTTAGCTAATGGCGGTATTGCTGGTGCTGTTACTATTGGTGATAATGCAACCTTAAAAGTAGACAGCAAGCCTGGCTATACAACTGAGCTTGAGAGCATTTCAGGTGGAAAGGTTGCCAAGGTAAATTTAGACTCTGGTATTACTCAGGTTAACAAGAGCATTAACGTTGGCACTGTTGACTCTGCAGCACAGAGCATCTTAAATGTTACAGGCGACTTAACCTTAACAGCTGATGATGACATGACAACATCAGACTTTAAGGGCATTGTTAATGTCTCCAAGGGCAAAGATGGCAAGGGCGGTGATGTAAACTTATCTGGTAAAACTGTATTTGCAGGCACCACTAATGTAGCTGGCAACTTTACCTCTAACAAGGAAGTAACCTTTAATGGCCATACTACTATTGATGGCTTAACTAAGTTTACTAGCAAGGCTACTGTTGATGGTGGCGGCTTCTTAAAGGCTAAGGATATTGAGCTTAGTGGTGATACTACTACCTTATATATCGGTAGTGAGACCCTAAAGGACGCATCTGGTGATAAGCCTAATTATGAGAGCTCCACTGGCTATTTAGTGGCTGATCGTGTTGATCTCAAAGGTGGTTCCTTATTTATTGATCCAGACTATGGCAAGCCTACTACTATTGCTGTAATCAAGCGCTTTGGCGAAAAGCCTACTAGCACTGATCCAAATAAGGATCCTGTTGATGTTGGTACTATCAAGGGTAAGTTGATTATTGGTAAGAACTCTGCTTTATTTGCAGGCTCTGATGCTTCTGTAGAGCAAATGAAAGCCTTCATTAAGCGCTACCAAGAGTCAACTGGTACTTCACTTACCTCAGATTATGGCTCTATTGTTTATGTAAGAGACAAGCTTACTGTAAATGATAGTGCGTCTCGCATTGTTCTTGATGCACAAGCACGTCAAGATGCCATTAAAGATGAGCTTAATAAGACTGGTAACGGTAAGTATGCTGCAGCTTATAACGGCGCAGGTACTAAGACTGACTCTGATATCTTCTTAGGCAAGGGCTCTGTTTTAGTAGTAGGTCAAGAAACCTTAGATGAAGGCTCCGCTATCTACTTTAATAAAAGTAATGCCTCTATCTTAGCTGAGGATGGTTCTAAGGTTGTATTAGATGGCGACCGCTTCATTTCTAGCCGCGATATTATCATTTTCCAAGATAGTGGTAATGATGGTATTTTCATCTTAGGTGAAAAGGGCAGGAATGACATTAAGGTAGAGTCTATTAATGGCATTATGGGCTTTACTATGGAGGCTGGTGGCCCTACCTCTGGCGGTACTTTAAAGCTCTTAACCAACAAGATTGATTCAGCTTATCGTGGTGCATCCACTCCAATGCGTGACTACTTAATTGGTTATGCTTCTCTAACCAAGAACTGGCAAGAGTACTATGGCAATACCGATGAGAATGGTAATTCCTCAATTAAGCCAGGTGTAGATCCTGATTACTTTGTTGATCGTGCTGCTCATGAGTCTATTGCCACTGCTGATACACAAGGCAACATTACTGTACATAAGACGGATAAATACAATGATAGCCAGTTCGTTGCTGTTAAGCAGAAAGATGGTAGCTATCAAGTATTCTTTAAGGCTTACAATGCGTTCTTAGAGAATGTAATTCGTGATACCAATGGTTTAGCTGCTGACCAAGCTGCTCGCATGGGGGTCTTTGGTGGCTCTGCTGAGGCTGCAATGTTAGTTGGCAATGCTTCTTATGAGGCTGTAGCTGGTCGTTTTGGTATGGGTCAGCAAGGTATGCTCATGACTTATGCTAACAATGGTCAGGGCGGCGGTATGTGGCTCTCTCCAGTTTATAAGAACCGTCAAACCAATGGATTTAAGGCTCAAGATCTTGAGTACGGTACAGATACTTCTATTACTGGCTTAGCATTAGGTGCTGATTTAACCTCCGAAGACGGTATGCGTTATGGTGTAATGACCAACATTGGTGTGGGTGATTCCTCTGGTGAGGGCGCAGCTAATGGTGTAAGCAGTGATTATAAGTACTACAGCTTTGGCTTCTATGCTGGCTACAACTACAAGACCTTCTCTATAGTAGGTGATATGAACTACTCAGTAGTTGACTCTGATGTTGATGCTAACACAGACGCAGGTAAGGTAAATACTTTCTTTAACACAACCAATTTAAGCTTAGGTGTAACTGGTCAAATTAACTTTAACTACCGTGGTTTAGATATTGTTCCACACGTTGGTCTTCGTTACTCCATGATTGATATGGAAGATTACGATATGAGTGGCAATGGCTATATTGGCTCAGTAAGCGTATCTAAGGCTAATGTTATGTCTGTACCTGTAGGCTTAACTATTTCCAAGGAGTACTTCTCTAAGGAGTATTTCTCTAAAACATGGAACTTCAAGCCTTCTATTGACTTTAATCTTACTGCCAACTTTGGTGATGACAAGATTGACGGCAATGTTAAGTGGAGCGGCATCTCCAATGCTGACTTAAATACCAGCAACGAGTTTATCGATGACCTTACCTATGGTGTAATCTTTGGCTTTGGTGCTCAATCTGAGCGCTTATCCATTGGTGCTGGTTTAGGCTATCAGGGCTCTTCCAATGTAGATGAGTTCACCTTAACAGGTAATGCTCGTTATTCCTTTTAAATAAGTTATGTTATCTGTGTTGTATCCAAAGATTTAGGGATACCTCATAAATCGAGTTTGCTTGCTCGCTAAACCCCAAAAGGTTTCAGCGGCAAGCTACTCATGACACAGGTAACACACCTTTAAAAACTTGGCCCAATGGTATTACAGCGGTCTTTATTTGCTAAGACGTAATTATTGCCAGCTACCTTTTTGGTTGTGGATAGGTGAGTCTACGCTCTGTATATTGAATGTAGATTTTTGCAGCGGATGCAAAGAAATGATTTTTTAAAGGCAGGTATCTTTTGCTTTAGACAAATAAAAAAGGCTAAGTGTCGCACTTAGCCTTTTTTGGAAATAGGAGGATTGTCTATGAAAAGGAGTTTAACTATGAGTTAATTTAAAAACGATCACTTTGCTCTGTTCGTTTTGTTGAGCACATGATAATGGGATTTGTGATGTAGGTCAACAATTTACTAAAAAATTTTTAACTTTTTTCCAAAAGTTGAACCTATAACTAACTTTTACCTATAGTGATTAACCTACTTGTATGCTAGACAAAAGCCCACCAGTACTAGCTTTGCAGCTATTTTCTTACTCTCATTATTTACACATTTGTAAAATACAGTTAGATTTGACTTCCTCGGTAAGACTAGGGTAACCAGGCCTCTTTTCACTGCAAATTTTGCAGAACTTTGCAAATCGACATATTTTAAGACCCTCTTTTTAGGAGCTTTCTTCCCTTCACTTGCAGCTTTCATTCATTAATTGCAACTTAATTTGAGAGTGCACTGATGTTGCTGTCTAGAACATTTTTCCCTTTGAGCCTCTTTCATTGAGTTTTAGCTTGCATTTGTTGAGTCATGATCCCATTAGCCTTATACATATACAGACAAGTTGTGGCTAAAGATGCGCAAATAGCGGCATTTCTACAGGATAGACCCGTGCTTATTTGGTATTATTGTTAGTCTGCAAAGCTACAAGGTAGATACGGGGTATTCATGAGCAAGGTATGCTTTAACAAACTAACAGAGTCACTACATTACATCGCGCTGCCATCTTTAATGGGAGCGGCCTTGTTTGCTTCTGTTTGTGTTGTTTCAAGTGCTAATGCGGCTAATCAATTTGATAGTGCACAAGAGTATGGCGACCTGCAAGAGTCTCATTTCAATGCCCAAGGTGTAGAAGAGCACAATCAAGATCGAGCTTATGGTTATATGCACGACACTGATGAGCTCAACAACATCCCAACTACCGCAGAAAATAGCTTAAGCCTTGGTCAGGGCAATATTCATATTCAAGGCGTACCGTCTAAAGCTACCAATAGCGCAATTAACATACAGAGCGGCGCTAGCGGCATTCAGATTAAGCCTGGTAGCTCCAACATGACCATGAGTTCATCTTATGGCTCAATGCAAATAAATGGTGGCAATAGCGCAGCTACCAACATGCAGATTAATGCAACCCAAGATCCTAATGCCGCCATGCAGGCAGTCAATGTAAATACAGCAAATGCTATACAATCAGGCAATGCAAATACTGCAAATGGTATGCAGCCTAGCAATGCTGCTATTAATGGTATGCAGTCTGGCAATGACTCTTCAGCTGCATATAGCGTCATTGATCCAAGTACAATGCCTATTGAAAGTGAGCACTATCAGTCAGGCGACGATCTTTTAAGACCAGCTAAGCCTTCAGCTATCCATGAGCGTCTTACTGCACAAGCTGCAGCCAAAGCTGAAGCTGAGGCTAAAGCTAAGGCTTTTGCCGAGTTTATGGGCAAAAACTCTGAGCAGAGCACTGATCTAAACACTTATGCCTCTAACGGCTCTCATAGCATGGGCCCATCTCATGCGCGTGCTATTGAGGATCAAAGCTCAAGCACTGCAGACCGTATGATGGACAGTGGTGCTAACTATGGTGTTCCTGCAATGCGCCGTACGATTCAGGATCCAGTTACCTTAGCTCCAATTGCTATGTCCTCAAATGGCATTCCATCTCCACGTAATGTAGTGGATAACGCCATTGCAAGCATAGATCGAGCTGCAGCCCAGGCAGCGATGAGTGTAAGCTCGGTAAATGCAAAAGCTGCACTGCAAGCTGCTTTTGCCTCTAATGCACAAGCTGCTAGTGAAAAAGCAGCTTCTATGTCTCGCTCACTAGCAAGTAATACAAGCTCTAAAAACCTTTTAGCTCCATCTGACAACTACGCAGACACTAAGCAATTATCAGCCGATGGCACGGTATCTCCTGACACTTACACCAAGCAAGTATCAGCCAATAGCTCGGTATCTCCTGACGCGAACAACCAGCAAGCATCAGCAAATACTCTGTCTACAAATGAGGCTAGTGCTCCTGAAAGCCACGAGCCTACCATTGCTGAGGCCTATGCTGAGCGTAATGCTGCCTTTGCTCAACAGTTCCAGTCGAACAATAATGCCAATGGCCAAACTCAAGGAACAAACAATGCCCTTGAGAAAAATCAGGCAGCTAACAGCGCATTAGGCGCTGATGCTGTTGATCAAGCCTACTCTCAGGCCACTCAAGACTTTCTAAATAGTCCAAGTGAGTCTGCTAATGTTGAATCCCCTGTTAATGAGGCCGGACTGCTTAAGAACAAGTCTGATATGGCTTGCATTGAGCTTAGCCATGACACTCAAGTGCCAATGTACATTCGCCACAATCAATGTTTTGAGCTCCAAGGCGGTAATGTCATTGATACTCCTGTAACTGTTAGAGGCAAGCTCTTTGTTAAAGCTGGTCGCAATATTGTGCTGCAAAGTGGCTCTTCTATTACCGTTGCTCCAGGTGGTTTCTTTGAGGTACGCGGCGATTTAAATATGATGCCAAAGACTGCCTTAAACATTGATGATAAGGCGGCTCTTACCTGCTCTGGACTCATCAATATGATGGGCGGTGCCGTGATTAACACTCGTGGTGATAATCAGATTAGAAACATTGGCCGTTTCTTTATTGAGCCAGGTGCCTATATATCTATGGCTGGCGATACTAAGATGCGCAATAGCGGTCTTATTACCATGAACCAGTCTAATATAGCTTTCCAAAACAATGGCTTCTTTGAAAATGCCGGCACTATCAAGCTAGAGAATGGATCCATGCTAGCTTTCAAGGACAAATCAAAGCTCACAAACATCGGAAAAATTGATTTAGACAAGAACTCTGCATTAGCCCTCTCAGGTTATGCAAAATTACTCAACCGCCGTATGTTTGCGCCAGATGGCAAACTCTTCTTTGAGCAAAACTCTATTTTTGAAAATGCTGCAGCATTCCGTCAGCACCAAAGCTCTGAAATGCAACTTAAGAACTCTGCTCAGATCATCAATAATCACACCATGGATATGAGCGGCAAGGCTATCTTTACAGGCAATGCTCGTATCCTAAATGAAGGTTCTTTTGCAGTTAAAAAGAGCGCTAATGTGCATACCGGACAGCGTGCTCTCATGATTAACACTGGCACTTTCCGTAATGAAGGCGGCGGCTTTACTGTTGATAGCCAGTCCAACTTCATCAACGAAAACATCGTATCCGGTCGCGAGAGCCGTACTCAAGGTCGCCACCGCCTATAAAATAGTCAAACTATCCTACATCGCGCCTAGCATATGGATTTACTTCCCATTCTTTGGCTAGGCGCAGCAGCTTATCATCTATCTGTATTTTCCTATCTTCAATCCACGGTGCAGCTACTCCTCACTTGATGAGTTTGAGCCCACACCCTTTTCGTGATTGCAATCGTCTATAGTAAGTACAAAGCCTATGGTTACTGCCGATGCGTTAACCATCGTTTGAGCAGCGCTATAGTATTTGCATGCTGTTACCTTGTATTTGTGCATTGGCCTTGTGAATATGTTGCTCAACTACTTTACTAAAGTGTGCAGATAACAAGCACATCGTATCTTCATGAGCTAGCGATAAAGGGCGTATCTACAGGATTTTTAAAGAAATTAAGAGCTAATGGATATGCCTTGAGATCGTAGCTAATGGCCATTATGCAAAAGCTTGACTGTATGCTGCAGTGCAAATATATTTAGAGCTCCATAAGCTTAGGATAACTTATGGCTAATTTAGCTATATTTGCTAAATACAAGGGCAGTAGCGCAACACACTTTTAGTCAGGAGACTATAGCGATGGAAATCAAGCACATTAAGGAAGACTGCACTTTTGAGCTCGTAATTGATAACACTCGAGCATTTGTAACCTATGAGATTTACGATGGCGGTTTAGATATCCGCAAGACCTTAGTTCCTGAGGCTTTAGCTGGACAAGGCTTAGCAAGCAAGCTCGTACAGGCTGCTTATGACTATGCTCGTGAGCAAAACCTCAAATGCGTTGCTACCTGCTCTTATGCAGTAAAGTGGTTACAGCGCCACCCTGAGTATGAGGGTGCACAAGGATCAGACTATGTTGAAGGCAGCTGCGCTGTTGGTAAGCATCAAGCCTAAAGATCACAGCACTTCAACTAAGCGCCATCTCTAATGGCACATGAAAAGCCCCTAGCTAAAACTAGGGGCTTTTAATTTGTACTCAAGACTTGTTCTTTTAGCGATCAGCTCGTTGCTGCACTACCTTGCCACCTGCTTTGACATCTTCGGTGACCCAAACGTTGCCACCAATAACCGCACCGCGTCCAATAGTAATACGACCTAAGATCGTGGCATTTGAATAGACCACTACATCATCTTCTAAGATTGGGTGACGAGGAATATTAAGCGGCACACCACGGCTATCCACAGGAATAGTCTTAGCGCCTAAAGTTACACCTTGGAAGAGCTTTACATTCTTACCAATAATGCAGGTCTCGCCAATTACTACACCAGTACCATGGTCGATGGAGAAGCTATCGCCAATACGAGCACCTGGGTGAATATCAATACCGGTCTCCGAATGCGCAAGCTCACTAATAGCACGAGGCATCAGCGGCACACCTAAGTTTAAGAGGGTATGGGCAATACGGTGGTTGAAGATCGCTCTGACACCTGGGTAACAGCAAATGACCTCGCCAAATGAAGTAGCTGCTGGATCAGCATCGAATGCTGCTTTAACATCCATAGCAAGTTTAGTGCGGATCAGCTCTAAATTAGAAATGTACTGTGCAGCTAGAGAGCGAGCATACTCTTTGACCTCTTCATTGAACTTGAGGCTCTGAATACCCTGCTCATGCTCCAAGTCATGAACATCATCGCCAAAGCTAATAGAACTTACGCTCTCTACACCACCTTGCTTATCAGCATCCTTTTTAGCAGTGCTCATAGCGCAAGAGCTGTACTCACCGCATGAAGTTACTGGGGAATTGGCACTAATTTCTGTGCTGTGATCTTCACTTGAAAAGTTAGCACGAGCTCCTTTAACAAACATGGAATTCTTGATTGACTCAAGAGGATCTTTATTAAAAGAGGCTGTGGCTCTGGCATGTTGCTCATTATCAGCACTTTGGAAGCACAAGGCAGCACAGATCTGATCTGTGAGCAGACCAAAGAGCTGCTCAACCTGCACGCCAATGTGATAACTAACAGTATGGCGATTGATCTTAGAAGAGCCAAAATAGCCAGGGAAGATAATGGCGCGTGAAAGTTTTACGATCTCATTTATAGAACGGGCTGAAGGGAGAGGATTACCTGCAAGGTGTTGTTGGAACAGACCACGCAGTGACTTTTCAGCAGAGAGCGCTGCAATAACTTCATTTAACTGCTCAGAGTAGTCCATAACCAAATCCTCTTGTTCAAAACAACAAACTTGCTGCTACCACACTATAAACTCATAGCGCTCATCGTATAGGCTCAAACAACCTCATGAACGCGATGCTATGTGCTTTAGCCATAATAGACCGTGCATAGATGTACATGCAACTTAAGGCATGACTTAGAGTGCGCTGAGTCGGCGCATAAAATTCACTCAAGCTCAGTTTAAAAACAGTATTAATCAGCTGAAGATAAGCTTAGGTTAACTAATAGTCATACTTTGCACAGGCTATGGATGATCATTATGCCCTATTTAGGATCGTCATTTAGGTGCAACGCAAAACAAAAGTGCAAAGCACGTAATAAAGCCGATAGATACAGTCTTTTTAAACATGCAAAAGTGTCACACTTGCATATTTATCTCATAGAAACCAATTTTTTACTGCACATGAGCAAAAAGTGATGGTATGTTAAAAAGCACATCAGGTGTACATGTGTACATCAAGCTTTTTAATCAACTATGAATGACTGTCAGTGTTTTCTGCCTTACATCAATGCTTTAGCGCCTCGCGCTAAAAGGCAAACACAGCCCCGCTCTTAGCTTGATTGCTTTAGGCAAAGAGTTTGAACTAATAGCGGCGTTGTGAAAGGCTCGAGCAACTAACCGCCGTAAGGCTTATGAGGTTTTTTATGTCTAAGATTGCACCTAGCGTAACCGCTTTAATTGGTTCTACTCCACTCGTTCGCATTAACAAGCTCACTTCTGAGTCCAAGGCAACTGTTCTTGCTAAACTTGAGTACTTCAATCCAGGTGGCAGCGTTAAAGATCGTGCCGCTCTGTTCATGATCGAAGAGGCTGAAAAACAAGGTCTGTTAAAGCCAGGCTCAGTCATCATCGAGCCTACCTCCGGCAACACCGGTGTTGGCCTTGCCTTAGTAGCTGCAGTCAAGGGCTACAAACTCATTCTCACCATGCCTGAGTCCATGAGCTTAGAGCGTCGTCGACTCCTGCAGGCACGTGGTGCTCAATTAGTACTTACTCCTGCCTCTGAGGGCATGAAGGGCGCAATTGCCAAAGCAGAGCAGCTGCGCGACAGCACTGAGGGTGCTGTAATCTTGCAGCAGTTTAATAACAGCGCAAACCCAAGTGCTCACTCTGCCACTACCGCTTTAGAAATCCTTTCTGATACTGACAATAAGGTGGATGTCTTTGTAGCAGGTGTTGGCACCGGCGGTACCGTAACTGGCACTGGTCGTGTCTTAAAAGAGAAATTACCAGGCGTTAAGGTGGTCGCTGTTGAGCCTCAAGATTCCCCTGTACTTAGCGGCGGTAAGCCAGGCCCACACAAACTTCAGGGCATTGGTGCTGGCTTCGTACCTCAAAACTATGACGCCTCTGTAGTAGATCAGGTCGTTACCGTCACTACTGAGCAAGCCTTCTCAACCTCACGCGCTTTAGCCGCTCAAGAGGGCATCTTAGTTGGTATCACCTCTGGTGCTGCCATGCATGCAGCTTTAGAGCTCTCTAAGCAAGATGAGTACGCTGGCAAGACCATCGTGGTTGTTCTGCCTGACACTGGTGAGCGTTACTTATCTACCGAGCTTTTCAAGTTTGAAGAATAATTTGGCCACAAGAACAAACAGCTGACTTGCCAAAAGAACAAGCAGCCGACATGCAAAAGGCATTTAACTGCCATACAGCACGTCACTTCCTTGTAAGCCTAAACAGCAAAAATCCCCGATGCTATAGTGCTGCGTTTCCCCAGCGCATGCTATAGCATCAAACCTCCCCGCAAAAGCACCACAAGCAGTGCAGTCATCGTATAAACGATGCGCAAACATCGCGTAAACATCTTGCAACTAGCCCCACAACAACCTAAAAACGTACTGATTGCCTTTATAAAAAGACTCATAAAGATGCAAAACTAAGTTTGAGTTTGCGGCTTTTGTGATGTACCTCATCCACTGTGCTAAATTATTCACTCAAAGGTAAAACAAGCTACTTCGGATGCATGTATTATAGAAATACGTGTTTGAATCATTCAGCTGTTTCGATTCATAAACAGTGCAGTGAGTTACTTTTGTATAGCACTAACGCCCCTCTTCTAATGTTTTTTACCAAGAGGAGCTTTAAGCTATTGCAAATCCCGTTGCATCTGTCACAATCAAATATTGATTGATTATGTATGGATTTTATGGATTAGACCCTTACATATTCATTCAGGTCTAAGGATCGACTGTCACACCACGCTATGAGTTAGAACTGCCTCAGCCAAAGCTAGGTCATGCATCAATTCAGACAAGCACGTGCATGCACAAGCAGTTCTTAGGGAGCTTTGTTTATGGCACATATAAGACAGATATTGGCTAATCTCAGTATCAGTGTTGCTGAGTTTAAGAAGAATCCTAAAACAGTTATTAAAGCTGTTAAGAGTGAGCCTATAGCTGTTATTGTCAATGACAGACCAGCCTTTTATTGCGTTCCGGCAGACATCTTGGAGTCTCTTTACTCAAAGTTCTATGAGATGAATGAGATTCAGAACATTCAAGACTTTGCTAGCAACGATGGTTGCGTAGGCAATGTGAATGACGATGATGAAAGCTTTGGCGTTCAAGACATTTTCCAGAGCATTGAAGATGAGCAAGCCACTCAGCTTCCTTCCGATGAAGACATCGTTGATCCTATTTCCAACAGCGTAGCCGATCCTTTAGATGAAGAAATCCGTAATCAATCAGGCAGCTCTATCGATCACCACCTGTTTAATAGCACTGCAAAGATCATCGAGGACAACACCTCAAGTGTTAACGATCCTTTTGCAGACATTGGAGTATCTGGTGATGACTTTCCTGCTATGGATGACTTCTCCACTGACGACATGAGTGCCATTGATGACACTATGCTCCCACGAGTGGACGACGACTCATTTAACAACGTAGCACCTGGACAGAAAGCACCGATCCGTACTGCTTGTCTAAACCCAAGTGCTGACGCCGATAGCAAGGCATCAGCAAGTGCCAATCTGACTGATACTGCTTTAAAGATTTCCACACCTCAAGTAGATACTAGCGCTGTACCTACACAATTGACTGATTGCCCAGACGTACGCTCTTTAGTAAGCGGTCCACATTCTTATAGCCTTGATCATGTTGCTAAGACTTACAGCCCTTACAAGCACAAGAAAGTCCAAGCAAAACTGATTGCAGAGCAAAAGAAAGAACTCAAAAAAGAGCATAAGGCTCGTAAAAAAGAGATCAAAAAACTCGAAAAGGCTGCTAAGACTTTAAAGGCTGGTAAGTCTTTAGACAAAGAGCAGCTGATGCTGCCTGAGACTGAGCTTGTAAATATGCTTGCTACAAGCAAGAAAGCATCAGTAGACAAGTGTAAGAGTGAAAAGATTAACTGCTCAAGCAATTCAAAGTGCGCCACAACAAAAGAGAATGCAGCTCAAGAAAGCAGCCAAGTAAGCAAGAGTGCATCCGTACAAAAGACTAGCTCTACTGCTAGAAGCCCTCGCGCCAAAGCAAGCACTACAAGCGCTGCTACACCAAAGAAGCCTGCAGCAAAAAAGGCTGTAAGCAGTAAAGAAACTGCAGCTAAAGAAGCTCAAGCTCTAGAGACTAAAACAGCAACTAAGAGCAAAGCCCCAACAACCACTGCTGCAAAGACCAGAGCAGCTACAGCTACAAAGACCAAGTCTGCTACAGCAACAAAAGATAAAACAGCTACTGCAACAAAGTCTGCACCTAAATCAAGCACTACTGTAAAGGCAGCTCGTGAAATTGCAGCAGAAACTCATGTTCCAGAGCCAGCTGAAGGTTCCAAGAGAGCTAAAAAAGCCAATGAGTTTATTCTGCCAACCAAAGAGAAGGCTGTAGATTAATCGCAACAGCTGCAGCTACAAACTAGCACCCTATTTTCTACAAAGGCCCAAGATACCAAGCTTGGGCCTTTGTTTTTTCAGCAAGATAAAACTCATAGACTAGCTAACCTCATAGATACAACATACTTATCTAATGAAAAGCATTGCTAGAGGTCACTTTTGATTTTTGTATATGAGGAATTCAAACGAGCAAGAGTTTGCTCAATAGAAATGAGTTGTTGAAATGGCGGAAAGAGGGGGATTTGAACCCCCGAGACCCAAAGGGTCTGCCGCATTTCGAGTGCGGTGCATTCAGCCTCTCTGCCATCTTTCCGTGCGCTCTATTATAGGAAAACCATTATGTAAAGCAATAGGCACTAAATGTTTTTCTATACTCTGATGCCAACGACCCAATTAATCTGCGATCTCGTTCCATACACATCACGAGTTATTGCCCGTTAGAACATTACTTGTCAAAAACAGTAAAGTAAGATCTACACTTGAGTGAAATATGTTTCCCCTCAGAACAAGATACAACAAAAAATTAACATAACACTTTGTGAAAACGTATTCCCCCCATAAATAAGGGCATATCATAGATACCTAGTATTGGAGAGATGGTTCTAAAAATCCCCCGCATAGATACAGTGCTATAAACCTAGCTCAATTCAAACATAACTACCATACAAGGCAATTACACCGACCTTACTAGTCTTATCCAACATTAGATAGTGTTCTGTATGTCCTAATACGAAAGTTCAGCCTCGTTCAAAAAAGCAAATGGAGCGCCATCTTCTAGAGCGCGATCTAAGTACATGGAAGCGAAAGCTGAACTCTGATAACTCAGTAAGAAATCAAACAAATGGAGTTAAGGACATGTACTTTTCTTACTATGAGTTGTGAAAACGGAGTATTACAATGGCAGTCTATGTCAATACAAATTACAGCGCTCTTCAGGGCCAGCGCTACTTAGGCAATGTTCAGAATTCACTCACGACTACGTACCAGCGTTTATCAAGCGGTATGCGTATTAATAGCGCTAAAGATGACGCAGCTGGCCTTCAGATCGCTGATCGTTTAACATCCCAGATTAATGGTCTCAACCAAGGCAACCGTAACGCTGCAGATGGTATCGCTCTTGCTCAAACCATTGAAGCTGGTATGGATGAGGTTTCTGGAATGCTCCAGAAAATGCGTACCTTATCTGTTCAAGCCAATAATGGCACAAACACAGCTGAAGATCGAAAGTCTATTGGCAAAGAGATCGAGGCATTGGCGCAAGAAGTGAACCGTATTGCCAAACAGACAACATTTGCTGGCAAAACTGTTCTAAACGGAGCAAGTAAGACTGATAACTCATCAATCTTTGGCAATGATGCAACTAAAGGTGCAGATGCAACTGATAAAGGTGCTGGCAGCGAAGGCACTATGACATTGCAAGTGGGTTCTAACAAGGGTGATACTATCTCATTTAAGATGACATCTGTCATGTTCTCTGCAATTGTAGATAACAAAGAACTCATGGATGCGACAGGCGACAAAATCTTTAAGATTGAAAACGGAAAACTTACCGTAGCTCTTTCTAAGGCAAAGACAGATGACAGTGCTGGCTCTATTGGAGCTTTGATTACACATCTCGATGCAATGATTGGCACTGTAGACGGCAAGCGTGCCGATTTGGGCGCGATCCAGAACAGACTTGAGAGCTCCATCCGCAACCAGTCTAACGTTGCTGCTAACGAAGCTGACGCACGCTCACGTATTCGTGATGCTGACTTTGCTGAAGAGTCTGCAAACCTTTCCCAGCAGTCCATCATTCAGCAGGCTGCTGCTTCCATGCTGATGCAGGCTAATACACGTCCACAGCTCGGTCTGAGCCTGTTAGGTTAATCTGAGGAGTCACTACCATGGCCGTATATGTAAATACCAATTATTCAGCTCTTCAGGGTCAACGCTACTTAGGCAACGTTCAGAACTCCCTGACTACGACATACCAGCGCTTATCAAGCGGTATGCGTATTAACAGCGCTAAAGACGACGCTGCCGGCCTACAGATCGCTGATCGCTTAACATCCCAGATTAATGGCCTCAACCAGGGCAACCGTAACGCCTCCGACGGTATCGCTCTAGCCCAGACCGTTGAAGCCGGCATGGATGAGATCTCAGGCATGCTCCAGAAGATCCGTACTTTAGCTGTCCAGGCTAATAACGGCACTAACACCTTAGAAGATCGTAAGGCTCTCTCTAAGGAAGCCTCTTCTTTAGCTACTGAGATCACACGTATTGCTAAGCAGACTACCTTCGCTGGCAAGACTATCCTAAACGGTAAGCAGACTAACTCCATTGACCCATTCGTTCAAGGTGCTGGTGGTGCAGGCGGCGGCAATAAAGGCGATGCTATGAGCATTACTTTACAAGTTGGCTCAAATAAGGGCGATACCATCAGTTTCGGCCTTGTAAACCTGCAATTCTCTGCCGCTGCTGTAGATGGTGGCGTTGACGCTGGTCAGTTTGATGGTGCTGCAAGTGATACTAAAGCGTTCGTCAAGGATGCGCAGAACGGCGATTTCATCAATGTTAACTTCTCAACTGTAGGCATGGCTGCAAACATCATTAATATGATGGATCAGATGATTGGCTACGTTGATTCTCAGCGTGCCGATTTGGGTGCCATCCAAAATCGTC
This sequence comes from Anaerobiospirillum succiniciproducens DSM 6400, assembly GCF_000482845.1. Taxonomy (GTDB): domain Bacteria; phylum Pseudomonadota; class Gammaproteobacteria; order Enterobacterales; family Succinivibrionaceae; genus Anaerobiospirillum; species Anaerobiospirillum succiniciproducens. The sequence continues at coordinate 29,473 of NZ_AXWV01000039.1, forward strand.
TTGAGAGCTCTATCCGCAATCAGTCTAACGTTGCTGCTAACGAAGCTGATGCACGCTCACGTATTCGTGATGCTGACTTTGCTGAAGAGTCTGCAAACCTTTCCCAGCAGTCCATCATTCAGCAGGCTGCCGCTTCCATGCTGATGCAGGCTAATACCCGTCCACAGCTCGGTTTAAGCCTCTTAGGCTAATAAGGTAATCTTTTTACCTATCCCTAGATAGCATTTTGCTTTCATAAAGCCCCTGGCGATCCCCATTGCTAGGGGCTTTTTAATTTCTACTCTGTTAACTGTTAATTGCTCCTTCCTTTGCTTAAATCCAAGCAATTTTGCACATAAAACCCCATCAAAGATCTTCTGCATATGCGTTTGCTTGGCATTTTCTATTTCTATTCATTTGTACATTTTGTACAAGGATAGTAGGTTCTAAGCATTCCTCATATTAAGGATCGTGCCTTTCTCACTAGCTCAATAAGCTTTGTTCTTTAACCCGCCCAATAATGGCCATGTAGTGCGCATAGAGTGCATTTACTGGTTGTTATGTACCTTTTACTGTTTTTTCTAAAAGATCGCTGTATGACGCTCTGGTGATGGTCTATTGCGTTTGAATGATTGTGGGTGATGGCAGCTTTTGTAAATTGATTAGTTTTGTAGCGGGTTAAAACGCAAAAAGGGAAGAATCCATAAGGACTCTTCCCTTTTTAATCATCGATTTGCCTTAGTTGTTAGGCCTGTAGCATTGCTTCAGGCCTTAGCATGTGAGACTAATATAACTTAGGCAAAAATATCTGTTTTATAGATTAAGCCTGAGGCTTGTCGCTTACAGAGTCAGTCTTCTGATCTGCTGCAGTTGCCTTTGCTTGTTCAGCCTTTTCCTCGGCCTCATCAGCGTGGTCATCGGCATGATCAGCCGGCACTGTAGCCTCGGCAGCTTTTGCGGCAGCCTGAGCTACGGCATCAGCAGCGGCTGCGCCATCGGAACTGACCTGAAGCTTAGCTGCCTCTGCAGCATCGTCCTCTTCAACTGAAGAGATAACCATTGCCTCTGAGCCAGTGCGAGTGGTTGAGCCAAATACATGTGAACGCATCTCAGAGTTGTTTAAAGCACGGTCAATGGTTTTGCCGTTAACAATCTGTGATAAAGCGCGTTCTTGCATAGCCACAGCAACATAGCGGTTAGCAAGATCACGGATACCTTGTAAGAAGCCTAAGTACATCTCAGCTGAGTGCATGGATACGTGCTCACGGCCGATGATGTTTACTAAGTTAACCTGAGAACGGTCGATATCACGGTTGAGCTTCTTAGCGTGCTTAACCATTGCCTCAACATTTTCAGCTGTTGGGTTGGCAGCCATCTTATGCAGGTCAGCTGAGATGGTATGCAGACGGTTTACGATCTCTAAAAGACTTGACTGCATCTCACCCTGGAAGATAGTGTGACGGTTAGCTACGTGGTTGATAGCTCTCTTAACCATGTAACGAATAGCCTTAGATGCCTCTCGCATGTTAGAGAAGGTCAGGTAGAAGAAGTGTTTAGCTTCTGAGGTTACCTTATCCTTTTCAGAGCGTGCTGTGGTAGCTAAGGTGTAGTACTCGGATCTAACCTTGGAGATATCGTACTCAATGTTAGATGCCTTGTTGAAGTCACGACGGAGCTTAAACTCGTTATCAGCAAAGAAGTTTTCCAGTGCACGGTCAACAACATCGAGCTGAGCATCAAAGTAAGCAGGAACGGCGTGTGAAATAGAAGCCAGAACCTTCTCGTTATCTTCCTTAGCCTCAATAACACTGTTGAATGCCTCTGAGGTCTTAGCCTTAACGAAGTTACTACGGATAATAACCACGAGAACTACGAACATCAAAAGGAAGATGGCGGTAAAGCCGAATGAGAAGAAGGCTAATGTTACTAAAGCAGCTGCTGTGAAAGCAGTCATTGCAGTTAAGAACCAGCCTGCAATAACGGTGATAACACCGGAGATACGGTAAACAGCAGACTCGCGGCTCCATGCACCATCAGCAAATGAAGTACCCATTGCCACCATGAATGTTACATAAGTAGTAGATAAAGGCAGCTTTAAAGAAGTTGCTGATGCAATCAGAATGGATGCTAATACGAGGTTTACAGATGCACGTACATAGTCAAAAGGCAGCTGAATTTCACCCTTAACTACTGGAGCCTTTACATAGCGACGGCCAATGAAGGCGAGCAGGAAATTAGGGAAGAACTGCTTGATTGCACGAGCTACACCTAAGCCAAAACGGGTAACCATACGGCCTGGAGTAGAAGCACCGAATTGCTCATGCTCACCACTTGATGAGCTTGAGAGGTTAATAGAAGTCTGGATAACGCGGTGAGCCTTCTTGGAGGTCCATAATGTAACCACCATGATTACGCCAGCTAAACCTAAGTATAAGGTTGAAGCCTTAGTATTCTCATTTAAAGTGCTCATCATCATGGTGTTCATGTCTGGATGGCCAGCGGAAGTCCACTCTACGAATGCATCAAGAGCAGCTAATGGAACACCAACGAAGTTAACTAAGTCGTTACCAGCAAAGGAGAATGCCAGAGCGAATGTACCAGCAAGAATAATGATCTTAAAGACATTAAACTTCAGCATCACCAGAATCTGACCTAACAGAGTTAGAGAAAGGAACAGAGTCCACAGGAGAGTTGAAGTGTGCTGATTAATGAACTCAATGTACTCAGGCTTCATGAATGATGCGCCCTTTGCGCCCTTCATGACTAAGAAGTAAACGATGGCGGTTACGGAGAAGCCGCAGAACACACCGCCTAAGTACTTATAAGCGTTCTGGAATCTAAAGGAGAATAGCAGACGCAGAATAAACTGAATAATTGCGCCGGAGAAGAAAGCTACTACAACAGAAATCAAGATTGCTGAAACAATGGTTGCAGCTCTTTCAGTCTTAATGAACTCAAAGATTTCTGTGTATGACATACCTGTTTGTGAAAGCTTGTAAGCAGATGCCATAACTGCAGCGCCTAAGAGCTCGAACACAATAGAAACGGTAGTAGAAGTTGGAAGGCCTAAAGAGTTAAAGGTGTTAAGTAATAACACGTCCGCCATCATAACTGCGCAGAAGATCAGCATGACGTCGTAAAAAGAGAACATCTCAGGACGGAACATACCGCTTCGGGCCACTTCCATCATGCCTGATGAGAATGTTGCTCCAATGAGAACACCTAAAGATGCTACAACTAATACAACCTGTAGCGGAGCGATGCGACAGCCAACAGCCGAGTTAAGGAAGTTTACGGCGTCGTTTGATACACCGACAAACAGGTCAATACATGCTAGCAGGAGTAAGAAACCTACTAACACTATAAAGATAGTTTCAATCATAGATTTTGTACCTAGAGGTGCTGTTGACCCTGCTGCCCTAGACAAACATCTGCCACTATCGACTGTTTAATTGCCGTTTTAAGAGTTCTTAAGTTTTACTACAACCAAAGATACGTACCATGACTTATTGCTTGGGTATCAAATCTATTTATGTAGCAGTTTGTTAACTGAGCTTTTTTGCCTGAGGCTTAACTTTTAGCCAATAATCTCAAGCTTTAGCTTTAAACAATAGAAGACTCGAACACTGTAAGTAGCTATTAAGCATTTTGAATAGAGCTTTCTACTCGATTGCTTTAGGCCTACAGACAGAGTGCCTTAATGTTAAGAACATTAAGAATGAGTTGGGCGCATAATCAATCAGAGCGACATGGAAGTTTGCTTAAGACACTTTGCATCCCGAATGAGACGGGGCTGAAGAGAGCATAGAGCATTCACTTCACAAGCACTGTTCCTGTGAATGGTAACACAGGGGCTAAATTTTGCCGCAAGATTATCAGTCTATTGTTAACTTTTTGTTAAGAATTTTTCAAGAAACTGTGCATACATGGGATTTGTCAATTACACATTCAATTTTAATATACATAACAATCATTATTACATATACTGAATGTTAAATCCTTGCTCACGAATGAAGTCAAGTGTGCAATTAGCTTATATATAGGATTTAACAAAAGGAGAGTACTCTATATACGCTCAAGTATAAAGTTAACTACAGTTGTATAAGTTAAGAACTTGTTTAGCTCTTGTCTAACAAGCTAAAAACTTCAACATACATAGAAAGCTGCTTTTATAAGCCAACTCTCTTATGTTGGCTATGTTAGTAATGGCGCTATAACCATGCTACTCAAGAACAACAGTTAAGCTCTTAACACCTCGACATGCCCGCTGACAATGGCTGCAGCGAGCTTTTGTAAGGATATATGGCTGGCATTTTTTGTTTGACACTAGCTGCAAATTCACCTAAAGTATACAGGCCCAATGGCCCTACAAGGCCATAAATGGCTAATACATGCGCTTTGTAAGCAATTTCAAGGTGCAATAGACTGAGAAAGACTAAGAACCATGTATACATATGTATATAAGGTTACAGTCATGCGACGTTGCTTGTAATCGGCAACACTAACGAACAGCAGCACGGCATACAGTTAAACTGTATACTCTGTCCTCAGGAGACTCAAATGATTACAGCTTGCCAACTCTACGACGATAACAGACTCTCCCTTATCAAGGTAAAAGCCGGAGATGCTCTCCCCTCGGACGTAATTTGGCTAGATGTTCATCAAGCAAGCGAAGAAGAGAGTGAGTGGCTCGAGAAACTCTTCGTTGAGGACGTTCCTGATGAAGACGAGATGGACGATCTGGAGTCATCCTCCCGTTTTAAGATCAGTGCTGATGGTGTTCACATCCTCTCCTTATTCCCTCAGCGTCTTGCTAATGACACCCGTGGCGTGAACATGTCGTTCATCATGCGCAAAAATCTTCTTATCTCTTTCAGAGAAGATGATGTGTCTATCGTACGCTTACTTCGCTACCATATTCGTTTCGGTAAGGCTGACGTTCGTTCTGCATTAGATATTCTGCTAACCTTGCAAGATCTCAAGGTAGATCAGCTCTCTGACCTTATTGAGGATGCATACGGCGTACTTGATGAAACTGCAGATCAGATTCTCCAAGACGATACTGTTGAGGACACTTTACGCGAGTTAGTGCGCCAAGAGGAACTTAACGGTCAGATTCTTCAGGCTCTATACGATACCCGTCGTGCATTACGCTTCATTAAAAAGTCTTTTGAAACTACTTTAGACGATCGCCAAGAGCGCTCCATTGATGAAGTGCTCAACGATATTGAGTCCATTTTGCCTCACACCCAATTCCTGGCAAACAAGATCAACTTCCAGCTAGAAGCATCCATGGGCTACACCAACCATAAGCAGAACAAGATCATCAAGATCTTCTCTGTGGCTGCTGTAGTGTTCATGCCTCCTACCTGGATTGCAAGTCTTTATGGTATGAACTTCAAATACATGCCAGAGCTTGAGTGGGAATTTGGCTACCCACTTTCCATATGCCTAATGTTCATATCGGCAACCATTACTTACATCTTCTTCAAGAAGAAAGGCTGGCTCTAATCAACGAACCATTCTTATCTTAAAAGGCCCTGCTATGCAGGGCTTTTTAGTCTCTGCTCTAAACAAAAGATCAGAAACAAGCGCAGTAACAAGATCAAAGATCGTGGTCCCCACAATCTCACTTCAGCAGCAGATACACGTACTTGCCTGCATTGCCATGATTAAAGTATAGATACAGTAGCCTATCTTCTTTAGAAAAGGTTTCATGATTTAACAGATAGCGATTGACCATATCTACAACCAAATGCTGAGATCTTAAGATCGCCATAACTTAAGATCTCAAGATCTTGAATGTTCACCCAAACCTAAAGATCAGCACTCAGCACTATTCAAGCACTAACTCAAGATCTCTACATGCGATCTCAGTTAAACAGCTAGACCCAAGATCTTATCCAATGATCTCAAGCATAGTTCGCAACTTGAGATCTTGGGTATATTTGGCCCCACTCATCATACGAGTGCAGCTATACATTTACTCATGTATACAAGGGATATAAAGGATATAAAGGGTGAACTCAACTCACATAGAATTAGTTGAACACTTTGAGTCAATGCCGTTCGCGGCAAGATCTTGAGATCCTACTGAATCTACTGCTCATGAGATCTTATGAGGTCTAACAAGATCTTTAACCAGTCCCTTTGAGATCATGGCTATCCCTTGAGATCTTTACTCTGTTAGCTGCGATCTTTGGGCTAAAAAAAGATCTCAAAGATCGCAGCTGTGATCTTTAGGCGAAGTTAAGATCGCAACCATGATCTTAAGACGGCAAGAGATCGGTAAGATCTTACACTTGCTACCATTACAGCTGCAAAGCGCACTCAACCACCTGCCTGTACCATGAATGCCTGATTGCTCTTACACTTACAGCGACTTAAAGGCTATAAAGACTTTGTGACTACGTAAACATTGTGCTCCTAGCGGTTTTTGTTTCTCCAACGTTTCACATAGCTAAAGCTACATTGTCACAAGCCTTGTCTTGCTACGTCTTACATGGCTATGCGTTTCACAAATAGTTTCTTAGGACGAAGACACCTGAAAAGCCGCACTTAAGCCGATTGATGGATGAATACTTGTAGAAATAGCTTTTCAAGCCAAGTAAAGTCTTATGTCTTTAAGAAAGAAACCAGAGACATTTGAGTACATCACGCATATGGTAGAGATTGCCGCATTGACCTTGGAAATTTGTGCTTTTTGCCGTGGTATTTTGCGCTCACCCCTGTCGTAGAACAGGCCTATTTATGCTGTTTAATAAAGATTTTTGCAAGTTTGTACGTATTGGCTTAGAACTTGTATAAGATAGGCTAGCGTTACAAGTAAACGGTAGATAAAACCATACCTTAGCTTGATGTAACAAAGCCAGAACAAGTGCTAATCAATTGCCTGCCTACTTAATTTGCGGCAAAACACTTTATAGGCAAACTACTGCAAAACATACAGACAAGGCTCATAAGATACTGTCTATACAGTTTTACAGAAATCGTTACTTTCAAGTCTTAAGTTTTAGTTTTCACACCGTTATATAAAGTGAAAGGGATTAACTCCCAAACTCAAGTACTCAATTACAGTCTAGGCAACAAACCTAGGCAATGTGCGAATAACTAGGAGTGCAAAATGGCATCACAAATTACTTCTGCCGGTTCCGCTTCCGGAATGGACTTTGAGTCCATTATTGCTGCGTCCGTTCAGGCTAAAGCAAGCCAAATTAACCGTAATGTAATCAAGAAGAAGGAAGAGACCAGCATCACCCTTTCAGGTGTTGGTAAGTTAAAGAGCGCTCTTGAAGAGTTCCAGAAGTCCATTAAGGCTTTGACCGAGGACAATGGCTTCAATACTCGTAAGGTTACTACCGATCTTCCAACTGAGAACCCATACTTCACCGTAAGCACCAAGGATGATGCTTCCAACGGTGAGTACGATATTACTGTTACTCAGGTAGCTAAGAACGAGAAGCTCGAGCAAGTATTCAAGGATACCGATAAGTTCGGTAAGGGCAAGCTGACCATTACTCTTCCTGGTGTTAAGGATGAGACTGGTAAGGTTGGTCCTGAGCGTAAGATCGAGATCGACGTTGCCGCTGACGACAACATCCACTCCATCCGTCGTAAGATCAACGAAAACGACCTTGGTGTTTCTGCTACCACCGTTACCTTAGCCAATGGCGATACCAAGCTGGTTATCGACTCTGGTGTATCTGGTGACAAGGGCAACATCAAGATGGACTTCACTGGCGACGCTGGTGCTGGTTCCGATAAGTTCAAGGGCGTAGACTCAGATAAGGCTAAGCAGGGTTGGACTGTAACTCAGGGCCAGAATGCAAAGATCACTGTAGATGGCCAGGATCTTGAGTCCCAGACCAACGAGTTCCGTGACGCTATTTCTGGTATTACCATTGATGTACACCGCGAGTCCAAGAAAGACGACAAGGGTACTGGTTATATCTCCAATAACGTAAAGATCACTGCTGATACCGAGAAGGTAACTGAGAAGATGCAGGCATTCGTAACTGCATACAACACTCTCATGGATACCATGGGTGCCCTTTACGAGCACAATACCTACACCGACGGTACCAACAACTACGACGGTGGTCAGCTCGCTGGTGACTCCATGCTCCGTGGTCTGCAGTCTCAGATCCAGAACATGATGACCAACGTATCTGCTAACAGCTCTGGTCTGAACATTTACGACATTGGTATTAAGATCGACAAAGAAGGCAAGATGTCCTTAGACTCAACCAAGTTCAAGGAGAACATTGCCGATAACTTCAACGCTGTTGTTAAGATCTTCTCTTCTGATGAGAAGGACAAGAACGGCAACAAGATTGGTATCTTATCTCAGTTAAAGGATACCGTTGACAGCTACACTAAGTCTGATGGTCTCTTAAAGAAGCGTGAGGACGACCTCAACGCTCAGATTAAGGACTACGAGGCTGACTTAACCAAGAATGATGCGTACATCGCTGAGTACGAAGCTTCTTTACGTCAGAAGTATGCTCGCCTTGATACCACCATTGCTGGCTACAACCAGTCTCTGAACTACTTAGTCTCTGCAATGGGTTAATATATAACCCCATGTTGCACGGGCAACAGTAAGAGTACTTGTATTCGCACACATTTAGTTCCAAGGGCATTAGCCCTTGGGGCTATGTGGGCAATACTTTTTAAAACCTGGCACTTACCCGTACAACATTTTCAAAATCCACGCTAATTTTGTGGATTTGTTAATGTGTCAATAGATACAACATTGGCAAATTAGCCTCCCTCCTGTACGTGTCTATTATTTACTCATTTTCCCCTGCCCTATCTTTTCATATTAGCTGTCATTACTGCAGCCATCTTTTCTTTTGCAGACCTATCCAAGTATTCTCGCTCATCTCCACCGTTCTAAATATGGTTAACTTTTCATTTCGTTCTTAGAGCGAAATTAATGTGCATACATATAGCTGTAGGCCTCATATGCTGCGCCTGCCCATGCCTATGGGTCTGTAGTTGTTAACTTTTCACTTCGTTCTTAGAGCGAAGTTAATGTGCAAACATTGAAGTATGGGCTTCATCTGCTGCGATTGGTATAGCCTCTGGTGCTGTAGTTGTTAACTTTTAACTTCGTTCTCTAGAGCGAAGTTAATGTGCACACATTGAGGCACAAACTTCATATGCAGCTCTAGGCCATACCTCTGGCGATGCAGTTGTTAACTTTTCACTTCGTTCTTAGAGCGAAATTAATGTGCGCATATTGAGGCGCAAACTTCATATGCAGCTCCAGGACATACCTCCGGTTATGCAGTTGTTAACTTTTCATTTCGTTCTTAGAACGAAGTTAATGTGCACACATTGAACTGTAGGCCTTATATGTTGCGCCTGTAGTACATTTGGGACTGAAGTTGTTAACTTTTCATTTCGTTCTTAG
>NZ_AXWV01000040.1 GCF_000482845.1 Anaerobiospirillum succiniciproducens DSM 6400
TGTACCACTGCTAAGTGCCCAAATCTGCATGGACTCAAGTTGACGCTCTAAATCTTGCTTTTGCCCCTTGCTACTGACTCTACAATAGACAACTGTATTTCTATGCTCAGCTTTAACGCCCATCACTGCGCGCAAGTCTGAATCATCAAAATACCTATGTCCAGAAGGCAGGCGTTTACTAGCTATTTTACCTTCAGCCTCCCAACGTCGGATCGTAGCTGGGGTACGGCGTACCAATTTAGCAAATTGTCCAATCTTATATGTGCTCATAATAAATGTATAATAACACATTTATCTATATTTTTCAAAACTGTTAATTGCTCCTACAAATCTGATTAATTATGTGGCTTAAGACGTGCAAATGAATCTCGTCCCCTACTCAAACATGTAGATGAGTACGCTTACAGATTACCATTTGCCACTTGAGAACATTTTGAGGAACTTACATGTTCGGTCTAATCTTAAAGGTCTTTGAGTACCTTACCCCACTCTCTACTTTAACCTTTCTTTCATCTAAGCTTACCGATGCAAAGATGGGTGGTTTCACTCAATGGCTCATTAAAAAGTTTGTGACTACTTATAAGATCAATCTTGAAGAATGCGCTAATCCTGATTTAAAGAGCTACGAAACCTTTAACGAATTCTTTATCCGTAAACTTAAGGAAGATGCACGCCCTATCGCCTCTGAAAGTGAGTGCAAAGCAGTATCTCCTGTAGATGGTACTGTTGGGCAAGCAGCTACTATTAAGTCTGGCCGTCTCATCCAAGCTAAGGGCATTGACTACTCTTTACGTGCCTTAGTTGGAGGTCTTAAAGAAGATAGTGACTTATTTGAAAACGGTATGTTCTGCTGTACCTACCTTTCACCAGCTAACTACCACCGTATCCATATGCCAGTAGATGGCAAGCTCTTACGTACCATTCATATTCCAGGTCGTCACTTCCCTGTTGGTCGTCGCAACGTCTCTTATATGGATGATCTTTTTACCAAGAACGAGCGCTTGGTATGTATCTTTGAAACCGAATTAGGCCCAATGGCTGTCATCATGGTTGGTGCTGCAATGGTTGGTTCTATTGGCACTGTATGGGATGGTACCGTAGTCCGTCGCAGCGGTATTGAGATCAAGAACTACGCTGATAAGGATCTTAGATACAAGCGTGGTGATGAGATCGGACACTTCAAGTTCGGCTCTACCGTTATTACTTTATGGCCAGTACAAGGCGGCGATCTTCACTCATCAATCACCTCAGGTGCCGTTGTGAAGATGGGTCAGCCTATGATCGCTAATACAGCTCTCGCAAATAGCTAATTTAGCTTCCTTACATGTAAGTTTCCCAAGATCTCAGCTAAGAGATCTTGGGCATTGCCAAGCTCCATTGCGCTACATCCCCCGCCAAGATCCATTCTTCTACATTCACCGCCAAGCTCCATCCTGCTACCTCCTCCATCCCCTTTCTACCTTAAGATCTCACCCCCATACGAGCGTTTAAGATCGCCACCTTGAAATGAGCCACCCCAATAAAAGATCACTCATTCTTTGAAGATCAGTAGGCTATGAATATAGCTTTATTTTTAGATCGCCAATAGGCTCAAGATCACCGTTTCTTTAGATCACCTCCGATTAAGATCGTGACCACTGTTAACTCAGCATACTTTTATTAGATCAATACACTTACAAAAGTGAAAGTCTTATTGGTAACTCATTACTTAAAACCGTGTAAGCATTGCTTAATCAATCCTAATAAGTAAGCTCACATGCTAGGCTTGGAGAGACTAACAGTTTAGGACATGAGTCCATTGCATTAGATCAACACAAATTACGGCTTTAAAGATCACCATGATTTAGAGGTTGTATTAAAAGCTACTAAAGTCGTCTTATGAGCTGTAATTTATGTAGCTTTAATTGTTCTTATTCAATCATTTGATTGTACTTAAGCACTTGCAATTACTCTGGTGCGCGTCTGTCACGCAAAAATTTGTATAGCAACATCGCATTTTTGGGATCCAAGTTCTCAAGCACTAAACTATTCAGGTTAGAATACCCAGATTCATTTGGACTTAAGATAACCGAAGCTACTTGCTAAGGCACATAGCTTCCCTTATCAGGCTTAATGAGTTATGCAGTTGAAGACATCGATCAAAACTGCAGCTTACCAGGAGCCTTGCTGCAACTGACAAATTATTTGTTGAGTTGATAGCAAAACTCTCAAGTGCAAATCCTGACTTTTCAGCGGTTGTTCCTTTAGTAAAGCAGTGTTGCTACGAGCAACCATATGCTTACAAACACATTAGATTGCTGTAGTTAAGCCCCCTTAACTTAAACTAATGTGACGCTTGTATGTTAGTAACCGATTTTGTCTTGCTCTAAGCTCTAGAACTCAAAGGGTTAAACAACTTGATGTGGCCCGTTTTTCTAATCAATAAGCTTTAGATCATTGACACCCAAATCAGGACTACGCCGAAAGGTCTGGGCTTGCAAATCTGATGATTAAGAGACACAACTTAGTTATCATTTTACTGACTCGTGTAAACAGTTTTTTGCCTCTACAAGAGGTAAAAAAATGACCTCGGTTGCATATCTAGAATCTGGTTCATTATGTGTATCCATTTTCGTGATCGTACTTAGGTTTTACGCGAGAAAATATGTATCCTCTTGTGATATATTAATCACGATTTTTGCTGTTTGCCGGGTGGTTTATCGCGGTGCGATAACACACTCAAGGCTTAGGAGATACACGTGGAAAAAATTCAAGCTGACGTTGCAATCGTCGGTGCTGGTGGTACTGGCTTACGTGCAGCTATCGCAGTTGCTCAAGCAGATCCAAAGCTTCGCGTTGCACTTATTTCAAAGGTTTACCCAATGCGTAGCCACACTGTGGCTGCAGAAGGTGGTGCAGCTGGTGTAGTTCGTGATGATGACTCTTTCCAGAAGCACTTTGAGGACACCGTTGCTGGCGGTGACTGGCTGTGCGAGCAGGACGTAGTTGAATACTTCGTTCGTCACACCACTGAAGAGCTGTTCCAGTTAGAGCACTGGGGCTGCCCATGGTCACGTAAGGATGACGGCGACGTTAACGTACGTCGTTTCGGCGGTATGAAGGTACCACGCACTTGGTTCGCCGCTGATAAGTCCGGCTTCCACATGCTCCATACCTTATTCCAGACCTCCGTTCAGTTCCCATCAATCGAGCGTTTTGACGAGCACTTCGTTTTAGACTTACTCGTTGAAGATGGTGAGTGCCGTGGTGTTGTAACTTATGATCTGCAGAACGGTGTATTCCGTCAGATCAATGCTAAGTCTGTAATTATCGCTACTGGCGGTGCAGGCCGTGCTTACATCTTCAACACCGATGGTGGCATCGTAACTGGCGACGGTATCTCCTTAGCTTACCGTCACGGTGTACCTATCCGTGATATGGAATTCGTTCAGTACCACCCAACCGGCCTTCTTGGCTGCGGTATCTTAATGACCGAAGGTTGCCGTGGTGAGGGCGGTGTTCTGTACAACAAGGACGGCTACCGTTACCTCCAAGACTACGGTCTTGGCCCAGAGACCCCAGTTGGTCAGCCAAAGAACAAGTACATGGAATTAGGTCCACGTGACCGTGTTTCCCAGGCTTTCTGGCAGGAATCACGTAAGGGCCGCACCATTAAGTATCCTTTAGGTGAGGCAGTTCACTTAGACCTGACCCACTTAGGTGAGAAGTACTTACACGAGCGTCTCCCAATGATTTGCGAACTGGCTATGACCTACTCAGGTGTAGACCCAGTTAAGCAGCCTATCCCAATTCGCCCAGTAGTTCACTACACCATGGGTGGTATTGAGACTGATGGCAACACCGCTACCCGTATGCCAGGCTTATACGCTGCCGGTGAGTGTGCTTCCGTTGGTATCCACGGTGCAAACCGCTTAGGTTCCAACTCTCTCGTTGAGACCGTTGTATTCGGTAAGCTCTCTGGTGACGTTGCTGCACAGCGCGCACACGAGGTTAAGGCTCACGACTCTAAGGAGCTCGACCGTCAGGCTGAAGCTGCTATGGCTCGTGCATTATCCTTATTCGATGTTCAGGGCAATGAGTCACAGTACAAGATCCGTACTGAGATGGGCGAGAGCATGGAAAAGGGCGTTGGTATTTACCGTGAGCAGGAGACCATGCAGGAGACTATCGATGTCCTGAAGGGTCTGCGCAAGCGTCTGCCTAACGTTCGCTTAACCGATCGTAGCCGCGTATTCAACACCGAGTGGATGAACTTAATTGAGCTTGGTTACACCTTAGACTGTGCTGAGACCATGGTTCACTCTGCTATCAACCGTAAAGAGTCTCGTGGTTCCCACCAGCGCTTAGACGGTCCAGATGGTGCATACAAAGAGCGTGACGACAAGAACTTCCTCAAGCACACTCTTGCTATCTACAACAAGGAAACTGGTCTGCCAGATATTTCCTACAGCGAAGTTAAGATCACCACCTTCCAGCCTGCTAAGCGTGTATACGGCGCTGAAGCTGAAGCTGCAGAAGCTGCAAAGGCAAAGAAAGAGCAGGAGGCTAAGTAATAATGTCACCACAGCAAAAGACTATGAAGGTTACCGTCCTCCGCTACCGTCCGGAGCATGACGAGAAGCCATGGGAGCAGTCTTTCGACGTTCCTTACATCCACGAGACTTCAGTTCTCGAGGCTCTGTTCTACATCAAGGATCACTTCGAGCCAAGCCTTTCTTTCCGTTGGTCTTGCCGTATGGCCGTTTGCGGTTCTTGCGGTATGATGGTTAACGGTGTTCCTCACTTAGCATGTAAGACCTTCTTACGTGACTACGAGGGCAAAGAGCTCAAGATCGCTCCACTTGATAACTTCCCAATCGAGCGCGACCTCGTTGTTGACATCTCCGATCTCATTGAGAAGATTGAGCGCATTAAGCCTTACATCATCCCAGCTGAGAAGGACAAGAACAAGCCATTAAACCAGGCTTACAAGCAGACTCCTCAGCAGATGGAAGCTTACCGTCAGTTTGCTCAGTGCATTAACTGCGGTTGCTGCTATGCAGCTTGCCCTCAGTACAAGATTAACAAGGAGTTCATCGGCCCAGCCGCTTTAACCCTGTTATATCGTTACAACATCGACAACCGCGACGGTGGTCAGGCTTATCGCTTACCTTACCTCTCAGCTGAGGAAGGTGTTTGGGGTTGTACCTTCGTTGGTTACTGCTCCGAGGTTTGTCCTAAGCACGTAGATCCAAGCTCTGCAATTCAGCTGGGCAAGAAGATGAGTGCTACCGACTACGTCATCAGAATGTTCAAGCCGGAGTAAAACAATGAGCGATGTAAAGAATTACCGCAAGCCTTACAATCCTAAGTTTGAGGCTACTTGGTGGACAAAGAATCCGTTCTACTTCCGCTACATGCTCCGTGAAGGTACTGCTGCTGCAGCCCTTTTCGGCGCACTTGAGATCATGTTAGGCGTGTTCATGTTCGTACTGTGCGACTTCAGCGGTGAAGTTGCTACTGTTGAATCAGCAGCCCCATGGCTTTGGTATGTTAATTCATTCTTAGCCCACCCACTGGTAATGTTACTTAACGTTGCCGTATTAGGCGCTAGCGTATTCCATGCTGTAACTTGGTTTGCTCTTATGCCTAAGGCTGTTCGTGTATTCATGAACAAGAACACTACTGAGTTAGTACCTGAAACTGCTGTTGTTGGCGCTTTATACGCTGCAATGGGCGGTGCTACTCTTGTTATCTTAATTGCTGCTTTCGCCAGCATGTAATTCGGGAGTAATCATCATGCAAAAGCCAGTACGTTCCGATGAGCCAATTTTCTGGTTATTATTCGGTGCCGGCGGTATGACCGTTGCTATGGTATTACCTGCTGTTTTAGTAATCTTATTAGCAGCTGGTTTATCATCACCAGACTTAACCTCTGGTTTATTAAACTTTGAACAGGCCAAGGCAATCTTCGGCAGCTGGATCGTTGGTCTCATCCTGTTCGTGGTTTTATTCACCATGTTCTTCCACTGCTTCCACCGTTTATACCACTCCCTCCACGATGTTGGTATTCACACCACTAAGTTACACCACTATGTGTTCTACGGTGCAGCATGCTTCTTCTCATTCGGTTCTTTCTTCTTAATCTTAGCTGCTTACGCAAAGCTCTTCTAAGATAAGAACGATTTAATCGTTTGATTTGAAAACAAAAGGCGCTTCCATTTTGGTTGCGCCTTTTGTTTTTGTGCCCTTTTCTTGTGAGCTATTTGCTTTTGTGCCTTTTGTATTTGTGCCTATTTACCCCACCTTTATACCGAAGCATCAGGTAGCAAATGCCAAAGTCTTTCTAGCCCTATCCTCACCCTCTTCTCTTAGCAATATAAGATCTCTTATTAGCCACAACAGCTCATCATCATTGAACTTCATAGCGCTTTAACAACCAACACAGTCATGCTTCAAAAGCTGAAGCCATGTATTCATACGATCACAACTATCTATCTGTAGCAGAAACATACTGCCTCAAACACAAGCCAAAGCGCATCTACACTTAATTTGCCTCATGATCTGACTTGTATGTCAGCCTGTACGACAAGTATGCTTACACAGCAATTACCAAAGTGAAACTCAAAATTTGAAGTATTTCTTTTTACATCATTTGGCTTATATATAAGGTTTTATAACCATAATCCATAAGTAATACTTATGAAAATTTTGCTAAAACACAGATTTTTCCAAATTTCTGTGAGCTATCTTTCAATTATCACCTAAAGTTGGCCTAAAAGCCGTTTTGAGCGCAAGAAAGCGCAAATTTAAGCTCTACCCCCTCACAAAGCCCGATGCTTGGCTACTTGGATCCAGGCACATAATACGCAAATAAATCAGCTTTATAGGAATATCAAAGATTTAGTTAACTGACTTTATAAAATACTGTAATAGAAAAAAATTTTTTATCACTTTTGACTGTTCTTAACCTGTTCTTTGCTTTTCCTTTGCTATAATCAGCACCCGAAAATTAGTTGAATTATTTCTTTCTCGTTACGAGGTATTTTAAGTGCTGAAGAAAACTAAGATGGTTTGCACCATCGGTCCAAAGTCCGAAATGCGTGAGGTTCTTGAGTCTTTATTAAACGCTGGTATGAACGTAATGCGTTTAAACTTCTCACACGGTGACTTTGAAGAGCACGGTGGCCGTATTACCAACTTAGAAGCCATCATGAAAGAGACCGGTAAGATCTTTGCCGTTCTGCTCGATACTCGTGGCCCAGAGATCCGTACCTGCAAGTTAGAAAATGGTCAGGACATTCAGCTTGTAACTGGTCAGAAGATCACCATCACTACCGATAGCACTGTTATCGGCAACCGTGAGCGTATCGCTGTTACCTACGAAGACTTAGCACGTGACTTAAACGAAGGTGACATCGTTCTGCTTGATGACGGCTTAATCGCATTAAAGGTCTTAAGCACCACCGATACCGAAGTTTTCTGTGAGGTTATGAACAACGGCACCTTAGGTGAGAAGAAGGGCGTTAACCTTCCAAACACCCACATCTCTATGCCGTTCTTATCTGAGCACGATAAGAGAGACATCCTTTTCGGTATTCAGCGTAACGTTGACTACGTTGCTGCTTCTTTCACCCGTAACCGTCAGGACGTACAGGACATCCGTAACTTCTTAGACGCTAACGGCGGCAGCGAGATCAAGATCATTGCTAAGATCGAGAACCAGGAAGGTATCGATAACTTCGAAGATATCTTAGCTACTGCTGACGGTATCATGGTTGCTCGTGGTGACTTAGGCGTTGAGATTCCAGCTCAGGAAGTTATTTTCCACCAGAAGCACATGATCAAGCGCTGCAACGAGGTTGGCAAGCCAGTTATTACTGCAACCCAGATGCTCGACTCCATGATCAAGAACCCACGTCCTACTCGTGCTGAGGCAGGCGACGTTGCTAACGCTATTCTTGATGGTACCGATGCTGTTATGCTCTCTGGTGAGTCTGCTAAGGGTAAGTATCCTCTAGAGGCTGTTTCAACCATGGCTACTATCTGCCGTCGTTCTGACCGCGAAGTTCAGGCACGTGTTGACTACCGCCACAAGGATCTCAACACTACTGAGGCTGTTTCCTTAGCTGCTGTTGAGGCTACCGAGACTTTAGGTGGTCAGTTAATCGTTGTTGCTACTGAGCACGGCAATGCTCCAAAGGCTCTGCGTAAGTACTTCCCTACTTCCCACATCTTAGCCTTAACTCCACACATGAAGACTGCTCGTCAGCTTTGCTTAGTTCGTGGCGTTATCCCACAGGTTGTTAACCGCATCGAGTCTACCGATGAGTTCTTCGAGCTCGGCAAGAAGATCGCTTTAGAGACCGGTCTGGCTAAGAAGGGTGACACCATCTGCATGGTTAACGGTGCTCTGGTTCCTACCGGTATCACCAACACCTTCTCTGTTCACACTATATAATTAGTAGATAAGAAGAACAATCTTCATGGCTCTAGGCCATGCCCATAAAAAAGCCCGCTATGCTTGCACAGCGGGCTTTTTTAATGCCTAAAGCTTTAAACAAAGTCTGATGCCACAGCAAACATTAATTGCTGCAGCTACAGCTAACATTAATTACTGCAGCTGCAGATACCATTAATTTCTGCAGCCACATATACCATTAATTGCTGACCCCACAAACAAAAAAGGAAGACCGAAGTCTTCCCTTTTTTCATGAAGTCCATTAACGAATGGCTTAGTCGTATGCATAGCCCTTACGGTTACGCTCACGCTGCTGCTCGTCGATGCTTTCAAACTTCTCGGTAATAGCCTTGTTCTGCTCTTCCTTGATGTCGTCAGGAATGTTATCCCAAGCCTCTTTGATTGGAGTGATCAGACGGATGATCTCATCAATAGCACCAATATCATCGTTGATGTTGGCATCGTTGAGACGATCTTTCATGTAATCATATAAACCAATAATGCGGTTACCGAGCTCAGGATCATAGCTTGGATCTACAGCACCTTGAAGACCATTGAGAATACCCATAGCCTTGCCGATGAACTCTGCTTTCTTTGCAGGATCACGGGTCTCAATATGGCCCTTAGCCTGATTTAAACGCTCGATAAGACCCTCAAACAGCATCTGAGTAACGCGGTGAGGGGAGGCTACGAGGAGCTCAGCTTCAAGCTTTGTACGATTGTAAGCTTTAAGGTTACGTCCGTACATTTCATTCTCCTATATTATTCGTCCGCAAAATCTTTGATGCACATGACGGCACACCTATCTGCGAGAGAAACAGTTATAAACACAGTCAGTGCATTCAAAACCGCAACTGATACGAGATCTTCTATCTTCGTATACCTATCTGCCACGCCTATGTTACTGCGGCAATTGCGGTATCACTCAACTGAATGATTTTAACATACACATCTAGTGTAGGCTATGCAAAGACTACGAACTTGAGCCAAAATGATTGCTTAGTCACACTCGTTCGCGCCTTATTATACGGGAAAGTTAGCGACTTTTAATGCTACGGCCAAGCTCATTATTGATACAAAATCTTGCTATCTTCTAGCAACAGCTTTGCCAAACTGCTTAAATTGAGGTTAGATCACGACAAATTCACTTGTGATCTTATCTTTGCTCGTTATCGACAATACAACCTCTTACTCATAATAACGTACTAGCTACAACCTTTATAAGCAATATGGCCAAAAAACAAAAAAGGCCCAGGTTGATACCAAGGCCTCTTTACACCTAATGTAGTTATTACACAAACGGTAGTTAGACTTTGTAGATCTATACTCTTTAGGCAGTAGTCTCTAATACAGCACCACGTAGGGACTCATTTACGTTCTTGCTGTCAACACCATAGGCCTTGAGAGAAGGATCTTGGGTCATTTCGTCGTGCGCAATACGCTGCTCATACTTTGCAATAGCTGCTGAGACGCGTAAGAACTCCTCTGATGGGATCTGACGAATGACTTCATTGGACTTAGCATCAACTACGTTAATTACGCGTGCATTGTCATAATCTTCAGCAGTATCAAAGCGCAGTGCTACCTGCTTCATGTTCAGTGAGTCAATGACTTCTTTAGCCTTGTCTCTTGCCTCTTCAATCTGCTCTTCTCTGTCTTCAAGAGCGGCCTCTTCGCGCATTTGACGGATACGAGATTGCTGCTCACTTTCATTAGCACGCAGAGTGCTACGCTCTGCAGCCTTATCGGATACAGATTCTTGCTTCCAAGCATTAGTCTTGTTGAGAGCTGAGAGAGCTGAAGAAACATCAACCTTCTTAGCTTCATTTACAGGAGCATCTTTGCTGTCATGTACTTTAGATGCCTCAGGAGCTGATGGAAGGCTTTTACGTTTGGCATCCAGGGTGTTCCTGACACTAAGGTCAGTTTTTACTACACTTGAAAAATCCATTTTTGAGTCCTCTATCCTAATACCGTTCATGCAGCATGAAGTTCCTTAGTTAGTGAAACTGCATGAATCTCTGCTTAGCAAACCTTAAACAGGCCGAAAGCGATCATAGTATCGATAAGAGATATCAGTTAAGGGATCAGTGCAACAAAGGCTGCTAGTTGCTATAGCAACTACTCTCCACTTCTGTATCTGCTCAGATTTACTCTACTGATCGTTACTCTAGATGCTTTCGGACTTAGGAATTGAAAACATCTAAGAGTCGGCTTTTAACCGTGTAAATACATGATGACGATATGTCATTGAACCTACAGTGATTCACCTTAAAGGTCTTATGTGAGAACACCATAATTGAAGTTTCAAACATAAGAGAAACAAGTCTTGCCGTTCTAAAAATTAGCGGCAGTAACTAGTGTATGCGTATAAGCTATATGTAGACCACTGCCAAGAATTAAGCAGTATCTTCATATAGGCATGTAGCATAAATAACTACAGTAGGTGTCTACGTTTAACGCAATAGAAAGAATGTTACTCGCCTTGTTCTAACAAGATAAACAAGTCGTTTATAAAGAGTAATACCCTTTCATAATTCTATATCGGTTTACAATGCTATTTATTGAAAACCATCACGTATTAACTTGATTGTTTATGCAT
Source organism: Anaerobiospirillum succiniciproducens DSM 6400 (assembly GCF_000482845.1). Taxonomy (GTDB): domain Bacteria; phylum Pseudomonadota; class Gammaproteobacteria; order Enterobacterales; family Succinivibrionaceae; genus Anaerobiospirillum; species Anaerobiospirillum succiniciproducens. The sequence continues at coordinate 11,043 of NZ_AXWV01000040.1, forward strand.
CATTGTGATCTGCATAACATGAGTACGGCGTGTATAAACCTTATGTAGGTTATGTTTCATGGCATTGATACTTCAAGCTCTCTTAGTAAGAAATATACCTTGCTTGTTTCTATGAGCCACAAAGATCACGTCAGCGCTGTATCTAAGTAATAGACACTAAGTTCTTTAGTCATAGATATTTGGTAAATATCAAACCAAGGACTTACAAAAGTTGGCATATGTACAGTGATGATCTTGAAAACTTACTTAGCTTTCCAGCAAATCGCCGTAAAAATTGTTGAGCGATTATACATGATCGACCTTACACTTTTGCTCGATACAACACAGATTTGTTTGTTATGCACTGCAATAGCACTTCTTTAATTGCAAGAAAGAATCCAACTAGTGCAAGCATTTTCCCGACACTTAAGCCAATATACCCTCAACGCTTTCTCATAATTATCAGATTTATGAGAAGCAAACATCATCTGCCCAACCATTCAACAATATCATGCAAAAAAGTTGATCTACCTATCATTATCAAAACATTTTTACATGTTCATCAAATCTTATGAAACATTACACCTTTCGTTTCTGAGTCATCTCAATAATAAACACAGCAACATTTACACAGCAACACACGACCACACCACGCAGCCCTCACTCCACAAGGATCATAGCGTCAAAAGATCACAGGATCTCAGCACCAGATAAAACAGTTAGCCAATCCCTAATATCACGGGATCTCAGCACCACATAAAACAGATCGCCAATCCCTAAGATCACAGGATCTCAGCACCACATAAAACAGCTCACCAATACATTAGATCACAGGATCTCTGCAATGCCTAAAACAGATCACTAGTCCCAAAGATCACTGTATCAAATCACCGAATAAAACAGATCTGCTATTCAGAAGATCACAGAAGATTCAGATAGGATGCTAGGACGTTTTAAACAAGTTTGATCGCCTAAAACGACAAAGGCGAGCACTAAGGCTCGCCTCTGTTTAGATAGAAACTTTTAGTTCTTATCTCATGAAGTCAAACAGGGTTGCTGAGTGAACAACCTGGTATGACTGCTGTGCTACTTGCAGCGCAGCCTGTGCCTGCATGAGATCAGATACTGCAGTGAAAGCATCAGCTTCAACTACGTTTGCATCAGACTCTTTCTTGATGTCATGGATAGACTCGTTGGACTTGATGATAGCATCAATGTTTGCACCACGAGCACCAACCATACCACGGAAAGTATCAACCTGCTTCTTAGCAATACTGATGTTTTCCTGCATCTTAGAAACCTGACGAGTCAGATCATGAGAGCTGCTTACGATGTTATTAGGACCGTACTCATCCTGTGGAACTAAGAGAGCATTAGCAATATCAGTAAGCTGATTAAGGATGTTATCCTGCTTTGGAGCCTCTAAGATAATATTAACCTTATCACCTGGCTGAGGGGCCTGTGTTCCGTCCTTCAGCTCAAACTGCATACCAAAAACGTTAATCTTTCCGTCCTTGATTTCGCCAGGGGCCTTATCAAATGGAGGAATAGCATTACCGTCATTATCAGTAACAGTAAATGTCTTACCATCTTTGAGAACTTCGATCTTGAAACGGTTGTCCTTAATGCCAGGTGGATTACCGGCAGTATTGCCGTTAAAGTTCTCTTTAAAGAATGTATTAAACTGATCGTAGTCTCTAACAGTACCAAGATACTTGTCTTGATCCTTACCGGTCATTTTAAAGTCATTAGCTAAGTTAGTGTTCTCAAAGATATTGAGACCACTATCATTTGACTGAATGGTTAGAGTAGGTGATACATTCACATACTTATTTGAACCGTCAGCCTGGCAAACATACTTACCAGTAGGATCGATAATGTAAGTAGGCTTAGAGCTTTGAGCACCAGAGAAGATGAACTCACCCTCTGCATTCTTGGTGTTCATCAGATTGTACATCTGATCGCGAACCTGCTTAATATCCTCAGCTAAAGCTGCACGAGATCCATCATCTAAAGTGCCGTTAATAGCCTGAATCAAACGTGTCTGAACAGAGCTTAAAGCGTCATAGATCTGACCTAATGCTGTTTCTTCCTGAGCGAAAGTGTCAGCAACAATCTTTGAGTTCTGAGTGTACTGCTTGTAAGAAGCAATATCTGCTTCATACTTCATGTGAGCAGACATGCCGCCAGGATCTTGACCTGCGGTCTGGAACTTCTTACCAGTGTTGTAAACTTGGGAAGCCAGATCTAAACGGGAGTTGTGTCCCTGTAAGTAATTTAGATGGTTCCTATACTGCATAGTAGTTGAAACACGCATCTCAATTCTCCTTAAACAGCATTAATCAGAGCATCAAAAATGGTTTGTGAAGCGCTAATAATGCGTGCACAAGCACTATATGATTGCTGGAAACGAATAAGGTTGGCAGCCTCTTCATCGAGGTTAACGCCAGCCACTGAGTAGTATAAATTCTGGCTTTGCTCGCACTTGGCCTGAGATGCTTTCAGGTCAGTTGCGGCTGACATAACAGCTGAACCTACAGATGAGGTTAAGTCAGCATAGTCTTCAGTAAATGAAACCTTTACGCCGTCAGAGCTATAAACCAGCTCTTCCTGCTTTAAGCCTGCTAAGAGGTTACCGTTTGAGTTGTCATTAATACCGTCAGTATTGATCTCAATATCAAAGCTTGAGCCATTCTCAACAGTGCCTACAAAGCTTACTTCATAACCAGGATATCCAGCTGGCCTTGCTGGATTATTCCAGGTAGCATTTTCAAAAATGTTCTGACCATTAAAGCCGTCTGCATCTACATGACCTAACTTAGTAAGCTGTCCTGCATTATCTTTGTGGTAGATAACATATTGACCAGGAGCCTGAGGATTATTTGGATCCTTTTCAAAACGAACGAAGTTAGGTGCATCATCCTTAAGCATTGGCTTCTTAGTGGTAGGATCAATATATAAACCTAAACCTTCTTCACCTGCTACATTTGCACCTGTACCCATCTGAGTAACACCAACTAATGTTGGGGTTGCATTACCAGGGTGCTTGTTTACATTGGTACGAATTGCAGATGCAAAGCCAAAGTCTTCAGGCTTGGTGATGTTGCACTTAATTTGGAATGCAGCATCAAATGTAGGCTGTGCACGGAACTCAACATCAGCAGCAGCTATGTCAGTATGAGAGCGGTTGAAGCTAAAAGTTACACCATGCCCCTTTGGCTTAATAACCATATTACCTTGAGCATCTGCAGTGATATCGCCTGCATCGAGTTGAACTTGAGTCTCTACTCCAGATGCATCCGTCATCCATAACTGAGGGTTAGGTGGATTTGTGGTGTTATCCCAAGTAATACGGTAATCGGCTGAGTGAATCTGCTCACCTGCACCACGATCAAAGGTTACAGTCATAGAAAATGCATCATTGCTAGACCATGCTGGAACCTTAGGGATGGTGATTAAGTCATCGCCTGCAAAACCAGTCATGGTGATACCACCACGGTTCTGCTCGTTCATAGCATCAGCAAAAGCTAATGCGTTCTGACCAAGCTCACGCATAGCCTGACGCATCTGATCAGATGCTGCTAAGTAACCACCTAACTTGCCGCCCCACTGAGCATGGCTTACTTCAATCTTAGTCTTTGATGGAGTATTGAAGTATAAACCTACCTCTTTACGGGTTGGATCAGCAGGGTGCTGGTTAACCTGTAAAGTACCGTAAGTGTCGTGGTTTACGAGTAACTGGCCATTACCTAAGTAAAGGCTGAATGAACCGTCATCCTCAGTAGTAACCTGAACGTCTACTAAGTTAGAAATTGCGTCAACTAAACGGTCACGCTCGTCAACCAACTGCATACCAATATCAGACTGCAGACCGGCTGAGCCTAACTTAGCAACCTGCTTGTTAACTTCGTATAAACCCCTAACGAGGTTATTAATCTCAGCAGCAGTATCATCAACCTTATTGTTGATATCAGTGATCTGATTGCGGATGTTGTAGTTGAGGGTGTTATAACGGTCTACAATAGTTTGGAACTGAGTTAACAGCTCACGACGGCTTGCAACAGAAGTAGTGTTCTGAACAGCTGCTTCCATTGAAGTGAACAGGGAGTCGAGCTTGCTGTTGATAGATGTGTCCTTGTTGGACAGCATGCTATCAACTGTGCTTAAGCCAGTAGCAAAAGCATCATAGAAACCTACATTGCCTTGGTCACGGAACATCTCGCGCTGTACGTACTTGTCGTACATACGGCGTGTTACAGTGCTGCCTACACCCCAATCAATAGTGCTTGTATAGACATGGGTCTCTTGACGAGTATAACCCTGAGTATTGACGTTATTGATGTTGTTCGAGGTGGTGTTTAAAAGCTTCTGTTGGGTAAGTACACCATACTTACCAGTCTGTAACAAATCGAGCATAGACCTAATTCCTTCAACTGCGGCCCTGTTCAAGCCGAGATTAAATTCTCTTGATAAACCTTAATGCTATTTGTATGCCATAAATGCGATTTGGCGTGAAATATTTTTGAGTTTGGCGGAATAATGCGGATCCGTAGCGTATCCAGCCGCCTGAATCTCATCAAAATATTTGTCAGGATCGAAACTCTTGCCGGCAGCTTTTGAGTAACGATCATTGCCAGTGATTAAGGCAACATAGTCCTTCATGCTCTCAAGCACCGAAGGATAGGCTCTAAATCGGGAGTTACGCTTAACCATTGCGCCGTTTTCAAACTCGTCAGAATCAAGATCCTGAGTCATTCCTGTCCATGAGCGGCCAGCCTTAATGCCGTAGTAATTATTGCCAGACGGCACATGTTTGCCCCATCCAGTCTCAAGTGCTGCTTGAGCCACTAAAACTAATGGGTTCATGCCAATACCCTCAACTGCCTTAACTGCATAAGGCATCATCTTCTCCACAAAATCCTCTGGAGAGTTGAAGTCACGCATTTCACTTTGATCAGGAAGTGATGAATAAACCTGATTGAGGTTGTTAACTGTTGCCTGCTCAGCAGATTTGCCTTTAGCGGCGGCAAACATTTCTGATGGACGTTTGACAATAGGACGCAATGAGTCCTCTGAGTAGTTGTAGAACTTGGCATCAGGGCCATTAATTGGCATCATGCCGCCTGGCATCCTAGTAACCTTAGTAGGTTCATATGGACGACCTTCAAGTTCTGCCATGAGGGCTTTACCCTCATCACCCAGAGTTCTAGCAAACTGCTTAGTGATGAGATAAGTAATAGAAGATTTGTTAATTGATGCACCGCCAGATGCGTTACCCTGAACCATGGCACCAACTTGCTGCTGAGCAAGCATGTCATCGAAGAATCCAGAGTACTTACTACGCAGAGGAGAATCAGGGTTGATTTCCTCATTGGTAGAACGCATGCCATCAACCCAGTATTGCATCAAGAGTGATTCAAACTGTTGGGCAGCCATGTACAGGGCTTCGGCCTTTTGTTTATTAGTACCGTTGCCCAAAGAGCGCAGCTTGTTTAAGCCACGTGTATCTGCGAGCAGGCCTAAATCAGCCTTAGCTTTTTGTAAACCAGCATCCATAACGTCTACCGTCTATTACTTCACTAACCTAAAAATCTTGAAGTCCTAAAGCTTTTTTGTGCAGTTAATTTTTCAAACCCATGCACAAAATCCTTGTGTCAAATCTTTATAAAAGCTTATAAATAAGCCATTTGTGAGACACGATTTAGGATATTTTTTAGTGTTTGTGCAACCTATATGCCATAGGCTTTTTGACGCTTTTAAACCGCATAAATATCGCATTCATGAGCTAGGCATGACAGCCTTTTTACACCCCTATTTCACTCATGATTTGATGCTAAAGATCATTTGACAAAGGATCAGAGATCACCGCCCAAGGATCACAGGCCTCAATAGGCGTACTGCGCGATCTCAAGATCTGCCGATTAAGATCGCCACAAATTTGCGATCCACATTTATGTATCTCTCTTTCAAGTCATGATCCGCGATCGTGAGATCTTACGATCTCAGTAATCACCAAAACCTTGTTGCGATCTTGGTGTATGCTTTTTGACGATCGCTATATAACCTTATTTATATGCGACATCCTTCTGATCTTATGTAGAAGCATCAATGCTTTTTCTTTTATATAGGATCAGCGATCGCCAGTTTTACGACCTCAAAGATCTTGCGATCTTATAGCTTAAAGATCTTAAGATCGCGATGCTTCAAGATCGTGAGATCTTGAGTTGCTACTTTCTACTTACATATGGATAGCTCGCTACTGAGAGATCGTGAGATCTTGAGCTGCTACTTTCTACTTTTATATGTAGAGCTCGCTACTGAGGGATCGTGAGATCTTGAGTTACTACCTTCTACTTATATATGGATAGCTCGCTTCTTAGGGATCGTGAGTTCTTTAGTTGCTACCCTCTACTTATATATGTATGGGTCGTGGGATCAGACATCTCGATAATTGGCTGCGTTTGTAGAACGAAACTGTTAAAAATTTGTGGCGCGAGGATCATGGGGTTGCGCTTTGAGGATGGTGGTTTAGTAGTTAGGTAGAGCTAAGATCGGGCGGGTTTGGTGCAGTTACATGTTCTAATTTACATTGGATGTAAAACAAAGTGTGAGATTGATCAGAGATCTATCGTTTCACAATGATGCATAGGGTAAAAATTTTTGAACGATTATGGTGACGAAGTTGATTCATCCTAGATATTACTTGTATACCAGGCATATCTAGTTAAGATCCGAATTTCAACGCATTTGTTATGCACATAACATGAGCTTTAGTGGAGATCATTTAATAATGATCGAGCTATTTTCAGGTGTTTTAGCGCCAACAGATTTTTTGACAGTCCGTCAAAATACTGCCAAATTCATCTCAAAATGGCGTATCATAGGCACTTGTAAAAATTCTGCCTTAAACGAGTAGTTCCATAGTTTTTATTAGCTAGGACTAACGTTTGAGATCGAGTTTTTGCAGCTACTTAGTTCCATGCGAACTTTTTCTCTTATGTATAGTGCTGATATATAAATTGAGCTCGTGTGCGAGAGTTTATTGTTCGTCTTCAAGATCTAGGGTTTACGGATCTTCTTTGTAGTCTGCAGATTGCTTTAACGCCGACTTATCTACTTTATAGTCAACAAGCGTTTGGAGAGGCAGCCATGCTTAACTTAAGTCCCTAAGCATGACTCGATACATGAACACACCAACTAGCACCTTTATCATCTCTTGATAAGTGTGCATATTGGATTGAGAGTCATAAAGTCTTTAAGAGAGTCAAAAGACTTTATGGCCCTTTGTAATAAGGCAGATAACTCGTATTGAGCTTTGGACTATTGTGTATAGATCTCATCATTTGATCTGGCAAATTAGTGCCTCTTTTTTTTGAGATCTTAACGATTGTAGCCGACTTTAAAGTAAGTGCTTTTAGATGCCATATCCTTTTTAACCCTGTGATATGACTTATTTGTCCACTACTTTGGTCGCTTCATTTAGTGCCTAACATAAGGCGGGAATATGCAGTTTTCAGGCAACGTTCTTATCATCGAGCATAACCAAGATAAGCGTCAGGCTTTAGAAACTATCTTCAGTTTCCTCGGTGCAGCAACTCAAACAGGTGAAGTCGAAGACTGTCTGTCTTACCTCGACTCATCCTCTGAGTCTGTGGATGCATGTATCTTAGGTGATTTAGATGGCAAGGCTACTATTAGCCGCATCATACCTAAGTACAACCGTACTGCTTTCATCATTTGCGATGCTGAGTTCGTCCCAACTGGTAAGGAAGACGCAAACTACATTGGTCGTCTTACCGAAGAACCTACCTATGATGAATTAGTTCAGCTGCTGCACTATAGCCAGTCATTTAAGACCATGAGCCGTCTGTCAGGCCGCTCCGATGGTCGTCGTGGCGCTCTCATTAAGCGACTGGTTGGTCGTGGCGATGCTATCTGTCTTGTTCGTCGTCTCATTGAACAAGTAGCGCCTACTGATGCCAACGTTCTGATTTTAGGTGAGTCAGGTACTGGTAAAGAAGTAGTTGCTCGTGCAATTCACGACATGTCAAACCGCTCTAAGAAGCCTTTCGTACCTGTAAACTGCGGTGCGATTCCAGGCGAGCTCTTAGAGTCTGAGTTATTTGGTCACGAGAAAGGCGCATTTACTGGTGCATTTGCTACTCGTGAAGGTCGTTTCGAGCTTGCTGAGGGTGGTACGCTTTTCTTAGACGAAATTGGTGATATGCCGTTTGCTATGCAGGTAAAGCTGCTGCGTGTACTTCAAGAACGCAAGTTTACCCGTGTAGGCTCTAACAAGATCATCAATGCCAACGTACGTGTTATTGCAGCTACTCACCAAAACTTAGAGACCATGGTTGAAGAGAAGCGTTTCCGTCAGGACTTGTTCTATCGACTGAACGTTTTCCCAATTGAAACTCCACCTCTGCGTGAGCGTACTGACGACATTCCAATTCTTATCCAAGAATTAGTTAACCGTCATGGCAAGGAGCAGCACACCACTATTCGTTTCACTCAACGCGCTATGCTTACCTTAATGCAGGACGAGTGGAAAGGTAATGTGCGTGAGCTGTCCAATTTAGTTGAGCGCTTGCTGATTCTCCATCCAAATGAAGTAATCGATATTAGCGATCTCCCAGCCAAGTATCGTGGCGATCAAATCCAGGATGATCCAGTAGCTGAGCGTGAGGCTCTGCTTGAGGCATTTACTTGCACTGACGAATTTGACAGCGTTGATGATAATTTCGACATGGACTTCGACGAGTCCTTAGTTGCAAGTGACTTAGATAGTGAGCAAGCTGCGCAAAAGCGTGCTGAGCTCCCTGATCTGCCAGTTATTCGTGATGAAGAGGACATGGCTCAGGCCTTCATTCCTCGCTTAAGCTCTGATGGTGTCAACCTCAAGGATATGATCATGGACATCGAGATCTCCATGATTAAACAAGCCTTAGAGCAAACCAATGGCGTAGTGGCTAAAGCAGCAGAGACCTTAGGCCTCCGTCGAACCACTCTCATTGAAAAGATGAAGAAATACGGCATCAGCGCCCAGGCTTAATATGTACATGCCAGGTTTAATATGTACATGCCTGGCTTAATAAGCACATGCCAGGTTTAATATGCACTTCATGCGGCCGTAATTGCGATTTAATTGTCGCTGCGGCCATTAAATGCACAGACTCATTGCACTACTGCATAAACGTATACAACTGAACTGTTAGGAAGAAAGATGTTAGACATTGAATCCAAGATCACGGAATTTCTTAAGGACAAGACCATCTTGGTAACTGGTGGTACTGGATCTTTTGGCAAGAAGTTTATCCGTACCGTTCTTGATCGTTATCCTGTCAAGAAAGTCATTGTTTACTCACGTGATGAACTCAAGCAGTTCGAAATGCAGCAGATGTATCGCGATGAAAGCCGTCTGCGTTTCTTCATCGGTGATGTTCGTGATAAGGAGCGTCTGTACTTAGCTTTCCGCGATGTTGATGTGGTTATTCATGCTGCAGCTATTAAGCAAGTTCCTGCCGCTGAGTACAACCCAATGGAGTGCATCAAGACTAACATTGGTGGTGCTGAGAACATTATCGAAGCTGCTTTATACACTAAAGTTCAGCGTGTTATTGCTTTATCAACCGATAAGGCTGCTAACCCTATCAATCTGTACGGTGCAACCAAGCTTTGCTCCGACAAGATCTTCGTTGCTGGTAACAACTTAGTTGGTAACCGCGATCTGCGCTTTGCTGTAGTTAGATACGGTAACGTAGCTGGCTCACGTGGCTCAGTTGTTCCTTTCTTTCGTAATCTCATTGCTAATGGTGCTACTGAGTTACCAATTACCGATGAGAATATGACCCGCTTCTGGATTACCTTAGAGCAAGGTGTTCAATTCGTGCTTACTAACTTAGTACGTATGCACGGCGGTGAAGTATTCGTACCAAAGATTCCATCTATTCGCATTACTGACCTTGCTACTGCTATGGGTCCAGATATCAAGCAGAAGATCATTGGTATTCGTCCAGGCGAGAAGATCCATGAGGTTATGTGTCCTCGTGATGACTTCCAGCACACTATTGAGTTTGATAACTTCTTTATCATCAAACCATCCATCCGCTTTGGTGATAGTGATGTTGACTATTTAGAAACTAAGCTCGGTGAGAAGGGCGCTCCTGTTGAGGCCAACTTTGAATACAACTCATTCAACAACCCTCACTATCTGACAGTTGATGAGCTCATTGAGCTAAACAAGCACGTCTAATTTAGACGCCTTGTTCTTATAAAGGGTCAGCATCCTAGATGCGGGCCCTTTTTACTTTTGTACGACCGCATTTTCAGCACTAATAATCTTCCATAGCGCTAAAAGCAAATCTCTTAATGCAATGTGATTATTACGTGGCAACAGTGCTAGACACTTTGCTTTGTGGTCACACCACCCTTTATCTGCGCGTACAAGCGATCAGAATTTGTCTCATTGCTTATATGCGTACAAGCTATGTACTACTAGTATCAAAGCTGACTTCTAGGAGAGTCTATGATCCCTTACAGCACCCAATGCATCAATGATGAGGACATCAAGGCTGTTGAACGCGTCTTATGCTCTGACTTTTTAACTTGCGGCCCAAAGGTTGCCGAGTTTGAAGATAGTCTGTGCAACTACACTGACTCAGACTATGCTATTGCCACCTCAAGTGCTACTGCAGCTTTGCACGTTACCATGATGGCTATGGACGTTGGTCCTGAAGATGAAGTATGGGTATCTGCCATCAGCTTTGCCGCTTCAGCTAACTGCGCCCGCTACTGTGGTGCTACTGTACGTTTTATCGATGTAGATAAGCACACTGGCAATCTTGACGTAAACAAGTTAGCTCAGATGCTCAAAGATGCAGAGCAAAACAAGAAGCCACTACCAAAGGTTGTAGTTGCAGTGCACCTCTCAGGCCGTCCTTGTGAGTTACGTGCTCTGCAAAACCTTAAGCAGCGTTATGACTTCTACTTAGTTGAAGATGCCTCCCATGCAATTGGTGCAACCTATGAGGGCAACATCATTGGTAAGGCCATCTTCTCTGATGCAGTTATCTTCTCTTTCCATCCAGTTAAGATCATCACCACTGCAGAAGGTGGCGCGGTTTTAACTGACAATCGCAAAATTGCTGAGCGCGTACGCTTACTCCATGCTCATGGTATCACTCACGATACTGCACTCATGGAGCGACCAAATATGCCAGCTTGGTACTATGAGCAAATTGATCTTGGCTACAACTACCGTATGTCAGATCTGCAAGCTGCTCTTGGTGTATCACAGCTTGCTCGCATCGACAGCTTCCTTGCTAAGCGTCGTCAATTAGCTAAGGACTATGAAGAATTACTCGACAAGTCCATCATTACTCTACCTGTTGCTGATACTGAGGGTTACGAGAGCTCTTGGCACTTATATCAGGTACAAGTACCTCACCGTGATGAGATCTACAATACCCTCCGCTCAAAGGGTGTAGGCGCACAGATTCACTATCTGCCAATCTATCGTCATCCTTACTATCAAAAGCTCAAGTACAACGAATTACTTGAAGGTGCCGAGTACTTCTATCAGCATACCTTAACGATCCCGCTCCATCCTAAGATCAATCGAGTAGATCAGAGCATGATCAGCTCTATCATTGCAGCTGCTTTAGATAAGATTGGCTCCTAAAAAAGCTTAGGCATTCAAAAACTTGTTAGGCCCTAGATCTAATCTAGGGCTTTGTGTATTTATGCCCTATTAGATCTAGGCACATTGATTACTAGTTCTTATGATCTGGCAGTATTCTCATAGTGATTAAGAACTAGAAATTGTCTGCGCTTAGGCGTATGACGTGAGTCGTTAAGGTTGACCTTATGGATAAGAAATTACTTGCAGTTATTCCAGCACGTGGTGGTTCAAAGCGTATTCCACATAAGAACATCAAAGATTTCTTAGGTAAGCCACTTATTGCCTATACCATTGAGGCGGCAAAAGAGTCTGGCATCTTTACTGACATCATTGTCTCTACTGATGATGAGGCAATAGCATCAGTTGCTCGTGAGTATGGTGCCTCTGTGCCTTTCTTACGTGATGCGGTGCTGTCCAATGATTTTACTGGCACCGGTCCTGTTGCTAGTGATGCCTATCTCAAGATGAAAGCCCAAGGCAAAGACTATGATGCTATTTGCACTATCTACGCTACTGCACCTTTACTAACAGCTAAGCATTTAAAAGAGGCCTATGAGATCTTCAATAAAGCTCATGTCGACTACCTCTTCTCATGCTGCGAGTTCCCTTTCCCATTCCAACGAGGCTTTTACAAAACTGAAGACGGTGCTCCTGATCCAGTTATGCCTGAGTGCATCCCAATGCGCTCTCAGGATTTGCCTAAGGCCTACCAAGACGCTGGTCAGTTCTATTTTAAGTCTATTGAGTACACCTTGTATGAAGGCCTAGACGAAGCTGAGCGTGCTAAGCGCGATCCTTACAAAGACTTTGTCTGCCGTCTGTACGAAATGCCTCGCTACCGTGTTATTGATATCGACACTCCAGAGGATTGGGAATACGCCCTGATCCTGGCTGAGGCTATTAAGAAGCTCAATTACGACTAAATAGTCATTACCTATCATTCAAGCGCCCGCACTAGAGCAAATTACTATCTGTAGCAATGATTACTCTTGCTCTGGCAGGTGCTGATATCGCGCCAAAACTTAGACTTCACCCTACTCTTGCACATTAGTTTTTTTAGGAGATCCATTTGTATGGAGAGAGATACATTGCCCGTCATTGGCGTTATCTTACGTGCTAACTCCTCAATTGGAACTGGCCATCTCATGCGTATTCGCAGCCTCTTACCAAAGATCAAGAGTAAGGCCTATCTACGTCTGTACGTCTATGCTTTTGATAAAGCACTCTTACCTATGTGTAATGATTATGACGAGGTGCTGGAGTTTAAGTGCAAAGAAGACATCTTTAGCTATCTAGCTGAATCTTATACCGGCGCATCTGCAGCAACGATTCATCCAGACTACCTTATTGGCAAGAGTAACATTGGCAACTTGCCTAAGGTAGTGATCATTGATGATTATGCAATTGATAGCTCGCTTGAGTCATTGCTTTATGAGCACTGCAAGATCTTTGTAGTTGATGATCTCTATGATAGACCTCATCAATGCCATATGCTCTTAGATCAGACTTTAATCACTCATGAAAGTGAGTATCAAAAGCTGTGCAATAGCGACTGTGAGCTTTTGCTTGGCTCTCAATACTCTTTAACCCAAGAGCGTTTCTATCCAGAGTTTTACGATCTTAACTATCAAAGCCCATGTACTTGTGGAGCCCATCAGTTACAACTTAACTACCGTGCACTCTTAGGCAAAGATGCATCATCGCTTTCATCGCTTGCTAAACACTGCAGCTGTTCTGATGGTCAGGCGCTTCCTTTTGAGCGTATCTTCATTAGCTTTGGTGGTGCTGATCCTGTTAGTGCCTGTTTACATCTTACTGACACTATCATCAAAAGTAAGCTCTACGAACAATACTGCTTTACCCTGCTTGCCGGTGCTGCCAATAAAGACTATGACACCATAGTGGAGCGTGTACGCGTAGGCATACCTAAGCAATATCAACAACACTTTATACTGCTGCACCATTGCTCTGATGTTGCTGATTTACTTTTTAAGCACGATGCGGCTATTGGCGCTTATGGCGGCATGTTCCGTGAACGTATTGCCTCAGCTATTCCAACAGCTGGAGTTATGATTGCTGACAATCAAAAAGGTGCTGATGTCGTAGTCGAACAAAATGATATTGGCCTAACCCTGAGCCTTGATGAGCTCAACGATATTAGAGCCGTATCTAAGGCACTCAAAAAGCTCTCTAGCCGCTCTCAAGAGTTCACTAACAACTGCCTTAAAATCTACGATGGCAAAGGACTTAAGCGCATTGAAGAGAAAGTCCTCTCCTTACTTAACACTTAGCTTATCTAGCTAAACTTACTTGTCTTAGCACAAACCAACATAACTAATGGGCTTTAGCCGCCCTCATGCATGGCATGAATGGCTATAGGCGTGCCTAGCCATGCGTAAATGGCTGTAGCCGTCCTGGCTATACGTTAATGGCTATAGGCGTGTTTGGCCATGCGTAAATGGCTTTAGCCTTGTGTGTCCATAGTGAGCGGCAACTGCCAATTGATAGGCGTCTTGCCGTGGGAGAGCAAATAAGCATTAGCCTGAGAAAAGTGGCGGCAACCAAAGAAACCATTGTAGGCAGAAAGTGGAGATGGGTGTGCGCTTTCTAAGATGAGGTTATTGTTTCTATCAACGCTCATGCATTTAGCTTTGGCCTTAGCTCCCCACAGAAGATAGACCACATTAGAGCTATGCTGATTGATGCGTGAGATCACCTCATCGGTAAACACCTCCCAGCCACGTTTAGCATGAGAAAGTGGCTTACTATCTTGAACCGATAAGATAGCATTTAATAAGAGCACACCTTGCGTTGCCCATGAGGTTAAGCAGCCATGCTGGGGAATCACAAATCCAGGAATGTCAGATTGTAGTTCCTTATAGATATTCTGCAAAGATGGTGGGACTTTGATACCTGGCTTCACCGAAAATGACAGTCCCATGGCTTGGCCCATTTGATGATATGGGTCTTGTCCAATAATGACTACCTTAAGATCTTCAAAGGCTGTGAGCTTAAAGGCATTGAAGATCTCCTTTCTTGGAGGATAGCAAGCAATGCCTGCTTGGACATCAGCATCATATGCATTTAAAGCATTCTTATAGTAATCAGTCTCTTTAAGATCACCAATAATGTCATGCCAGGTTAATGCCATTTAATCGCGTCCTTTTTAATCCATGAGATAGTGCTGTGAGTATTGCTAGCCGTTTACTGTATTTAGTGCATTGCAGCTATCTTTGCCATGCACTTTGGCTCGTTTAAGACAGGAGCTAGAGCTCTTGTAGAGCTCTTGTGGTGCATAGGCAATGTATTTGCTCTGGCAGCTAGCTACGTGGCCATAGCAAAAGATTATACAGATCTTTAGATGAGCTCAGCACAAACAAAAACAGCCTCAAGTTTTAACCTGAAGCTGTCTTTAATACCTAATACTTAGGCCATGAAGCAAAGCTAGTACTTCTTTGCTTTAAAGATGAAGTATTGTGTTGATTACTTCTTCTTAGGACGCTGGCGTACGTGGAATGCAAAGCCACCAATCTCTTCTTTCATGTAGGCAGTAACCAGATTGCCCTTAGCATCGTACATGAATAGCTCTGGATCGAACTCAACACCCTTACGGCTAAGCATAGCTAAAGCACGAGTAAGATCGCGAGTATCAACACAGATGTGACCATTTTGACCTACGAATGGACGCTTCATGATCTCAACGAGATTGCCTGAGAAGATAGCAAGTGGGGTCTCGAAACGGCCTGACTCAAAGAGCTCATCGATACGCTTGTGAACAGCGTTAGCATTCTCTTCGGTACCAGCATTGATACCAACGTGACCAACGGTGAAATCAAATACCTTGTTCATGATCTCACGGCAGGTTGCCTTAACACCTTCCCAATCCTTTTCCTTAACTAACTTTGCAGGAGGAACAAAAGAACCACCAACAGCAGCTACATTAGGCAGGTCGAGGTATTCGGTTAAGTTGTGCATACCGATACCGCCAGTTGGTACAAACTTGATACCGCTAAATGGAGCAGCAAGATTCTTTAAGGTGTTGATGCCACCATAGGCCTCAGCAGGGAAGAACTTAACAACCTTAAGACCATAGTTCATAGCAGCTTCAATATCAGAAGGAGCTACAGTACCAGGGCATACTGGAATTTCGTTCTTAACACACCAGTCAACTACCTTCTCGTTAAAGCCTGGGGTGATAATGAACTGACCGCCATTGTCTAAGGTCTCTTTAGCCTGATCAACAGTATGAACGGTACCAGCACCTACCATAATCTCAGGAACTTCAGCTGCAATACGCTTGATAGACTCAGCACCTGCAGCAGTACGGAAAGTAACCTCGGCAACTGGGATACCGCCTTCAACTAACGCACGAGCTAAAGGTACTGCATCATCAGCACTGTCTAAAGTTACGAGTGGAACGATACCGTACTCACTAATGCGCTCAAAAATTTCAGACATGATTATTCCTCTGCTGTCTATTCTTAATAACTGCTCCGTGAGCTAGCAACACGCACAAAACAGCATTGTTCTGCAATCTACCTAAGTTTAATACAACTTTGAGGTCTAGCAACAAAGCAGAATGCAACTATTGGATCAATGCAACACAACCATGAGTGTATCACCCCAATTTAAAGCATTGATTAAGCAGTGCTATGAGAGTTTGGTGCAAAATATCTCTCATTAGAGTAGATACACACATAAACTTACAGGGTTCTTATTGACTGTGATAAGAAGAATTAATGCTTAAAGAGCAACGCGCTTGTGGCTTTGCATAAACTCTTTAAGTTGCTCTTGAGTTGGCAATCCCTCGTTATCGCCAGCAAAGGTGCATTGAATAGCACCAATAGCCGCACCACGCTCCACAGCCTTTTCAAGGCTTAAACCTTCCATAAGACCGGTGATAACACCGCAAGCAAAGCCATCGCCCGCGCCTACAGTATCTACGACCTTATCAATAATAAAGCCAGGTACCTTGTACTCATTGTCACCTTCACGCACTAAGGCACCATCAGGACCTAGCTTGGTGACGACCATACGTGCGCCTAATGAGCGGTAGAAGTCATTGATCTTAGATGGGTCTTCACTACCGCATAAGATCTTACCCTCACCACAACCTGGCAGTACTAAGTCAGCATAAGAGGCAAGTTCGTTTAAGGTCTTAACCATAACCTCTTGAGATGGCCATAACTGCGGACGTAAGTTAGGGTCAAAGGAAATAAACAAACCAAGCTCTTTAGCTTTTTTAATGAGAGCCATCATGGCTGCGCGAGTTGAATCAGTCAGCGCTGGGAAAATGCCTGTTAGATGTACATAATCAAACTTGCTAAAGTCGATCTTCTCAACATCAGATGCATCTAAGGTAGAGGCCGCAGATCCTTTACGGAAATAGAAGATCTCAGGATCACCCTTGCTTACCTTGCTTTTAAGCATAAAGCCAGTGGTGTTAGTATCTGAGGTCAGCACATTGGAGCTATCGATCTTATTGGCAGTTAATGTATTAGTGATACGAGTGCCAAAAGGATCGTTACCTAGCTTGGTTAAGTAGGAAACAAAATGACCTAAACGAGCAGCGCCTGTGGCTACGTTAAACTCTGCTCCGGCAACAGCAAGCGTAAAACCTGCAACGCTATCTAGAGATCCCTCGCTTTGAGCGATTAACAAACCCATTGGCTCGCCAGCAAGCAATAAGCCCTTTGCCATAATGACTCCTGTACTTTGCTCTAATACTAGTCGTTATCTTTACGTATAAAAGTGCCTTGTGTAAAGCATATTGTCATGCTACAGCACCTTAAAAACGGCACATATATCTAATGTGCTCGAGTTTAGATTACGCTGCATAATAACACTTGTAAACTAGTATACAAGTGAAACGAAACCAATCTCACATTTTTTAAGCCAATGCTGATATATAAGCGAAAAAGCGTATGTCTTCAAGCTACTAAAGGCAGATCGCTTACCACTAGCTATTGGCAGCTTAAAAGCACATATTTATGCCATTTCGTTTAGAAGCATAAGTAAAAAATGCACCTTTATGGATCCATGAGGACAACCTTGAGTATGAATAAGTGTACTTTTGCATGAGCTAACGCCAAAAAATGAACTTAAAGAATTGAGCAGCTGTATAACTTTGGTAAAATCTCAGACTAATTGATGCTAGACTATCTAGCTCAACACAGTTAGAAACTGCAGATCCGTTGTACTTAATGAATGCTCATACTTTAAGCATTTCGTTTGGTGCACATCTTTCTAACTTTCACAATTTAGATTGTTCTCAAAGCATCTGCTTTGCGATCAAAACGTTCATAATTCAGGAGCCCTTGGATGAACACTTCAAATCCGGCAATGGGTGTGCTTGATAAAGCCGCCTCCGGTGCTTATAACTTTGGCGGTGTCGGCGAAGTCGCCACCGTTAGAGGCGCTACCACTAAGGCCATTTTGCTTGTTGCACTGACCTTTGTTGTCGGTTACTTCAGCATGCTCTACAGCTTTGGCTACATGTTCCAAAACGGAGCTACTCCAAATGCTCTGTTAATTGGTTCAGTCATTGTTTCTGTAATCATTGCCTTTGTCACTATCTTTAAGCCACAGTACTCTAACTTCACTGCTCCAGCTTATGCTGTTGCAGAAGGTGTTGCTTTAGGCTGCATCAGTGCTACTTTTGAACTCAAATACCCAGGCATCGTATCTACTGCTGTTATGTCCACTTTCGTAGTGGTATTAAGCATGTTAGCTCTCTGGAAGTTCAAGGTAATTGTTCCAACTGCTCGCTTCCGTGCTGTTATTACTGGCGCTGTTGTTGGTGTTGCTATTTTATACACCCTCAACATCTTATTAAGCCTCTTTGGCTTCAGGCTGCTGCCAGATAGCGGCCCAATCTCCATTATCATTTCCTTAATTGTTTGCACCATTGCTGCTTTCAGTTTAGTACTTGATTTTGAAATGATTGGTTCTTGCGTTGAAGAGCATGAGCTGCCTAAGTACTTCGAGTCTTACTGCGCCTTCTCATTACTCGTAACTATCTGCTGGCTCTACCTTGAGATCTTAAAGCTCTTATCCAAGCGCGAGTAGTAGATACAAAAAAGCTCAGCACACTAACAAGAGTGCCTAGCTTTACAAGAATGTTTTAATTCTCAAAAGCCCCCACTGGCCATCCTTTGGGGGCTTTTGTTTGCCCGCCTCAAAGCTAAAGTACGCACATACACATAAAGAAAAAAAATCCAAGCTCCCCATAAACCACATAAGCTAGACAAGGTCCAGTAACAGCTCATAGCCTCATTCATGCAATGCCGCTCCGCTACATATGAACACGATGCAGCGCAACGCATGCATATAACTAAGATACCGTGAAACACATGCACATACGCAGGGTATGCATATAAGCACTTGCACATGCGCAGGGTATGCATATAAGCACTATGCAGCGCAACGCATGCATATGAGCACGGTATGCATATGAGTAAGATGCGGCGTCATTTGTTGCTAATAATGGGTTCTAAGATGGTGCTAGCGATGCAAAAAGGTTCATACGCTGCCTCAAATAGTGCCAATTAGGGCCGTTTCATTGTAATGATGCAGTCTTTCACCTAAGATTAATGCACTATAGTAAGTACCAATAGTTGTAGTACGAGGAGAGGACATGCGCGATTTACTTGATTGTCGTGACGCGATTGATGAGATTGATAGCAAAATCATTAAGTTACTGCAGGAGCGACAGGCCGTTGCTACCGATGTAGCTATCTACAAGCTCCATCACGATCAGCGCATTGTCGATAAGCAGCGTGAAGCCCAGAAGATCGCCACTTTAATGGATAGAGCAACTCAAAGCGGCATATCTCCAGTCATGATCCGTGAAATCTATGAAAAGATCATGGCTCATACTGTATCTTATGAGCAAAGCTATATCGTAGATAAGATCAACGGCAAAGACATCACCCGCTCTACATCTGTTGCCTATTTAGGCACTAAGGGTACTTACTCCCATTTAGCTACACAGCACTACTTTGCAAACTACTCATCGCGTATGGAAGAGCACTCTTGCTCCTCTTTTGACGAAATTGTCTACAAGGTTGAGAGCGGTGCTTGCGAGTACGGTGTGCTGCCAATTGAAAACTCCAACTCAGGCTCTATCAATGAGGCAGTGGACACAATGCAGTCCATGAATGCCTTCATCACCGGTGAGATCTTCTATCCAATTGATCACTCCTTGCTGTCAGTAGTTCCTCCTCCAAATGGCGAAAATGATGCCTTTGACTTTAAGACCATCAAGACCATTTACTCACATCCTCAGCCAGTAGCTCAATGTTCTAAATTCATCAAGGAGCATTTAAGTCACGCTAACATCGTATATACCGACTCGTCCTCTGAGGCTATGAGCATTGTTAAGCAGCAAAACGATCCATCTGCAGTAGCTCTTGGTTCTAAGCATGCTGCCTGCTATTACTCACTCAATTCTTTAATGAGTGATATTGCAAATAACAAGAATAACTACACTCGCTTTATTATTCTTAGCAAGACTCCTGTTGATATTCCATCAACTATGGCTGCTAAGACCTCCATTCTCTTTAGCACCAAGAAGTACACTCCAGGATCTTTAATCGCAGTGCTCAATGAGTTTAACGATGCCAAGATTAACTTAACCAAGCTCTACTCTCGTCCTTTAGAGGCTAAAAATCGTGATGCTTGGGAAGAGATCTTCTTTGCCGATGTTGAGGCCAACCTCAACACCACTGCTATGCAAAACATCATGCAAAAGCTCAAGGACTTAACTGGCAACCTCAAGGTCTTAGGTTGCTACCTCTCTGCCGAGCACGAGCAGATCTAAACTAATTTTAAAAACCATGGCTAAAGGCACGATCTGTCCTTTAGCCTTGGTCATATCTTTAATCATCTTGATCAATCCCATCCCCGTAATCGCCCGCGCCGTAGTACCTGTCCGGCCTCCATACCATATCCCTTTTAGATAGACGGCATCTTCAAAGATTTAGCCTCGCAACGCAAACCGTAGCTCCAAACAAAGAAATACGTAGCTAATAAGCATCAACACCATACAGTTGGGTATCAGACAGGCATACATCAGATAGATATCGTAAGCCTCACCACCTCAAAAGTAATCTTAGTTAGCATCACTAAACGTTGTTTAAAACTTAGCTGCTCAACATCTTTAGCTTAGCAAAACACGATTTATATCGTGTTTTAGGAGTTTATTTGCACTTAAGGTGAAAATACTTGTAAGGGTGTTATGCTAAGGATGAGTCTTTTGAACATCGAGATCATTAGGAGGATGTGATGGGCAAAATCTTCAAGAAAGGATCGACCTTTTTAGCTTGGATTGTTCGCATGTCGCTCATCAAACGCTGGGCTCTCATGCATTGCTTTCGTTCTGAAAATGTCTCTGAGCACAGCCATCAAACTGCTGTCATTGCTCATATGCTCGCGATCATTAAAAATCGCCTGTTTAACGGCAACGTCAATGCTGAGCGCGTAGCAGTACTTGCCCTGTACCATGAGGTATCAGAGACCAAGCTTCAAGATCTCAATTCCAAGACTAAATACCTCAATCCTGAGTTTACTAAGCAGTACAAGATGATTGAGCATCGTGCAGAGCTTGAGTGTGTGAATACCTTGCCTGAAGAGCTAAGAGAGGATTTTCATCATCTGATCGTGCAAAACGAAGCTGATCATGAACTCAAAGAAATCGTAAAGGCTGCAGATATTCTCTCAGCCTATATCAAAGCCAATGATGAGCTACGCTTTAACAATACAGAGTTTACTCATGTAAAAGAAGGCTTAGATAAAGTGCTAGCTGACTACTGTCAGCGTATGCCAGAAGTGCAGTACTTTATGGATAAGTTTGTTGCTCAATGCTGGGCTACTGTAGATCAACTTGCTGGTATGGACTCAGACAATCAAGCTCAATCCAATAATAAATAATTGGGCTTAACAGCCAAAGAACGCTAAAGCACACTACAGATACAAAAAGCCCCAGTCGTGGATTACGGCTGGGGCTTTTTGTTTGTCCATACCAGTAGTGGATTACGGCTGGGGCTTTTTGTTTGTCCATACCAGTAGTGGATCACGGCTGGGGCTTTTTACTTTTGCTTATGCGTATTAGCTTGGCGATTGGTACTAGGCTAAGGAGCGCAGGTAATCGTGAGCGGTGAGGTAAGTGTAGAGCTTCTTGAGTACGTGAGATGCTCTCTTGGCATCCTCTTCAATAATAGCTTGGATGAGCTTATTGTGGAGGGTCAGAATAACCTGAGTGGAGATGGTAGGCTGCAGTGATGAAACTGCATTTTGCAGACGTGCAATACCCTCTGTTACGGTCTTCTTAACAAACTCATTAACGATATTGTTAAAGATCATGGTGTGGAACTCAAAGCAAGCCACTAAGAACTCAGCTTGATTAGTAGCTGCTAAAGCACGCTGATTTTCTACAGCGGCAGCTAATTGCTTGTCCATACCTGAAAAGCACTTATTGAACTTCTTCATCTCAATGAAGATAGCTGTTGGAGCTACGATCTTGAGAAACTCAAGAATCTGCACGATTTCCTTTTTGACAGCTAAGTTCTTACCAGTGCCTTCGAAGATTGCATCTTCGTGTAACTCAGAGATAACAAAAGTGCCAACACCCTGCTTGGCCTTGAGCACATTCAGAGCTGATAACTGCATAATGGCGCTGCGCAGAGACGTACGTGACACGTTAAGACGATCACGCAGCATATTCTCTGATGGAATCTTACTGCCTACAGGCCATTTGCCGGTGCTGATCATGCGTTTAATGTAGCTTACAATTTCGCTTGAAACCGCATCTTGGCGCACGCGCTCTGACATATAACTCTCCACGCCTGATAGTCAGTACAGGCAATCGTTTAGCAAATAAGATGAGCTTCGGTGCTTTTAAAAGCACTTACTTTTGCAAGCTCAACATCAAATTTGCAATCTAATCCAACACCGATGCTGCTAAATGATTAAGCCATCGCACCACTGCTTTTAATGTCAAACAATGGTCAATGATGCTTAGCATCGTGTCCACCATGACAACCATACATTCTTACAGCAGCAAGGATGGAAGTTAACTGCTAGTCTGACTACAACTAGTACCAAGCTAACTAGTCCTCATGCTCACTTTTAATAAGCATGTAACCACTTATGTATGTTTGGTAGCACACACCTAAAAGATCTTAAGCCATGCCATCACGCCTTTGCGCATAAATATGGCATCAAATTTACAAGCACCTAAACTTATCTACAACTGCTAGATAAGGCCTGTGCTTTAGTAAAAGATATGGCATTCTATCCAAAAAACTAGGCAAATACAGCATGCATCAGCACTAAGATGCAAAATTATCTTGCAACGAGGTATTTTCTTGTTCGTATGGAGCGTTTTGCTCCAACAAAGCGCTTAAATCTTTGCCTTATTTAGCGCCCTTGCATAGATTAGCTAACTACACTTTAGCTGCTCAAAGAACTGTAGCTTGGCTAACATTTTTAGAGCTGTTGCTTTTGCTAAAGATTTGATAGTGCCAATACCTTTGCAAAAGACTTGATAGTGCCAATACCTTTGCCAAAGACTTGATAGTGCCAATACCTTTGCAAAAGATTTAATAGCACTAAGGCATTAGCCAAAGATTTGCACAGTATGCTTGATTTTCATTATGGGGTATGTGATTTAATCGACATATCGAGGCGCTCTTTGATGCCTCAAAGCTTTTATTCCATCTAAGATCACGTTTTGCCCACCCAATAAAGGCCCAAAAGCCATTAAAAGCTCAAGATCTTGTATTACATTATTCGTACTTGAGTTTGTATTTCATTGTTCATACTAATTTGCGCTCATAAGGTAAATGCTACTTTTAAGCTTTGTCTTATGACTAAGTTGCCTAGCGCTTGGCAAAAGATCTTAGATCATCACATAAGTCTTTGTGACTATGTGTGATCAAAAGATGCTATAATTAACGTTTGCACAAACAAAATACGTTAGCTACCTAGGGTAGTTTGCGTATCTCATTACTTTCTACTAAAAAGTAGCTCTCTTTGCCGCTCGCCTGTACTCAGCGTCTCGTCTTATTGCGCTGAACGATTAGTGTTTCAATTTGGCGGCACATTCTTAAATGAAGCTAGATTAAGAGCGCTCAGGCGCGTTCTCAAGTAAGTTAGAACAGGATAAACAAGCCACCATGCCATTTGATGCCGGTACTTCTCAGCGTGATAAGCGCTCAAGCAAGTCACGTACTTCCACCTTTAACAAAACAGAACGCTCTAACACTCAGAAAAATCGCTCTGATCGCCCTAAGTCATTTAACAGCAAGTTTGTAAAGAAGACTTCTTCTACAAACTTCAACAAGGGAGCGAAAGTATTTAGAGAAGATGCTCCAAGTGGCGAGCAAGTACACTTTAAGCCTCACTTTACCGATCACGACAAGCGTCACTCTGACAATACTCATGCAGAGCATGGCACTCGCTCATTCAATAAAGATCGCTCCAAGCGCTCTTTTAACGACGGTGTTGACAAGCAAGGACGTAGCGAGCGTTCCTTTTCTAACCGTCGTGAAGGTCTTAACAAGGGTAAAGATGGCAAGAAGATCGTAGTGCCTCGTCGCAAAGAGATCGTCAACGATAAGATTCCAAGAAAGCCAGGCTTTACTACTTTCCAGATGCGCTTAGTACAGAGCATTCTTAACTCTGCTTTAGTAGATAAGAAGCCGCTCGATAAGTCTTATGCCATGTGGTTTGCTAAGGTAAAGATCCCTGCAGTAGAACAAGGCTTTGTGATTCGTCACATCAACGCCATGTTCCGCCGCCTGTCTTTTTATGCACACGTTGCAGGCTTAAAGCGTCCATCTGACTTTGAGCGTCACGTAAACCGCCTCATTCTCTCTTATTACGCAACTGAAGGCTGGCCACTGCCTGAGCTTAATGCCGAAGGCTTTGACCGTACTGGCCTTAAAAAGCGTATTGAAGAGGCGATTGCACACCCACTGTACAATGAGGGCTGTCCTTTCTATCTTGAAGAGCTCTGCTCCCGTGAGCTTAAGGACAAGTGGCCAGCTGAGCGTAAGGCTTTAGGCGAGGCCGCTCCACGTTTTATCCGTGTTAATACCCTCAAGACCACTCGTGACGAGCTTGCTGCAGCTTTATCAGAAGAAGGCGTAGTAACTAAGTCAGTTAAGGGTGTTCACACTGCACTTGAAGTTACTTCTAATGCTGCCTTATTCCGTACCTTAGCTTTCCGCGAGGGTAAGTTTGAGCAGCAAGATGCTGGCTCTCAGTTAATCGCCCCATTCTTAGAGGTTGCTCCAGGTATGCGTGTTATCGATACCTGCGCCGGCTCTGGTGGTAAGACTCTGCACTTAGCTGCCTTAATGAATGGCAAGGGCTCTTTAATTGCCATGGATATTGAGGGCTGGAAGTTAGATGAGCTTAAGGCTCGTGCACGTCGTGCTGGTGCTTTTAACATCGAAACTCGCGTCATCGACTCAACTAAAGTCATTAAGCGTCTGTATGGTCATGCCGATCGTGTGATTATCGATGCTCCTTGCTCTGGTTTAGGCGTGCTACGTCGTACCGCTGACTCTAAGTGGGCCGATATTCAGCCACGTTTAATTGAGCTTAAGAAGATTCAAGCTGACATTCTTGAGCGCTACAGCCGCATGGTCAAGGTTGGCGGTAAGGTTGTTTACTCTACTTGCTCAATCCTGCCAAGCGAGAACGAAAAGCAAGTTAAGGCATTCTTAGCCAATCACCCAGGTGAGTTCGTTCTTGAGGCTGAAGAGCACATTTGGCCATCTTCTGGCTTTGATGGCTTCTATATGGCCCGTCTGCGTCGTCTTGAGACCTTCGATGCAACAGCTGAGGCAAATGACGCTAACGACACTACCTCAAGTGCACCAAGCTCACAAGAGTCAGATAAAGTAGCTACCGCAGCAGTAAATCCTGATAACACTCAGGCAGATGCTGCCAGAGCTAATGACACTGTAACCGAGCCGGCAGATGCAGCTACACAAGCTGATAATGCAGGCCCTGCTAATAGCACTGAAAGTGCAGGCAGCTCTGAAAATGCAGACACTGCTGACAGTGCAGAGATTGGCAAGCAGGACTAGAGCTCAGCTTGCTTAAGTAAGCTATATTAGCTCGTAGGACATGAAAAAAGCCCCGTAGTGATGAACTATGGGGCTTTTTTCTTGGGTAAAAAGTGGTAATGGCAAACTATTTCTTGTCTGGATCAAGACCAGAGAAGCCTAAGTTTTGCTCATCTAAAACTAAGATTCGCTCCATCTGCTCATCAGAAAGCTCAAAGTCAAAGATATCCATGTTTTGCTTCATACGCTCAATGGTCGATGACTTTGGAATGGATGGAATGCCAAGCTGATTAACAAAGCGCAGACATACTTGAGCTACAGTACGATTGCACTCTGATGCAATGGCCTTTAATACGTCATTGTCAAAGACACGTTGACGACCCATTGGGCTCCATGCCTCAGGTACAATTTCATTAGCCTGACAGAAACGCACTAACTCAAGCTGAGTAAAGCCTGGGTGAATCTCTAACTGATTTACCATTGGCTTAACCTTGGTCTCCATCAGCGGCATAAGATGGTGCTCTTTGAAGTTAGAGACACCGATGTTCATGATGTAGCCTTCTTCGTACAGCTCTGTCATGGCTTTCCAAGTTGCCAAATTGAGCTCATGAGCCTTAGGATTGTTGCTTTCACTTGCTGGCCAGTGAATCAGATACAGGTCGAGATACTCAAGATCTAAATCCGTTAAAGTTTTAAAGAAAGCATCCTTAGTGGACTGATAACCCATATCGTCCTCTTTGACCTTAGAGGTGATAAATAGCTCTTCACGATCGACGCCAGAGGCAGCAATACCCTTACCCACCTCAACTTCATTACCATATAATGCTGCACCGTCGATTAGGCGATAGCCGCATAAAATGGCATCTCTGACCAACTTGACGCACTCATCGCCGCCAGCTAATGCCCAAGTACCAAAGCCAATAGCTGGTAAGATGCCACGGCCTTTAAGCTCAAAGCCGTTGTCATTTAAAAGCTGTGCTGCCTTAATGGACTCTTGTGAAATCTGTGTACTCATAAATACGCTCGCCTTGTAAGATGACTAAGTCAACCGATCCTATCTTATGAAAACTACTTTTGTTTCCTCATGATAGCTTAAGACATAGCTATAAACGTTATGAGCGCTCATAAAGTGCAACATATGCTAAATAGCAGTAGACCTCAAATTGCCTATGGCTTGCAAGCATTAATCGCGTCCATAATGTAATCAGATGCAGTATCTGTGGTGCTTTTTTATCGTGAAATCTGAGTACTCAATGCCATGCTATAGATTTGTTTGCCAAGGAAAATGCGCAGGCTTTTAATAATTTGCATTGAAATTTATTAAAGCTACGCTTATGTGAGTGAGACGTTGTACCCATCTAGTCTTACACTTAAAATATACTTCCATACAAGTGCAAACAATGCATGATTATTAGGCATTAGCGTCAAATCTAAGCTGCAACTAGGATCCAAGACAAGCTGTAAAATCTGATGTGATATTTGTCACAAAAAACTATTGCAAGC
>NZ_AXWV01000041.1 GCF_000482845.1 Anaerobiospirillum succiniciproducens DSM 6400
TACTTGTGGCCAGTAGAACCAAAGCAGCCAGTGCCTACTTGTGGCCAGTAGAACCAAAGCCGCCAGTGCCACGTTCAGAGGCCTCAAACTCATCAACAACAGTGAAACTAGCACGTACGATCGGAACGAATACCATTTGGGCAATACGATCGCCTGGTTTAATGGTAAATGGCTCGCTAGAACGATTCCACAGAGGAACCATTAATGGGCCCTGATAGTCAGCGTCAATCAGGCCTGTTAGATTGCCAAGTACGATACCGTGCTTAAAGCCAAGACCAGAACGAGGGAGAACAGTGGCGCATAAATTAGGATCTTTCATGTAGACCGCTATACCAGTTGGCATCAAGAATGTCTCTTGAGGATTAAGGATCTTATCCTCGCTAATCATGGCACGAAGATCTACACCTGCAGCCATGGAGCTTTCATATTGAGGTAGAGGGAATGTGCCATCTTTAAGGCGCTCGTCTAAGATCTTTAATTCAACTTGAACATTTCGCTTAAAGCCCTCATCAGGCATGGTGTATCTTTGAGTGTCGTTAGCCATGATGCACGTCTCCTCAACGTAGCTGTTGTCCATATTAATGCTATATAGCAGCACACAGATGCTGTTTCATCTAAGTGCTTAGCAAGGCTAAGTATTGTAGCAAAGCACAGGCTTAAGATTGCCTTTTAATGCATATGAAAAAGCCCGACCTAGGCCGGGCTTTTATGTAGTAAGTCTCGAGCATAAGCCTCGATAAGCCTTAGCTCTTATAACTTACTTATTTTTTAGACTTCTTCTCGCTTTCACGTGAGCTCTTGTACTCAGCAAGGATTAACTCCATGAGTAAATCAGCAAGCTTAACCTTGCTCATCTTGCCAAAGCTAGTAACGATGCCTTTCTCATTAAAGACGCTAGCGGCATTGTCGTTGGAGTTAAAGCCAATTTCTGGATCAGAAACATCGTTGAGCACAATGAGATCAAGCTTTTTACGTAAGAGCTTTTCACGTGCATTGTCCTCAAAGTTATCAGTCTCTGCCGCAAAGCCTACAGTGAAAGGACGATCCTCATCTAAATGGCCTACATAGGCGATGATGTCTTCGTTCTTAACTAACTCTAAGGTTAAGAACTCGCCATGATCTTCCTTCTTTAGCTTGGTGTGCATTGGCTCAATGAGACGGTAGTCTGAAACAGCAGCACAGCCAATAAAGATGTTTGCTTGTCCAACTTGTGACTTAACAGCATCAAGCATCTGACTTGCAGAGGTTACATCTACACGCTTAACGTTGTTTGGAGTTGCAAGATGTGTAGGTCCTGAAATTAAGGTTACATCTGCACCCATGGTGGCGGCCATCTGTGCTAAGGCATAGCCCATCTTACCAGAGCTCTTGTTAGTGATAACTCGTGCAGGATCGATGTGCTCTTCAGTAGGACCAGCGGTAATAACGATCTTAATACCTGCGCCGTGAGATTTTGGCAGCAGCTTGGTCTGGGTTAAAGCTGCAGGCTCTTCTGGGCTTGGCAGAGCCTCTGGCTCAAAGCCCTTATATGGAAGAGCAATGTGGTCATTTAACAGTGCGCAAATGTAAGAGAAGATATCCTCTGGATTGCGCATTCTACCCATGCCCTTATCGCCACAGGCAAGCTCACCATCCTCTGGAGCGATGATATATACACCGCGATCTTGCAGAGTCTTAAGGTTTTGCTTGGTGGCAGGGTTGAGCAGCATACGAGTATTCATTGCAGGGGCAATGACGATTGGGCATGCTGAGGCTAATACTGAGGTAGTAAGTGCATTATCAGCCAGGCCACAGGCAAACTTAGCAATAGAGTTGGCAGTGGCAGGTGCTACTACATAAAGGTCTGCGTCATTGGTAATGGCAATATGATCGATGCCCTCAGCGTCTTGGAAAACATCGGTCATTACCTCATGATGGGTTAGAGCTGATAAGGTTGCAGGTCCTACCATCTTAGCGGCTGCTTCGGTCATCACTACGCGAACGTCAGCGCCGTTCTTTACAAGTAAGCGGCACAGCTCGCAGGCTTTGTAGGCTGCAATGCCGCCAGTAATTCCGAGCACTATCTTGCGATTTTGAAGAAGTAATTGGCTCATGAAAATCTCCTTAAAAGCGATCCAGCATTACCGAGCAGGCCTGTTTGATCTCTGTTTGCAGTGATCTACTTTTGTTATGCACTCAGGCGTGTGCGCCGCGCTATTAAAGCATAGGATCAGTTGTTCTATTGTCCTAAACCTCTGGTATTGTGTGCTTTGCCCGGCACTAATCGGTTTAGCTAGATGCAGTCGGATCGGCCTTTAAAATGATCTATACATAATTGGCAATCTGACATAGAGTTGCACTTTCTAAGATCTTAGGTGGTGATCCTTAATCTTATAGATGGTGGCGAAATCTTAAAATTCAAGCACAAAGGGCTAAAAATAGATCAGCTCTTTAGACTTCTTGTTACATCTTAGCAAGTTTGCATCAAGCTTGTAGAGCTATGCACGACAAACATGACTTCTCTTAATTCTAGATTAGTACAGCTCTTTGTAGTGAGTAAAGACAAAGATAAATCTTAGAACGTGAGGCAAGGCATGAATTTGCGGCACTTAGAGCCATTAACAGATAGTTTCTTGCAAGGTTTAGACGACAGATTAGTAGCTTAATGTGTTTGAGATGGTGCGTATTGTATTGATGGGCGGGCGCTTCACAGATCTTATGATCATCATGCAAATGAAAGGCAATATATACATGCCAATGCAAAAGGAAAGGAAAGATGGTGCATGGACCCCATGCTAAAGGAAGGCAAGATGGTGCATGGGGCCGCAAGTATCAAATTAGGCGGTTACTTGCCTTTGCGTAGGGCTTTAGGGGTGATTTCTTCCATGAGCTTGTTGATGTAATCAAGCTGTGGCTTGATAGTCTCAATTCTATGCTCAGGAGAACCAAGATCGCCTTTAGCTACTGCATCTACTAACATGTCTTCAAGTGAGTGCGGATGACATTTGTCTTTGAGCATAGCTTCTTTGTACATTTCAGTAAAAGCTAGCAGCATACGGACGTAGTCATAGGCTTTTTGACGCAGTACATTACGCTTTTCTTCAAAGACACCTGGTAGAGGCTTCTTATCATTGAGGTTAAGACCAGAGGCATACAGCTCATCAGCTAGGGCCTTAATCTCAGCAAAGCGAGGGATGATCATCTTGTACTGCACTAAGAAACGATAGCGGCATAATAAAGACATGCGGCGATGTTTGTGCATGTACTTCTTTAATACAAAAGCGGTAGCAAAGTAGGTTGCAATAGCAAGGATGCTATAGACAACTAAAATGCCGCACAGCATGGCGCTAGCGATGAAGACATTATGCTCGGTGCTAACTAGTGAGTAGACGGCAAGTGGAGTGAAAGTAGAAAGGCCACCTAAGAAGCCAACATTCACAAAAGTATGAAAGAACTTGTGGTCAGCTAGCACACTATAGTTGAACATGGCATAGCACACGCCCATGAGTGCACAAGAGGTTAAATTAGCAATCGAAAATGCGTGAAGCTCAGTGCCATCAATAAGAAAACGGGCTAAACAGCCTAAACCGCCGCCGAAGAATATCAGCATGAAACTAAATGCTTTATCCATATGATCTTCTCCTTACTTAGCAGTGGTTGCTTTGTCAGTTGCTTTAGACTCTAAAGAGCTTTGCTCAGCATCTGTAGTAGTGCTCTTGTCTTTAGCATTTTCAGTGTCACTACCCTTTGTCTCAGAGCTCTTGTCATCAGCATGGGTTACGTCACCTTCCATATTGTGGGAGTGGGAGATGTACTCATCGATGTTGATGTCCTTGTTTTTCAAGAACTCTTCAGCATCGTGCATATGATTGTTATCTAAGATCGATTGCTGCAGCTCCTCAGTACCTTTAACAATCTTCTCTGTAGCCTCAGTTCTTGCAGTATTGTTGTAGTCCATAACCATCTGACCAACGCTCATACCGCCTTGAGCAGAAAGAACACCACTAATGGAGGTGGCGACAAAGTAGACCACTGCCAGGATTATAGACTTGTTGCGATGGCGACGATCAAAGAAGTGATTGATGATGTCGCCAGTAAAGGCTGCTAGCGTGCCAAGACCACCGACCATGCCTATAGATAAAGCTGAGTTGATATCAGTTGGCAGAGTGATGGATATGATAAATCCACCTAAGAATGCAGCGAGGATGTTCACCAACAAAACGGCAAAAGGAAAGAAGAATACTGACGGCAGAGCCAAAATAAAGATCACGGCTCCACGTACTACCGCGCCGATACCACCGAAGGTAAAGACGGTAACAAGAACTTCCCAGGACATTAAAAGCAATCTCCGCTTGTAGAAAATGCAGCTATCTGATGTAGTCGAGCCAAAAGTTGAGCCTTAGTTACGATCAAATCTACTCATCAAGGCAATGATGTCATCGATCTTATGATCTGTAAGTAAGTAGTGCACCAAGGTTTCTGATCTCATAATCGCCTTGTAATAAGTCTCAGTGCAATCTGCTTGTCGATGATCTAGAGCCACAGAGAGTCTTATTCTTGTGATCTATGATCTAGCATAAGAGTAAGTAATAAATGGCGTGATCAAGTTTAAACAAGCGCTGATCTTATGATCAATTGTGCTCATGAGGACTATGTGCAAAAAGGCATGACTAACAGAGCAGTTATTATAACGACATAAGCCCTGTGCCTTAACTTAATCGCATCTAAAAGGTGCATATTTTTAGCGTTAGTCTTATGTAATGTCCTGAAAGATAGGTGCGCACAGATTTTAACTTTAGATGAGTGCGTCAATTAATCCTTCCAAATTTTACGATTATGGCGTGAGCTTCATGGCGTAGCTAACGTGAGCTTGTAGGGTGCATATTAAAAATCAAATCGTTGTGCTCAGAAAAGAAAAAAGCCCCGGTTAAGGGGCTTTAGTCTAGCCTCATTAAGAGGCTATGAAGTGATTAATTTAGCTGTGGTTTAGAGCTTGTTCCACTTAGCGTATAAGGTGGTGTCTTGCACGATAGGCTGATTGAAGTCAAAAGCCTGAGTGAAGTTGTAGTTAAACCAGCCGCCAAAGCTATAGCCTTTCTTAGTTGGCATAACGATCTCGCTCGGATTTAAGAGAGTACCACTACCAATGGTCATGTCTGGTACATCGCTGCCGCCATCAACATTGAAGGTGATGGTGTTCACTGCGCTGACGTAATCCTTGACATTAAAAGTCTTGGTGATGTTCTTTCCTGAGTAGATGCCCTTGAAGACAATAGTTGCACTGCCTTGCTTATGGGCAACGGTGTTGTTGTGGTACTTAACAGTGAAGTCAACGCCATCAACTAAAGTCTTTCCCTCTTTGGTGGTAACAGTTGGTACTGGCTTAGAGGCACCATCAACTAAGTTAGTATCCTCGCCGATAACTACATTAACGTCGCCATTTTGTAGTTTTACCTTGTCGCCCTCACGGACAACATTTAAGGTGTACTCTTGGTAAATACCATCTGCAAAGCCCTTAACTACATAGGAGCCATCGCGGTTATCGATAACACGAATGTTAGTACCAGTGGCACTGATATCTAAGCCATTTGCGCTTGATGGGATGGTAACGTTGTAGCTTCGGACATTCTCATCGAAGTTAGCTAAAGACTCACCGTTAATAGCAATTGACTTAACAGAGTGCTTGGCTGCTTGTACATCGTAGTGAGAGAAAGCCTTGCTATCTACATCGCTCTTAGCACTGATTGGGCTGATGCGATATGAGTAGCTGTAGTCCTCATTTGTAGGAACCTGGTAGCCATCAAGTGGTACGTGACCCATGAATGCAGAATCAGAAACGCCACGCTGCTTGTAGTCAATAGACCAAACTACGCTATCCTTACGCATTGGAACATCGATTGGATGACGGTTGATTGGGTCATTGTAACCCTGATTATTTAACTCCTCAGCGGTGTAAGGCAGAGCTGAAACCTCAAGGTTGCCCTTAGATGAGATTAACAGACCATTGCCTGATGCGTCGGTTAAGCTAGTCCAACGTACATCAGTGTGGTTGCCATTCTCTTGAGGACGAATCATCTTATAGTCGTAGCTCTCAGAGACTTTATTTGCATACTTGCCGATGCGGGCACCGTTTTCTCTATCGACATAAGTGTCGAAAGGTCCACGACCGAAGTAAGCAAAGTTCTGGAACTCATCTGCAATGATGAGACGGGATCCAAACTTACCTAAACCACCTACCTTGGCAAAGTTGCTCTTTGGAGAGAAGTTGTTTAAAACGATGATCTCACCGTTGCCTAAAACCTCGTAGTCTATGGAAATAGCAGCATCAACTGCCATGTTAGCTCCCATGTGCATAACAACGCGGTTAGAGGCTTTGTCAAAGACTACTTGGACGTCCTTTAAGTTTTCAAAAGCACCCGCATTCTGGCTGTCCTTTGACCAGTAAGCGGTGGTGTCGTTGTAGGTTTGTGCGCGGAAGATGCTTTGCTCTGGGCCCTTCATAATGACTTGATCGCCATCGAGCTCATAGCTATCAATAGTACCAGTGGTCTTGTTGAGGACGATCTTGAATGACTGATTAGATTCAGTCTTGCCCTTTAGAGTAACACTGGTATCAGACTCTACAACATCAGTGAAGTCTGGGATAGCCTTGTCATCACGGATGGCAACAGTGCTCTTGTCGTCGAAGGCAAGCTTAAATTGCTCGTGGGCAATTTCATAGCCAGCCTTGGCACCAAAGTTAGTGTCGTGCTTGAACTTAACAGAGAAGTCTAAGAAGTACTCACTGCCTTGTTCGATAGTTTGACCTGCTAACACCTTGGCAAGATTGATGGTTATGTATTGGGCATTAGTGTTGAGAGATTGACCCTGAATACCCTCTAAATTGCTGATGAAAGTGCCGTTTGCCATAGGCTTGGAGCGATCGGCGTTCTTGTAAATAGACCAGGTGATGTCAAAGTTGCTCAGTGGAGTATTTTCATACTCGTTGACCATCTTGATCTTGAGGATATCGTTTAAGGAAACAATGTCGTTATCTAAGTAGAAATTAACCTGCTGATGAACTTTCTTAGCATCCTTAAGCTTAGGGCTTGGGGTGTGATCAGCATAAGCTAAACCATTGCCACAGAAAGCATCGTCATTGAATTTAGTATCGATCCAGTCACCGCCATAGCCCCAGAACTTCTTTGAAGTATCATTCTTGTCTACAGTTAAAATAGACTGATCAATATAGTCCCAAATAAAGCCGCCATTGACGTTGTCACGGCTGCGGATAACATCCCAGTGCTCTTTAGCATTACCGTATGCCTGACCCATGGCGTGGTTGTACTCAGAGTGTACATATGGCTGTACGTTGCGATAGGCATTAACGCTATCTGGGTGTGCATATTGAGTGGAGTGCAGATCTACGATATTGGCTAAACGTGACTTAAGTGACCATGGATCGCCAAGCTGAATCTGATCTTGGTAGGCTGAAGCACGCTCTGACTTTCTAAAACGTGAAGGATCACGTTTTAAGGCGTACATGGATGCAACCCAGAAGCCTGAGTGGCTGTTGTACTTAATCTTTTCGTATTGAGACTCGTTGTTTGAAGACCAAATAACCACAGATGGGTTGTTCTTATAGTGCTCGATCATAGTAGCATTACGATCAAGCAGTGGGGCTACAAACTCTTTGTACTCACCTTTATCGATTGGACCAGTTGGAACGTGAGCACCAGTAAAGGCAGCGCGGTGGCTTTCGATATTGGCATCTATACAGATATAGAGGCCTAACTCATCAGCCAGATCATACATAATGGCGTTATTTGGATAGTGTGAGCTACGGATGGCGTTGAGGTTGTGCTGCTTCATGGTCTGAAGATCTACTAAGTAGTCCTCAAAGCCTACAGCTCTGCCCTTGATAACATCAGTGTCATGGCGGTTTACACCACGGAAGACTAATTGCTTGCCGTTGATCTGCAGCTGCTCTAATGCCTTGTGATCCTTGTTCTTTTCAGACAGGGCAACCTTTCTTAAGTCTCTAAAGCCTACGCGCTCAACAGTAGATTCAATTTCCTTGCCGTCTAGATCCTTAAGTACTAACTCTAAGTAGTACAGATTAGGCGTGTCAGCAAACCACTTATCTGGGTTTACTACGTTCATAGAAACGGTGTTAGTTACACCGCGATCTAAGAGCTTAGCCTTTGGTGAAGTGCCTGCAGCCTTTACTGCAACTACGCTATCTTCAGCCTTGGCTACTTCATTACCATTCTTGTCTAAAAGACGGGCAGATACGATGTAGTCTTTATCCTGTGTATTCTTGAGACCGCGTAAGTTGGTCTCTACAGAGAGCTTAACGTCAGAGTTGAGCAGATCTTTTTGATTGGTAAATTCAGTCTTAACAAAGAAATCACGGATTTCAGCCTCACCTTTGGAGTAGAGGTAGACATCTCGATAAATACCTGACTGACGGATGAAGTCTTGATTCTCAAGCCAGGAGCCGATTGACCAGCGGAATACCTTGATCGCTACGGTGTTCTCACCTTCAGTTAAGTAAGGAGTGATATTGAAGTCGTGAGCGGTATAGCTATCGGTTGAGTAGCCTACAACCTTGCCATTAACGTAAATGTAATAGGCTGACTCAATAGATTGTAAGGAGATGAAAACCTCACGGCCATCCCAGTTCTTATCGAGAGTGAAGCTAGTACGATAGTAGCCAACTGGATTGTAGACAGTTGGTGCGCGAGGGGTGATGTAGTCTTCGTCCTGGAAGTTCATCTCCCATGGGAAGCGAATGTTGGTGTACATAGGCTCGTCGTACTTGAAAGTACCATCGGAGTTTCTGTATGTCTGCCAAGCAGCAGGAACCATTTCTTTAGAAAACTCATTGCCCTTGTAGTCTTTTGCTAACCACTCTTTGTCTTTCTTTTCAGCTTCTTCAGGGGTATGTACTAATGCAAAATCCCATTTAGCACCAGAGAGCTTCTTGTAAAAAGCTGAGGAGCTAGCGTCGACATTATCTAAAACGGTCTTTTGTGCAGCAAATGCCTTAGCAGCGCTCTCATAAGGAATGAACTGGCTCTTTGCACGCTCACGGTTGATACCAACGGTCTCAACATCGTCATACCATTCCTTGCCAGAAATAACGGCATCGGCGCTATCGCCATCATAGCGAACAGTATAGCGATAGTAAGACTCAAAAAGGTCTAAAACTTTATCGTAGGTCTCTTTAGCGCCTAGCTTAGTAGTATTTGGAGAATCGCTTAATACTACGTTCTTGTAGGAGGCGTCAGAGAGTTGTTTATCATTAGCTGCATTTGCATATGAAATGCTAGAGGCGATAAGAGTTCCGGCTAAAGCAGCGGCAAACCATTTTAAGGTGGTCTTAGCATGCACGGATTGGGTGGATTGTTTGTTTGGTTTTTGCATATTGAACCTCATTGCTCCAGGTGGGCAACTAAGTCGTTAACTAGTAACTACGGCCTTTTGCATACTAGCAATATTCTTAAAATATGAAAAAACTTTTCAATTTCAATCTTGAACATAGTCACACAAAAATTCACGAGCTAGAAATTACGTATAATTTTACTATCTATGTGAGTAAACGCCTGATTGTATAGGGCTTTGTCGCTTGGTTGTTTTTAGCGTTCGGGCATGAGTTAAGTGCAATTTTGGTAGAGATTGTTTTCATCTTGGCTATGTGATCTAATCTCATATGTTTTTGCATTCACCAACCATAAGATCCTGCCTCTGATCCTACTTAGATCTGTACGATCTCTGCATATAGACAAAAGTTGCCTGATAGTTTGGCAATTGAAGCGATGATCTATGGGCTATAAGTTTGCGTTGCTTGTGCCGTGATCTTGCTTGTATCGGGCTTTGTGTGTTCAGAGAGCCTAACTTAACAAAGAAAAATGGAAAAAATGTGATTTCCCTTTGATCTTTGAGATCTGATCGTCTATAATCTCGAGGCTAATTTTAGGTACGTATAGATGCCGCTCATGAGAGTTAGGTGTTTAGGGCCTTAAGCTGCTTTTGCAGCTTGTATAGAACAACCGCATGGAAACATCCGACGTAAGTCGAGTGTTGTTCTCACTGTTTTTTAAGTCTCCTGTAACTTATAACGGGTTTAACTTAAAGGCAGAGGTCTAGGCAGCAGTACTAGCAAGGTGCTTGATTAAAGCCAAGCTATTATGCGTTTGCCTATGACAGGATTTCTATAGACCTGCATTGCAGGTTTCTACAGATAAGGCTCAGCATTTGACCATATACCTCATCGTGTTTAGCCGCAGATGTGTTTGTCAAATGTTATCTGTAACTACTCACAAGACTGTGCGCCTCATCAGCTTACAGTCACTATTTATGAGTAGGTAAACACAGCATCTTACTTACCAAGCTGCCTTGAACAAGGTTGGTAAAGCTTGATAATAGAGCTTATAACGCAAGCTTGGGAAAGCGTGCGTAATGGCAAACTGCTCTAGCAGGCCATATACGAAGCGTTTTGTAACGCGATTAAGCGTTATGGATCCACAAGATTCGTCAGCCACCACATCAAAGAGTCAGGGAAGCTCTTTTTTCATTACAAGGTACAAGAGCCAAGTACGCGTGCGTTTGACTTAAAAGCCATCAGCACCGTTACGAGCCTTTAAAGACGCACAGATTGTGTTTTAAGCGATCAATGTGCTGTTTTTATGATAGAATGGCGGCCATTTTGTTGTACCTTTGACATGGTTACAGCTCTTTTTTACGGTGCTGTGACCCGTATAAGTATATTTGGAGTGTGACTAGACATGTCCAGAGTTTGCCAAGTTACGGGCAAGCGCCCGGCAGTGGGCAACCATCGTTCCCACGCTAAGAATGCTGCTAAGCGCCGCTTCCTTCCAAACCTCAAGTATCACCGCTTCTGGGTTGAGAGTGAGAGCCGCTTTGTAAGACTGCGTGTT
Organism: Anaerobiospirillum succiniciproducens DSM 6400; assembly: GCF_000482845.1. GTDB lineage: Bacteria > Pseudomonadota > Gammaproteobacteria > Enterobacterales > Succinivibrionaceae > Anaerobiospirillum > Anaerobiospirillum succiniciproducens. Next base: position 10,902 of record NZ_AXWV01000041.1, read on the forward strand.
ACCACTAAAGGTATGCGTACTATTGACAAGTTAGGTATTGATGCCGTTCTTGCTGATATGCGCGCTAACGGCGTTAAGATCTAAGGGAGAGTATCATGGCTAAGAAAGGTGGTCGCGAGAAGATCCGTTTAAATTCTTCAGCAGGTACCGGTCATTTCTATACTACTACTAAGAATCGTCGTACTACTCCAGGTAAGATGGAGATCATGAAGTACGATCCAGTAGTACGTAAGCACGTTCTGTACAAGGAAGGCAAGATCAAGTAATTGGTCTTTTACTTTCTGTTACAAGAAGCTCGATGTTCGCATCGGGCTTTTTTTATGCCTGTTTTCCACCAAATCATCAATTTTGCCACGTCGAGCGCAGCAATGAAGCGCCCATGTGGCCTCTTAACATGGCACTAAAGGCCAAGGTTGGCCTTTAATATGGTTTGGAGGCTCCCCATGTTGTTACTTAACATGGCAGGCAAAGGCGTTTACAGATTTTAAGTTCTAAGAGAGCTCATCACCCTTTGGCTTTTGAGTACAAGTGGGTGAAAATTTCTCAATACTAGAGCGATTGTAGTTAAGATAAGCCATAGAGGTTTATCATGTTCGCGCTATCAGACGTATACCTGTCTATTATCGATTTTGACGGAGCTTTAAGATGCCAGAGTTACCAGAGGTTGAGGTTACTAAGCGAGGTATTGAGAAAGTACTGCTTGGTCATACCATTAAGGATGTGTATTACGGCAAACTCAAGATGCGTGAGCCGCTCAGCCCAGATTTAATGAAGCTTTCTGGCGCTAAGGTGACAGATATCCGCCGTCGTGCTAAGTACATTATCATCTTTACTACCAATGGCTCTTTGATCATCCACTTAGGTATGACTGGTCATTTGAGTATTGTGGATACCAATACTGAGCGTAAGCTGCATGACCATTTAGAGCTGATGCTAGATAGTGGCACATCTATACGTCTAAATGATGCTCGTCGTTTTGGTCTAGCTGTATATGTAGATAAAGACTCTGATCCATACGAGTACAAGGGTATTAAGATTTTAGGCCCAGAGCCTTTAGAAGATAGCTTCACTCCTGAGGTGTTACTTGAGAGTCTTAAAAAGCGCAAGCTCGCAATTAAGCAATGCCTGATGAATTCTGCCGTGGTGGTGGGAGTAGGTAATATTTACGCTTGTGAGTCTTTATTCTTAAGCCGTATTGATCCTGAGCGTCCTGCTAACAGCATTACCAAGAAAGAGGCTAAGCTCTTAGTGGAGAATATTAAGACCATCTTAGCTGAGTCCATTAAGAGTGGTGGCACTACCATTCGTGACTTTGAAGGTGCTGACGGAAAGCTAGGTTACTTTGTGCAAAACCTGATGGTCTATGGTCATGAGGGAGAAAAGTGCAAAGTATGCGGCCATGAGATCAAGCGCATAGTACAAGGACAGCGTTCAACCTTCTTCTGTCCTCACTGCCAAAAGTAAGTGCTTGAAAACAGATCATTAGAGCCTAAAACCAAAAGAGCATCCCTTAAGGATGCTCTTTTGGTTTGGATGACAGATCAACACTTACTTGGTGTAAATCTGCTCTTGAATGGCCTTAGCAACATTGTGTGGTACGAAGTGAGAAATATCGCCGCCATGGGTGATGATCTCACGGACTAAGGTTGAAGAGATAAAAGCTAAGTTGCCATTGGTTGGCATCATGACGATCTCGATCTGAGGCATAGCGATACGATACATGCCAGTAAGCTGCATTTCATAGTCATAGTCCGCAACAGTACGAATACCGCGTACTAAGACATTAGCCTTGTTCTCTAAGATGAAGTCAGAGAACATACCGCTAAAGCCTAATACCTCAACATTGTCGAGTTTCTCAGTGCAGCCCTTCATAAGCTCAACACGCTTATTAAGATCAAACAGTGGCTTCTTATTTGGGCTGTCAGCAACGCCTACAATGAGCTTGTCAAACAGCTTTGAGGAGCGCTGAATGATATCAAAGTGTCCCAAGGTGGTAGGGTCAAAGGTTCCTGGAAAAACAGCAATATTCACAGTGCTATCCTCGTTTAAAAGTGTAGGTATTTGTTAAATACCTGATGTTATACAAAAAGCTTTAACTCATCTTGGTGAGTATTAAGCTATTTTCTAGCAAAAGCTAGTGAAATCTTGCCTGCAGGCCGTGCATGAGCGCTGTTATGCAAACTATGCAGGAGTGCAGTTGATGCAAGCTAAGCGTATATGCATGCTGATCGCAGATGCAAGCTAAGCGTATATGCATGCTAATCGCAGATGCAAGCTAAGCGTTGTCGCAAGCACTGCTTGCATGGCTAAATGTGATGCATTTGTAGCGCTTTATCAAAAGATGCTTTGACCATATCCACGCTGATATGCTGCATAGCATGCTCATCACGCACGCGATAACGCCATGGAATGGTATCACCCTTGAGTTCTTTGAGCGCAAGATCTTTATATACAGAGACGTTGAGCTCACTAAAATTCCAAGGACCAACACGCTCATCATTGTGAACGGCGAATAGTCCAATCACAGGAGTGCCAACAGCTTGAGCAAGATGCATGCTGCCAGAGTCTGGAGATAGAACTAATTTAGAGATCTTGAGCATGGCAGCAAGTTCTCTTAAGTTAGTACGACCACACATATTAATGACGTTGTCGCACTTTTGAGCAATGTCTGCGCAAACTTGTTTTTCAAAGTCGTTGCCACCACCAAGCAGCACTACCTGCAGCCCCTTTTCTTGGGCATAGCGAGCCATTTGAGCATAGCCATCAACCGTCCAGTTCTTTTGTGCTTTAGCAGAACATGGGCAGATGGCGAAGATACGCTCGTGATTAACCATGCAGCTAACCTTATCAATTAAGAACGGATCTAATTTGAAGTCCCATATAGGCTTGTCGATAGGTAAGCCGCATTCTTTAGCAAAAGCGATGAATCCAGCTAATACATGAGGATTACTTGGTGATTTGACCTTATGATTGATAAACCAAGAGTGCATCTCGCGTGAGCGCTCTTTATCGTAGCCGTACTTATCTTGGGCCTTAATCATTAAAGAGCACAAAGAAGCCTTAATAGAAGTCTGCATATTCAGCAGCACATCAAATGAGTCTTGCCCAGCTTGAGCTTGCTTTTTGAGATCTTGTTTAAGATCCAAGGCAGCTTTTAAGCCGCGTTCTTTGAAGTTAACTTGTAGCATGGGGATGAGATCTTTGTTTTGCTCATCAGTAAACAAAGGAGCAAAGCGCTTATCAATAACCATGGTGACATCGACATCTGGATATTGATGCTTAATTGCGCCGGCCATGCCAAAGGCATTGATACAGTCTCCAAGAGCGGATAAACGCAGTATGCACACTGACTGTGGCTTTGACATTGGACCTCCGTTTGTGGTGCAAGTTCCTTTTGATTAAGAGTATGCTGACTTTTGCTGATGGCCAAAACATTTTTGCCATTGCTTAGAATACCAAATTTTCCTCAAGCTTACTGCCCCGTTGTATATCAATATAAGATTTCTTGCAGGTGTTTAGCTAAAGGAGCAAAAGCGTGTTTTAGTCAGCTTTTCCCATTATAAGGCACATGCTTTTTTCTCATTATTGAATAATCATCGTGTGCTAGAATGATACATTTGTGACCATTTTAAGCAGTGGTTTTAGCTTATTCTTGTGCTTTTGGCATGTCTTATTCTTTGCTTGCAATAAAGTTTTGTGCAAGCACTTAGATCCTATGCAGGTAGGTGCCTTGTGAAGAAAAGTTTTTTAAGCGTGGTGTGGATTGCGATTCTTAATCTGCCTTTAGCCTTATATATCGGAAACGCTTATGCACCAGATAATTCTTCTTCACCATGGTTTGCTATAGGAACATTCTACTTTGCCTCTATCGGGCACTTCTTCTTATGCTTTTTTATATCTTCATTAGTACTCATTGCACCGGCACTAGTAGTTAAAAAGACCCTCAGTAAGTATCGTTATGCCTATGCAGTCACTATAGTGTCATTGCTGAACATCATACTTGCAACTGATGCCAAAGTTTTTGAGCTGTATCGCTTCCATCTCAATTGGTCCATACTCGATATATTCTTGAATACCAATGGTGAAGTGATTTCCTTATCTAATCAAACCTGGGCTTCAATTGCGCTTCAAGCTCTCGTATGCATTCTTTATTCTCTAGCATCTACAGCTGCGGCCATCTTACTTGGCTTTAAGATCGTAAAGACCCGCTATTTTGTTATTCCTTTTTTGATCATGTATGCACTAGCTAATCTAGCTCATGCATATGGCAATGCTAAGCAACTCTTGCCTGTTGCCGAGATACAAAATCGTCTGCCTTTTTACAAGCCTTTAACGATGAACTCCTTTATGCTCAAGGTAGGTCTCATTAGCAAAGAAGACTTTGATCGCAGCCCGCTTGAAATTAGCGAGAACGGCGTACTTGATTATCCTAAGCATGATCTTATGTATCTTAAGAATGCGAGATCGCCGTACAATGTGCTGCTTATTACTGTAGATAGCTTACGTAAGGATGTGTTCACGCAAGAGAACATGCCTCACACTTATGCCTACGCTAACAACGCTTATAAGTTTAATAATCACTACTCAGCGTCAAACGCTACACGCGGCGGTATCTTTGGTCTGTTTTATGGCCTGCCGCCTTCATACTGGACAGCTGCCTTAAGAAGTGCTACTCCATCGATTATTACCAAGGTAGTTTTAGATCGTAATTACGCCTACGGTATTTTTACCTCAGCTAATCTCTATAGACCAGAGTTTAACACTACAGTGTTTGCCCAAGTGCCAAACTTACGCACTGACTCACGCGGCAATAATGCCGTGGAGCGAGATCTAGCTGCTATGGATGACTTTAATACTTTCCTTGGTTCTTTAAAGAATGATCAGAAGTTCTTCTCTTTTGTCTACCTTGATAATGTTCACCATTATCAAACTCCATTAGGCGAGGAGAGACCATTCACGCCAACTGTTGAAAGCGTCAATCACATGGATCTTAATGACGATACCGATCCACAGCCGATCTTTAATATGTATCGTAACTCTGTCTACTATGCTGACAAGAATATCGCTAAGATCTTAAAGATGTTAGAAGAGCATGGTTATGCCGATAACACTATTGTTATCATTACCTCAGATCATGGTGAGGAGTTTAACGATAACAAGCAAAACTTCTGGGGCCACAATAGTAATTTTACCGACGTACAGACTAAGATCCCTCTTATCATTAAGTGGCCAGGTTTAGGCGGAGCTGAGGTAGATAAGCTCACCTCAGCCTACGATATAACTGCTACATTGCTGCCACGTGTCTTTGGTGTACGCAACAACATCTCTGACTTCTCAATTGGTGAAGATTTATTCTCAGAACGATCTACAAAGTACGTTTTAGTTGGCTCACAACTTGAAAATGCCATCATTGAAGATGATCGTATCGTGCTCATTAATAAGCTCGGTATGCTCGATTTCAAAGATAAACAGTACAAGACAGCTAAAGATCAGACGCGTGATACTTTCTTGTTTGATGCTATAGGACAAATGTCGGACTACTTTAAACGAGAGTAATTTACTTTATAGCCATAGTAGTGAGGTGCTTATCGTACCATTGCTCAATGGCTTTCAAATACTTTTTGTTTAGATAAAACAACTTGAGCTTAAGCCATTTATGTAGCACTAGTGCCCATAGACAAAATAGGATGCCCAAAAGAGCATCACATATGCATTCATGATCTTGCAAAGTACTTTGCATGCTAAAGAGCTACAAAGTGTCCATACAGGTTATGAGTTCATAGTACAAGGCCTCAGTCATCATCTTTGATGTGATAGATGAACTAGCTTTTAGTGATCAGTTTGCAATTAATGGAGATACCGCCGTCCTTGTGAATATTCTCGTAGGGGTGGCTTACTTTTTATGAAGCATGTAGAAAGGCTAAATGCCGTAGATTATCTGTTCTTGCTATTGATTATCTTGGCTTTTGCAGCTGTATCTTGGTTCTATCAGATCAATCAGAGCTTTAACCACGATCAATTGCAAATGCTGCTTAAAGGATACTATGCAGCATTTAACAGCACTTATTTACCTTTTGGTAATGAGTCAGGCATCATGGGTAACGTGCCAGGTATGCTTAGCTCCTGGTTAATGGGTTTCCCTCTTCAGGTGTACATGCATCCTTATGCACCGGCGGTTTTTCAGACTCTGATTCGTGCTATAGGCATTGTGATCTTTGCTAATGCACTCTCTTTACTGTTTACTAGACGCGTGGTGCTTTTAGGCACTTTCTTATTTGCACTCAGCCCATGGACTTTATATCAGTCCATGCTTTATAGCCCAGCCTATCTAACCTTCTGTGCACCGCTGGTTTTAAACTGTCTGTTGCGTCTACGCTATGACTATCATGATCATTACCATGATAAGAACTCACGCCATCGCGTGTTTCCTTCTTTCTTCTTGATCATTGCCTTTGGCATGATAGTGCAGCTGCACTTTTCCTGGCCGGTTTTAGTAGTTGGCGCTCTCATATTATGGCTGCGTCGAGACATCAAAGTAAGCTACCTTGGTCTCGGTCTGGGCTTGTTAGTAATAGCCATTTCTTTATTGCCATACATTCAAGAAGTAATAAGCAATCCAAACCTTCTTAACCATGCAGATGCCTCAGCTCAAGATGGTTATTTTGGTTATGGCTTATTGCATGTATATCCGCTCTTTAAGGGTCTGCTTTACTGGCTTAGATTTGCCTCTTTTTCTGTTAGTGAACAGGCAATTATTCCTAAGATCGCAGATGATTACTCTTTAGCTATAGTCATTTTGTGCTGGGCGTGGATTATCCTCTCTCAGGCCTTTGGCGTGATCTCAGCGATCATCGCTGCCTATGGTAATCTCTTTGCGCTAAGCGGAGCTAAGGCCGGAACTGATGTTGCTAAGTCCCAATTTATTCGTGGTCTTACCATCAGCTTCATGCTTGCAGTGATCATTGCATCTGCAGCAAGCTCAGAGGTTGTAAACTCCTCACACATTGCACTAGTACTTCCTTTTGCTCTGATCCCGCTGCTTGCGTGGTTGTCAGCTAATCATAAGTATCTCAAGGTGTACTTCATTGCATCATTAGTATTCTTTATCTGTGCTAATGCAGTGGCATCTTTAAAGTCCGATAAGTTTGATTACTTCAATAGCTTTGACGAGGGCTTGTATACAGACTGTTTAACCGCATTTACTAAAGAGCAGTGTGAGCTTTTCTCAGGCTCTCTGAGTGTAGCTACAAAGTTAGAGCTGCAAGCTAACTATAAGTTCGATGCAGCAATCTATGATCGCATCATCAAGGGCTTAATTCCGCTACCTGATGGCTCATTAAAGCCTGTAGAAAACTTCACCATCCCATTGTTAGGCGATGAGGAGTCTAGTTTAGACACAGCATCAAGCGTAGATAAGGCATCGACAAGCGCTGATCCTTCTTACGCTGAAGCGTTATCGAATAATGCTGATGAAAGCGCAACTGCAGCAGCTACATCAGACTCAGGTACAAGCTCAAGCGATGCACAGTCTGAAAGTGACCAAGCTAAGGCAACTGCAGCTGATGCAAATGCTAATGAGGCAAAGCAAGATGCCTCATCTAAGGATGTAGCTGCCGCTACTGATAAGCAAGCTACTGACAAGCAGCCTGCAGACAAACAAGCTGCAGGCAAACAAGCTGCCGCAGCAGAGGCAAAAGCCTTAGAAGAAACTAAAGCCACTGCCGCTGATGCTAAGGAGTCAGAGGCTAAGGCCCAGGCAGAAGGCAGCGATAAGGCCACCAAGGATGCTGATAGCAAGGCTGAAACTGAGGAGAAGACTGCTGCTCAAAGCAAGGCCGCAACTGAGGCTGCAGCAAGTGGTGAGGCTAAAGATGAAAGCTCTAAGGCTGTTGCTAGTGACAAGCCTTTAGTTAAGCAGCTTAAGCTTAGTGAGAGCGCTCTTATTAAAGCGCTGCCTACTTTAGCTGATGATATTCGAAGCAAAGCTAATCTAAAAAAGAGTGCATCTGAGAGCAAGCTAGAGATAGCTGATAAGAGACAATCTTCAGCTCAAATTAACTCAGATGGCAAAGAATCTGCAGCAAATGAGAAGATAGTAACTTCTAACACAAATAATGTTGCCACACAAAGTCCAAAGAACAATGACTCATCTAGAGGAACTGTTAGTGTTGTGAGGGCCGATGAGCCTATTGTAAATTCGTCTTATGCACCAGCATTTAAGCAAGATCAAGATGCTAAGACGGGGGTAATTATTGATGCCGGAAGCGGTGACTCTGGCGAGCTAATCATCAACTAGATTTTGGAGCAGCAAATCATGGATAGATATCTTTATGATGAGAGTCATTTATCACGCACTTTAAGCTTCAATCGACGTGATGAGGGCGAGATCAATTTCTTAGTTGATCCAAAGAGTGGCTATAACGCGAGCACTACATTTGAAGCATTAAATCGCTACTTTAGCCAAGAGTTTATCGATACTAATGGCTATAACATCTCAAACAAGGGTGGTAGAGGCCAGACCATTTTGTACACCTTAGATTATGTGAAGGCGGCAAAACTCTTTGGCCCTGCACGTGATTTTGAAATTGAGATGGAACGTGCTCGTGACAAGGCTCGTAAAGAGCGTGGTCTTGAGTCTTATATGGCTGTACCAGATGTCACAATTGATGATGCCGAGCAAAGCTTCTCATTGTGCATGCGTCATTACTTCCGTGGCGGTTTTATTGGCAAGTTTATGACCGATGGCTTTTTCCGTATGGATAAAAACGCCATGCGTGCACGCTTAGAGTTTGAACTTACCGCCAAGCTCTACCGCTTAGGACTGCCAGTGCCTCGTCCTTTAATTGCCCGTGAGCAGGTGGGGTCAATTTGGATTAAGAATGACATTGTCGTTGAGCAGATTCCTAATACCAAGAATATTGCTGAGATCTTAGAGCAAGGTGAACTTACTCAAGGTCAGATGCGTAAGATCGGCATGATGTTACGCCGCTTCTTTGATGCAGGCTTGATGCACACTGATCTGAATATTCGCAATATTCTCATTGATAATGAGGATCAGTGCTTCTTAATCGACTTTGATAAGTGCGAGATTCGTGCAAATCTGTCTAAGTCAGATGAAAGGAGTATGCTCTCAAGACTAGAGCGCTCCTTTAATAAGGAAAAAGAGCACAAAAACCTCGAGTCATTAGATGTCGATCTCATCATGACTTTGATTCGCAAATCTGCTGAGAGCACCGAGGAAGATGCTCAGGCAAATGAGTCTTTAAGTAGCGATGATGAGTCACGTGTTGACTAAGTAAAAGCCATCATGCGGCCATGTCGGTTGTCTAAGTAAAAGCTACCATGCGGCCATGTCGGTTGTCTAAGTAAAAGCTACCATGTGGTTGACTAAGTAAAAGCTACCATGCAGCCATGTGGTTGACTAAGTAAAAGCCATCATGCGGCCATGTGGCTGACTAAGGCAAAGCTATCATGCGGCCATGTGGTTGATTAAGGCAAAGGTAAGCAGTTTGTAGGTTGGGGCTTGCCTAAGTCTAAGTTAAACATGTTTTTCGCTATCAAGAGCTTATGTTTAGGTGCATTAGTGATGCTATTGGGGCCAATGGTTTGCATCGTTGTGAGCGCTTATCTTCTATAAGATTGTTACTTTGAGTGCCATTTCTTGATTAAAATGCCCAATTAGGGCGTAATCTAGGCCCTTTTCGTGCGGTTTTCTTTGATCGGAAACCCAAAAAACGCTACAATCATCAATATCATTGTCACAGTACATTTTTTAGTACAGATAGCTAATCGTAAGGTGTTAGTGACTCTTGTGTAGCTAATAGTAAAGATACTTTTACACTATCCATAGATAAGACTAATGCTTATGAGTAGCAAAGTGATTAGCAGTGCATCATGTTGATGTACTTGTGGTGACCGTTGGAAGACAGATTTGGCCACAGCTTAAATTGGTCATGAAATTGGCTCTGTGCTGAGTAAGTTGCTAATTAAGTTGCAGTGTGCGCATTAAGCTTTGCTCTAAGCAAGATGTTCTGGCAGTTTTACTACTGCGGTGCATTAAACGGCAGCCACCGAAAACTTTAGCACCTCTGGTTTTAGAGGCGCTGTTCCCGAACCTAGAAAGGAGTAAGCCGTTGTCTATGACTTAAGTCATTTTCACGGCGTATTACCAATGAAAACTTTAATTATTGTTGATCACCCATTTTACGATCAGTCAGTGGTTAACCGTCGTTGGGTTGACGAAGTACGTAAGTACCCTGAAGAGTTTGTACTTCACAACCTGCAAAGCTCCTACCCTAGAAGCTCCATCGATCATGTTTTAGAGCATTCAATTATTGATAACAATGGCAGCATTGTTTTTCAGTTCCCAATGTTCTGGTTTAACAGCCCTCCAATGTTAAAGCAGTGGGTCGACTCAGTATTAACCCCAGGGTGGGCATTTGCTGGCGGTCGTCATCTGCAGGGTCGTAAGTTTGCATTTGCTGTAACTGCAGGTGCTAGTGCTGACGTATATGAGCAGGGTGGTGTTCCTGGTGTGAGCGTAGAAGAGTACTTAAACTCCTACATCAACTCATTTAAGTACTGTGGTGCTGAGTATGCTGGCACTTATGTGTTCTACAATGCAAAGCCAGTTAATGGTAACCTCGATATGACTGAGGTTGCAGAGAGCGCACGTAACTACGTAGAGTTCCTGCGTACTGTAAAGGCAGACAAATAAGTCAGAGCTAAGCAGTAACAAGATTTTGCGTACACCGCTAACAAAAAGCCCAGCTTAATGCTGGGCTTTTTGTTGGGCGCAAACTAAAGCGCCATTAATGGCCTCAGTAAACTAGGCTCTTATTAGTGTAGGCATGCATTGATATTTAAGCGCCAAGGCTATTTTATGAGCGTAGGCACTCTTCGATGGCATCAAGGGTCTTGTTCACGGCACCGCGACCTTGCTGCTGAATATCAAAGGCGGTCATACCGCTCTTTAACATTAGATCAGGGTCATTTAAGAACATCTTGCAGATGTTATATAGACGACGATGGTCGTTAGCTACAAAGGCAGCGCCATGCTCAATGAGATTTTCAAACTGCTCGGTAAAGTTGTAATAGTATGGGCCAGTAATAATTGGCAAGGAGAAATAGGCAGGCTCTAGTGGGTTATGGCCACCAATATCAATAAAGCTACCGCCCATTACTACGATATCGCACATGCCTAAATAAAACTCAATCTCACCCATGGTATTGCCGATGAGAATGTCATGGCTAAAATCGCTTAGATCAGAGTTAAGGTGAGTTCTTAAAGCATAGGAACCACTGATATCATCTAAAAAGTTCTCAGCGCGTGATACGCCAGACTGATGGCGTGGTACAAGCACTAAGCGCAGATTAGGGAATTTTGACTGTAGAGAGTAGAAGGTCTCAATAATCATGGACTCTTCACCCTCGTGAGTCGAGATCGCGCCTACATACTGTAGATCAGGCTTAAGATTATGAATGGCACGTGCACGTCTAAAGAGAGGCTCATTAGGCGTTAAATCATACTTAAGCGAGCCTGCGGTAATAATCCTATCGTCGCTTACTCCAATACGTCTAAAGCGCTCAGCATCGTCCTTGGTTTGGCAAATCACTTTGCTTAGGCGATTGGCGATGATATCGCGAGTGATCACCTTGTGCTTTTCATACTTATGGCAGGTCTTTTCTGGCATACGGGCATTAAAGACACTGACTTTAGTTTTGAATAGCTTTGAAAAGCTGAGCATGCTTGGCCACAGCTCAGTCTCCATAATAAAGAGATTCTTTGGCCTAAAGTTCTTATAAAACAACCACACACATAAAGGACAATCAAGCGGCGCGTATACGTGAGTAATGCCATCAATCTTTAAAATCTCTTTCGCGCCAGTGGTTGTGGTGGTAGTAACTAAGATAGGCAGCTTAGGGTGGCGTTTAACAAAAGCGGTGATTAAAGGTCGAGCAGCGATAGCCTCGCCCACACTCACTGTATGAAACCAAATACAGTTACGTAGCCCGGTCTTATACAAGCCTAAAAGCTCAAATACACGTGAGCCATAGCCAGGATCTTTACGTTTCTTCCACACAAGAAACAGCAGACCTGGTAGCACCACTAAGGTGGTTGCCACATAGTAAAAGAATAAGAATAGTCGAGATCTAATAGACATAGGGCAAACTACGTTGACTTACACCTTCAAGTGTTTAGAAGGGGCAGTTGGTTGCTGTTTGTTTGGTTTAATTTCTTAGCTTGTGCTTTTGCAAGCTATGGTATTGCTCTTGGCAATAACTTCTTCAAGTTTAGTTATGACCATGTCAGGTGTGAGTTCTTTAAGGCACGCGTAGGTATCGAACTTACAAGTACGCTTAAAACATGGATGACATGGCTGAGTAGACTCTACACATGCTGCTATCTCAGATAGCGGCGGGGTATAGCCTGTGGACGTGGAGCCAAAGATACATACTTGTGGCACATTGGCAGCTGCTACAGTATGCATCAGACCAGAGTCATTACATACTGCTGCAGATGATGCGCCAATTACATCTAGGACCTCAGTAAGGGAGGTCATGCCACAGATGTCTTTGTAATTATCAAGGTAAGTTTCGTTAATCTCTTTAAGGTGCTTAGCAATGAGCTCGGTGGTTGGCTTATCTTTTTGTGACCCAGGGGCGACAACACAATAGCCTTTGCCGATAAAGTGAGCACTAACTTTGGCAAAGTACTCCGCTGGCCAGAGCTTAGCAGGTCCATAGTTAGCACCGCAGCCTAAGACCAATAATGGTCTGTCTAAACTTAAGTTTAGGCGCTCAAGAAGCTCATCACTTGGCTTTTTAACCTCAAGGGATGGGTAGTCAAACGCAGGTAGGCTCTTATCATCGACCACATTCTTATCATCAATATAAGCAAGAGCTACATAACGTGCACTCATACGCTGATATGAAGTTTTGTCCTTAATCATCTTATTTAATAAGAGATAGCGGGACTCTCCTTTTAGGCCAATACGCTCTTTAATACCTGCAAAGAATGGTACTAGTGCTGATTTTAGCGAGTTGGGTAACACATAGGCCTTATCAAAGCCCATAGCTTTAAGCTTTTTGCCCTCGCTATAGCGTCCTGCAAGATCAAGACTGCCGTGAGCAAAAGGATTAGTGATGATGCTGTCGACCTCTTTCATGCGTTCAATAATCACATGCGCATAGGCAGGAGCATACATGGTGATCTGACAGTCTGGATCCTGTCTTTTTAATGTTTTAAGAAGACTTTGCGACATGATGATGTCACCTAGCCAAGCAGGAGATACGACTAAAATGCTCTTAGCCATGAGTAATCCAATCTAAAGTCAAAACCACAATGCCACAACAGATAAGATCTTCAATGATTTGTCTAAGTTTTAGCAATTACAATGAAGAGACTTACTACTAACAAATTGCACATCACAATATATAACAGCAATCCACTTAGTTTAGCAGCATTTGTTCAAGGTGTCCTATCAGGACAATGTAGTTTTGAGAAAGTTCACTGTATAGATGGCCTTGATGGTCATAGCCATAACTTTCAGTGCAGCTAGGCCTTTGCTGTTGTGCTTTACTGATGTAAATCATGTGCGGGCGCTTATGACAAACGCCGTTTATTTTTCATAAGTTTGTCCATTTGTGAGAACATTGATCCAATATGAGATACAAATGGCTTGCATAGTGCTTTTTAGATCAACGACAATAGTAAGATGCTAGTGAAGCTTATGCCTAATTTCATAATCTTTATATGGTGTGTGGCTTTTTAGTAGATTTTTTCGATCAAATAGTCTTAGCGTAGGTAGCAACTCATTGGTTGACCGCAAGGCTTAACAGGAGCTTGATATGATCATCGTAACTGGTGGTGCCGGCTTTATCGGTAGCAATATTGTCAAATTGCTAAATGATCGCGGTCGTCGTGACATTCTGGTAGTAGATAACCTCAAGGATGGTCACAAGTTTGTGAACCTCGTTGATCTGAATATTGCTGACTACATGGACAAGGAAGACTTCTTTAAGCTCTTTACTAATGAAGAGGCTTTTGACAAGAAGTACGGTTGTGCCAATATCGATGCCATCTTCCATGAGGGTGCATGCTCTGCTACTACTGAGTGGGACGGCAAGTATGTAATGAAGAATAACTACGAGTACACAGTCGAGCTCTTTGAGTTTGCCACTGCCCATCGTATTCCATTCTTATATGCTTCTTCTGCAGCTACTTACGGCGACAAGACCGATTTTAAAGAGGGTCGTGAGTACGAGGGCCCACTGAACGTATATGGCTACTCTAAGTTCTTATTTGATGAGTACTTAAGAGAGAGAATGTCCTCATTAAAGTCTCAGGTAGTTGGCTTTAGATACTTCAATGTTTATGGTCCACGTGAGGGTCATAAGGGCTCTATGGCCTCTGTTGCATTCCATCTGAACAATCAGATGTTACGTGGCGAAAATCCTAAGCTCTTTGAGGGTACTGATGGCTATGAAAATGGTGGTCATACCCGTGACTTCGTCTATGTTGAGGATGTGGCTAAGGTTAACTTATGGTTCTTTGAGCACCAAGGTCCATCAGGCATCTATAACTGTGGTACTGGTCGTGCCGAGCCTTTCTTAAACATAGCTAAAGCAGTAATTGAGCATCATGGCCACGGTGAGGTGGAGTTTATCCCATTCCCAGAGCACTTAAAGGGCCACTATCAGAGCTTTACTCAGGCTGACCTGACTAACTTACGTGCTTCAGGTTGTGATGTGCAGTTCAAGACTGTAGCTGAAGGCGTAGCAGAGTACATGAAATGGCTGAATTCAAAGAGATAGACGACATTAATTTCCCATACGAGGCTGGCTTAATTAAAGACCGAGCTCAGGCTTTAACTTTTGCTGACTATCTGAACTCCAAGGGTATCAAAGCTGTGGCTAAGCCTGGCTTTGGCTCAAGTTACGCTATCTATGTGCGTAACGAGTCAGATGTCTCCAAAGTAAAAATTGAGCTCTTGCACTTCATGAATAGCCCCTTTGCCAAAGAATACAATAAGGCTGCATGGGCTAGTGGTCGTACCGTTAAGCGTGAGCGTACACAAGGACAAGGTACCCTTGGCTTTATGATGGGCAATTATGCCTGGAATCCTTTTACTCTCACTTCTGTAATTGAGATCATCTGTATTGCCATTTATCTTGTGATGCTGCTGTCTAATTTAGAGCCTTATCTGTTAGGCACTCTAAGCTGGACTTCATTAGCTCAGATTACTGAAGGTGGCGAGGTATGGAGAGTTATCAGCCCAATTTTCCTCCACTTTGGTATCTTGCATATCGCCTTTAACCTCGTGATGTTTGAGGCTTTTGCCCGCAATATCGAGCGTTTTTTAGGCACATTTAAGCTTTTAGGCTTAGTGCTTGCCATGGCCGTATTTTCTAATGCGGTGCAGCTGCTCTTCCAAGACGGCATGCATGTCTACGGCGGTATGTCAGGTGTGGTTTACGGCGTGATTGGCTATATGGGTATTCTCTCAAGACGAGAGGACATCCCAGAGGGCTTACGTATTCCAAACGGTCTGCTGCTCGTGAGCGTTATCTTTATTGGCTTTGGCTTCTTCTTAAGCGGTATGGCCAACTTTGCTCATGTAGGCGGCTTAGTGGTAGGTCTGCTTGCAGGTCTGATTGATCTCAAAGGCAAGCTTCGCTTGAAAGAAGCTTAGAGCTTAAGGTCAAGGCTAAAGCTTGCCAAAGCCTTTTAGTTGCCACATGCATGCAGTATGTGGCAGTCATTAAAAAAGCGCCAATGCTCATAGAGCAGGCGCTTTTTTTATGCCTGTCGGCATATAAAGTCAATATCGTGTTGATATGAAAAGATCTTGTCTCAAGGTACAAGATCTTCATTACAACTACTGATAGATGTAGTTAGTAAAGAGCAGATCCTGAATAACAGGGCCACCCTTCTTGTTAGCTAAAATATCAGCAACGCGGGCACGGCACTCAGCTCTTAATGCCTCACGACCAGCTGCAGTAGCAATAGCGTTGTACTCTTTAGCACCGATGATAGTTAAGATTGCGTCACGGATTAAAGCATCGTGCTCGGTGAGCAGAGGCAGATCGTTAGCGTCCTTAACCATGACGTTTACGTGTACACGTAAGTAGTGCATACGGCCAGAGCCATTGCTAGCTAAGTTAGTAGTAAAGTCAGGAGTAATGTCGTAGTAACCAATCTCTGGGGCAATCGCATCAGCTAAAGCCTGAGCAGGGTCTTGAGCCTCAGCATTGATATCGATTGGTTGATGTGAGCGTGGATCGTCTGCGGCGATAGCTGTAACTGATGAGCCTAACAGCAGCATGCCAGTAGCGGCAGCGAGCAAAAACTTGTGGTTCATTGCAAATTGTTCCTGAATTACAACAGCATCAAGCAGGCAGCGTTCAGCTGCCGTGTGATACTGAGCGGCAGCTGCCCAACTAAAGGCAGGCTTGCCCTGCATGAAGCAGGATTAACTTCTCTAATGATACCAAGGCATTTATGCCTTGATCATCTGAAGTGGCTGAAAGCGCAGTTTCAGCAGAAAACTTGTCTTCTTCTAACTTAAAAGAAGAGTATATGGCGTCAAAATATTGTGATATTTACGCCAATTATCAATTCTCTTGCAAGATCCGTTCTTAGTTTGGGCAGATGATGAATTTGCCTAAGCTAAGGTTAAATAGTGCAAGATAAAATGGGCCTAATACAAACAGACCTCATCAATATAATAACGCACTGTAATGCTATCAGATCATAAGGCAATGCGCATCTATGCATTTCACACAACTAAGATAAGAGCTAAAACTGCACCATCTTAGGAAAGCAAATAATGGCGTTAAATCCTAGGACTTGGCGTCTTTGTCATCAAGAAACTCAGATACTGACTGCATCTTATCCTCACAAGCAGCCGCACCGCTCTCAATTTTGTCCTCAGAGATAGCTGCACCATGAGTTTTATTTTCTGCCTTTGCTGAATCGTTACTTATGATAGGTCTCTCATCAGCTGTAGCAGATACAGCCTCTGCCACAGGGGTGAGTTTAGCGGCAGACTCAGCTTGCGCAGCTTTGGCAGCTTCGCGGCCTAGCACATTGTGTGACTTGATGTTCTCAATCTCAGTTTTAAGATGGCGTACTAACTTGGCTGCGAGCAGCGGCTCAGCAGCCTGGGCTAGTTTTACGATCTTATTATGCTCTGGGATGATGGTGCCATTTTCACTGTAGCTAAAATAACTGTGACGCACAAAGGTATCACACATGATGTTAAACATGATGGGGTCAGCAAACTCAGGAGAGTTATTAGTGACCTCAGCTGGCACTTCCTTACACAGATCGACACAAGCAGTAACAAAGTCATTCTTAGTTAATGTGCCGTCGTTGATTTGGCGTAGCAAGGTTACAGCGATTAGATAGCGTACGAGGTTTAAGCGAATGGAGTTAGAAAGAATTAAGAGCTCCTCATAGCCATCACCAGACAGTGCGAGCATGTTATGGTCAAGATCAAGGATGTAACCACCCTTAACAAAGACATTGATGTATTTGTTAATGAAGCTGTCGAGCTCGTCTTCAGTAATTGGAGTAAACAGCTCGTGCTTTAAGAAGTAGAACAATGAGCGGGTGTGTGAGATTACATTGGCACGGCTGATATGACCGTTACGAATGATGACGCTTGCAATGAGAGCAGGTAGTGCTACTAAGTGCAGAATATTGTTCTGGAAGTAAGTAAGCTGCAGAGTCTGACCACGACTTGGGCGTACAAACTTCATATCCTCACCGACGTCATAGACGCGGAATTTCTTAAGCTCTAAAGCCTGAGCAATGATAGTGTCGAGACTGCCTGAAGGCATGAGACCCTTACGACGCTCATCGCAAGAGAGAACTAGCAAGTAAAGCTTCAGACAGCGTTTTAGCATATTGATACTGAGAGTATGGTCAGCATCACCAATGATAGCTAAGGCGCACAGGTTAATAGCATTAACTGAAGCTGAGTCATTGAGCTTGATGATGATCTCGTGTGAGAGCTGATTTACGGTGTCGTAAAGCCACTCAGGACGTGAATTGCCAGTAGGATCAATATAGTCATGCCAGTTTGGTACATGCTTATTGAGGAATCGAGGCACAATCACAGGCTCGCCAAAGGTTACATAGCCACGGCCGTAATAGCGTAAACGCTTAAAGATGCCGAACAGGCCTTTGATGCTCTCTTTCTTCTTAGCCGCACCCTCAAGCTCATGCATGTATGAGCCTACTTCCATTACGTGCTCATAACCAAGATAAGTTGGGATGAAGGCAATAGGACGTTCAATACCACGTAGCTGAGCTTGTACGGTCATGGACACCATGCCAGTTCTTGGTGGCAGGGTGCGTCCAGTACGAGAACGACCACCCTCGATAAAGAACTCGGTAGCATAGCCGCGCTCAAAGAGTACTGATAAGTACTCACGAAATAAGGCAGTGTAGAAAGTATCACCCTTCATTTTGCGGCGAATGAAGTATGAGCCACAACGACGGATGATTTGTCCTACTGGGAAGAAGTTTAAGTTATCGCCAGATGCTACCTGAGGGATAGGCAGGCCCTCATGGAAAATAGCAAAGAGCAATAAGATGTAGTCCATGTGCGAGCGGTGACATGGAATGTAGATGATCTCATAGCCGTTTTGCACAAGGTTACGAACTTTATTCGCGCCTACAATGCTCTGACCATGGTAGATGCGCTTCCATATGAGGGAAATGATGGTGTTGAAAAAGCGCAGCAGCGGATAACGAGTGTCTGCGACCATGATATCGAAGATCTCGTAAGCTTTCTTTTCAAGCTCCTCTTTGCTCTTGCCATCTTTCTCCATCGCCTCAGCAATCGCACTTTGCGTGCCTTGTCTTTGGACAAGTTCATGCAAAAGTCGCGAGCGATTTGGAAATGGTCTGCCTACGATGGTACGGGCTTTACGTAAAAAGTGTAGAGCTACAAGACGGTTTAGAATAATCTTGCGCAGGATATAGTCGCCCACACTCTTGAGGCGTTCTTCTAAATAAAAAGCTGAACAAGGCTCAGAGATGATGGTGCAGTTATCGCGACCTGCAAAGGTAAGAGTTAAAAACTTACGCCACACAGGGGTAGCTAAGTCAATGCCTCGAATAGCCTCACCTTCAATACTAGGGTCTCGTGACCAAAGCACAGAAATAGGAATGATCTGCAGGTCTTCATTAATCTCACGCGAGGCTGCAAACCATTGAAAGATAGTGCCGCTAATGTCACGGGCTCGTCCTGTGGAGCCAAAGAAAGTAGGGTCACGCAAGTAGGCAGTGCGAGGCAGTTTCTTTTGACCAATCACAATATCTTCAAATGGGGATGGCCAGCCTAATTGCTTAGTCAGGCGCTCCACGGTCAGCATGTTGCCTACAGAGGATGACACCATGATGTAGACAATTTGCTTGTTAGGATCGATTTTAATGTGCTTTAACGGCTCAAAAGGGATTGGTTCACATGTAGCAGTGATACGAATCGGCCAGTAAAACAGTGCACGCAAAAAGCGATTGACCATAACAGCCCCCGTAACTCGTTGGTTACTTTAAAGATAATTGCTAAGTCGTGATATATCATCACGCCAAACTAACCATATATTGTGTGCAATTGATGATAGTTCTTAGCGTGATTTGTACCAAAAACCTTTTCTTTCATCATCCTTATGCTCACAGCTAGACACTGATGGTTAAAACCAACAAGTGTTATAAAGGCCCATGACTGTCAGTACGTAGCCTTAAAGGCAATAGACAGCAGTGGCATATTAACTACTCTACTATGTATGGTGGCAAAAGTTAGCCCTAAACACTTAGCTATAGTAACTTTCAGCTGCTTTTTAGTCACGCCTCACACTTTTTTCATGCCCTTGCCCAATAAGATTTCATCTAATCCCAAGCTAGTTTGTGCAAATCCGACCTGTCATGGGGCAATTAACAGCAAGTGCGCAAAGGCAACGCAATTGGACAATCCCTTAACAGAGTCTAGAAGCTGAATTTTTGTGGGGCTTAAAAGGCAAGAATATACGTAAAGGATAGTGTTATGGTTGCGCTTTAATAAGCCATGAGTCTATAGCGAGCAAGGTAGCTTGTTTAGTTTGTCTCATAGCATGATGAGAGTGCAAAATCGGCTTATAATAAGGAGATAGAACTTTAAGAGCGCTACGGCGCTTTTTTTGTTAACACATCATATGCTTATCGGTATATGTGGCTAATCCTAGAATATGAGCGTTCATGCTTTTAAGGGAGTAGCTTTGTTAAAGAGCATGGGATGTGCTCATGCCTAGTTAGACATGGGATAAGGCAGCAAGATGTTAGTTGTTGTTATGCTGTCTTGTGAATATGGTATTAGACCAAATGTGGTTTACCAATAAGAACTAAACCAAATACTCAGAGACAACTTAAACTATGCTCAATGATACTAAAGAGACTGTAGGCGCTATACAAAGTGTAGCTCCTGCAGATGCTAGTAAAGCCTCAGCACCAGAGGCGGTCTCGAACAATGCAGCCGATGCAAGTGTTAAGGATACTAATACTAGTAGCGATTCATTACAGCGAGATAAAAACCGCGTCGTTATTCTAAGAACAGCGTCTCCAGATGGTACACATACTCATGAGTGCTGCTGTACTCCAGAGCAAATGAAGCTGTGCATGAATCATCAGGATTTTGAGCGTCCAGTAGGCTGCCCAGGTACTGATAGTCCTGACTGTCCTATTCATTTGTCTGATAATGAAAATCAAGTATCAGGCTCATGCTGTGGCGCTGCGAAAGAAAAAGAAGAGCCTAAAGAGCTCAAGGGTACATACAAGCGCTTAGTGATTTTAGCCGGTGTCGCATCCGTAGCTACAGCTATCATCCTTATTGTGATGAAGTTTGGCGTATGGTTAGTCTCAGGTTCAAGCTCCATCTTAGCTTCTCTCACTGACTCGCTTATCGATTTGAGTGCCTCCTTTATCAATCTGTTGGCTCTGCGTTATGCACTCTCACCAGCTGATGACAAGCACCGCTTTGGTCACTATAAGGCAGAGGCTTTAGCATCCTTGTCACAAGCTGCCTTCATCGGTGGTTCGGCGCTATTGCTGATCTTCAATGGCTTTGATAGAACCATTAACCCTGTGAAGATTGGTTATATAGATATTGCTATCTACGTGTCGATAGCCTCCATTGTCGTCACGATTATGCTGACTATGTTCCAAGGCTATGTGTGCAAGGTGACTAAGAGTGAGGCAATTGAGGCCGATCGCTTCCACTATTTATCCGATGTGGGTTTAAACCTCAGTGTTATCTTATCCTTAGTCTTATCTAAGATGGGTTATGACTGGGCTGATGGTGTGGTCACTATTCTTTTAGGCTTATACATCATGCACAGCTCCTACCACATTGGGCATACTGCAATTGGTACTCTTCTCGATAAGTCTTTAAGTGTAGAAGATCACTCCAAGATCATCCGTGCGATTTTATCCGTTGAGGGTATTGATTCATTCCATGATTTACGTACCCGTAAGGCAGGTCCTCAGATCTATATTCAGTGCCATATCGTGCTCGACAGAACTATGAGCTTCCAGAGAGCTCATGATATTGCTGATGAGGCTGAGCACAATATCCGCCGCTTCTTTGAGGATGCTGACATAACTCTGCATATGGAGCCTGATCAGGCAGCAACATTTAAGGATATTACCTTTATTGATAGCCAGTTCTGTCAGGTGCCTCGTGGCTACTACAACTCAGATGCAGATAAGAACAAAGAAAGTGCATCTGTTAAAAGTGATACTGATGAACAGCATGCAGATAGCACCTCAGCAGCTGTTAAGGCATAGCTATTTAGTTCTGATTAGCGCTTGTGCATTAAGCACAAGCGTTAATCAAGCTTCATAAGCTCAGGGGGCTGCCATTATCTCTTCATAGTTTAGAGATATGAGGCAGCCCCCTTTGCTTTATGTGCTCACTAGAGACTTAGTTATGTGAGATAGCCTCTAGATGAGCATTTTGCCCATCTAGTAGCACTACATACTAATCTCTTATCAGTAATGCCTTGACACATGATGATAGAATAGACTCTATCAATAAGTTATTAGCCTAGGATCAAGACGTTTAGGCTAGTACTTGTAGATACTTACAACCGTTGGCAGCTAACAGGTATATAGTCTGTAGGTGACGCATTATCCGTCTCTAAATGAGTTGTTTGCGTCTTTGCTTTTTGGAAAGTAATTGAAAGGTAGATGTATGCGGATCCGCGATCTTTTGGATAGGCATTCTGTATGTTTAGATGCCAATCCGGTAAGTAAGGAAGCTGCTATTTCTAAGCTAGTTGAGATCATGGCCGAAACTGGCTGTATTAGTGATATCAACCGCTTTTGTGAAGCAGTTTTTGATCGCGAGCGTAGCAGCTCAACAGGTCTTGGTGAGGGCATTGCTATTCCTCATGCTAAGAGCGATGCCGTAATTCGCACTGGACTAGCTGCCATGGTCGTCCCTGATGGTGTCGACTTTGATTCTGTAGATGGCGAGCCAGTACATCTCATCTTCATGATCGCCTCTCCTCATCAGGCATCAGATGCCCATATCGATGTTTTAGCTAGATTATCTACTCTGCTTATGGATGAGGGCTTTCGTCATCATGTGCTTGAGGCAAAAACACCTGATGAGTTTTTAGATATCATCGATAAGGCAGAGTCTGTTGAGGATAAGAAAGAGGAAGAAGAGCAAAGCCAAAACGAAGATCAAGCAGAGCACCAAGAGAACAAGGTCAAGTACGATATTGTTGCAGTAACTGCATGCCCTGCTGGTCTGTCACATACTTATATGGCGGCCGAATCTTTAGAGCATAAAGCTAAAGAGATGGGCATTTCCATCAAGGTTGAAGCTGATGGTGCCGCAGGTAATCGCAATAGCCTCTTGCCAGAGGATATTGCTTCAGCCAAGGCCGTTATTGTTGCTGCAGATCGTGCTGTTGATATTGATCGATTCCTTGGCAAGCGCATGGTGCGTTCGGGTGTTATCGATGGCGTGCATCGACCTGAGATGCTACTTAAACAAGCGCTCGATCCAAATTGCCCGGTGTATAAGGCAGGCTCATCATCTCATGAGTCTTATAACCTGCCAATGAAGCTCTACCGCCATCTGATGAGCGGTTTAACCTATATTCTGCCACTGGCTGCTACTGCAGGTATCTTGTCAGCTGTGGCTCGCTTAGAGTTGGTTAAGACCAGCAGCTTAGGTCTATTTTTAGATTCAATTAGTTACAGTATCGGTACCTTGCTCTTTCCTGTACTTAGTGCCTTTATTGCCTTCTCTATGGCAGGACGTATGGCTCTAGTAGCAGGATTTACTGGTGGTGTTATGGCCGATATGGCAGGCGCTGGCGTGATAGGAGCGCTGTTAAATGGCTTTGTGGGTGGAGGCGTGGCCTTTGTGGTGGCGCGAATAGCCCAACGCTTCTTAAAAGGCCATGATGCTATGTTCGCCTTGCTGGTCTATCCATTAGCGGGCGCTGTATTCACGACCTTAATTGCTCAGTTTATAACCAATATCCCGGCGGCACTGATAGACAACCTTATAAATGATCTGCTCCTTGAGGCAGATACGATAGTGTTGGTTGCACTAGGTGCAATCCTTGCGGCCATGATGTCAGCAGATATGGGAGGTCCATTCAATAAGATTGCCTACGCTAGTGGTGTGCTCTTACTTGCTGATTGTTTACCAGAAACCGGCCCTGGCTCATTAGTGATGGGTGCAGTTATGGCTGGCGGTATGGTGCCACCAATGGCTGCAGGTGTTGCTGCTCGCTTCATTGGTCGACATAGCTTCAATAAACAAGAATACGATGGCGCTTACCGAGCTATATTCAAGGGTATGCTCTTTATTACCGAAGGTGTAATCCCTTATTTAGCTTCATCTCAAAGATTACGTATTGCTTGTATTTGCGGATCTGCCGTTGCAGGTGCCTTAAGCATGTACTTCCGCTGCGGTATTTGCGCTCCTCATGGTGGCGTGTTCCTCTTCCCAATCGCAGTTAATAGCATGCTTTATATGCTATCGATTCTCAGCGGTGTCCTAGTAGGTGCTATTTTATTTGCGTTGCTACGTCCTCGTCTTACTGAAGAGGAGTGTAAAGAGCGCAACTTTAGCATGCGTAAAGCAAAAAGCGCCTTAGAGATCGTCTCAGAAGATGACAGCACTGTAGATAAGAGCACAGCAGCTCAAGACAATGGCAGCGCCCTGACAAATGAGGCTACAGAGTCATCTAATCAAGCTGCAACTCCTTCCCAAGCAGCAGATCCATCCCAAGGTGCTGCTCCACAGGATAAAGCTAAGGGCTCAAACGTCACTCAAGTGGATGCAACAAAGCCTGAAAATGCCCAGGTTTTACCATAGAGTAATCTGTTAGATTCAAGCTATTAGTAGCTCAGAGTTGCTCTGAGCCTATGAAAAAGGCCGTTACTGTCTGTCTCAATCAAACAGTAACGGCCTTTTTGCTTTGCAGCGCAATTATCTAGGCTTATCAATTACTATGCGGTACAACTATCTAGGCTTATCAATTACTATGCGGTACAACTATCTTGTTTGCACGCAGTTTTGCTACTCAAACTCTTTAGAAAGCTCGGTTAAGAAGGTGCGTATCTTACTGCGCATGTTGCTTTCGTTCTTGCACTCTTCTTTAGAGATGAGTAAGCCCTTGCTATAGACACTAGCATTAGGCTCGATGGTTGCGATGGTGTCTGTAGTGCCTGAAAACTTATCTTTTTCGTATAAGCACACTGGAACAATGATCTTATCTGACAGGTCGTATTTGGCTAAGAAGCTGTAAATTGCACCTGGCATGTTACCCCACCAATTAGGGTAGCAAAGATATATAACTGAGTACTCATCAATGTTTAAAAGGACATCGTCAGTAAGCTCTGGATACTCGCTATTGCTGAGCTCATCAAAAGACATAGAGTAGAGCTTAGATACGTTGTCTGGATAGGTAGTGACAGTAGCTACCTTAAAGAGCTGGGCACCACTTTCTTTGCTGAGCGTATTGGCTATGTAATCCATCGCTGGCTCTGATACATCTTGGAAAGTATCCTGATCTTGGTACTTAACTTGTGTAGCACCGCTAAGCGAGTCAATCTTAAGCTTGCTAAGATCAGCATCCTTTCTTAAATTGATCTTGGTGGAGCTAACCGGAGCTGAGAAGTAGATAACAACAGCCTTTTCGCTAAACATATTTGGCAAGTAGATTTTATAGTTGCCAGAGATGGAGGCAATGGCATCATCAACTTGCTGCTCTCTTTCCTTTATTGCTCTTTCATAGGCTGCTTTATCCTCAGCAGTACGACTCTTAGTAATGTCGCGTACTTTATCTGCAAGGCTCTGTGGCTTTTGCGCAATGCTCTGACCTTCTGAAAGCACACTTTCAGATAACTCATCCTTTTCTACAGCAGCAGTGGCAAACTTATCCTCACCTGAGGACTTGCTCTTAGCCTCATTAATCGCTGCAGATTCTTTATTGCTTGTCTTGCCCTGAGCATCCTTGCCATCTGTCTTAGACTCAGCAGCCTTTACCTTATCAGACTCTTTGTTATTAGCATCTGAATCGTTGACCTTATCTGATGCTTTGTCTTGTGCCTTGTTTGAGTCTTTGGCCTTGGCCTTAGTATCTACTGCATTGGCCTTATCTGAGTCTTTGCCTTGTGCCTTAGTATCTGCTTTGTTGGCCTTATCTGAATCTTGGTCTTGTGCCTTGGTATCTGCTGTATTGGCCTTATCTGAGTCTTTGCCTTGTGCCTTGGTATCTGCTGTGTTGGTCTTATCTGAATCTTTGGCGTTGGCCTTAGTATCTGCTGTATTGGTCTTATCTGAGTCTTTGGCGTTGGCCTTAGTATCTGCTGTGTTGGCCTTATCTGAGTCTTTGGCGTTGGCCTTAGTATCTGCTGTGTTGGCCTTATCTGAGTCTTTGTCTTGTGCCTTGGTATCTGCTGTGTTGGCCTTGTCGGAGTCTTTGTTCTTGGCCTTAGTATCAGCTTTTGAGACCTTGTCTGAGGAGTTGTGGCTATCACTGTCATTAGATGATGTGATTGAGTCGACCTTTGCAGCCGCGTCTTTTGTTGAGACTTTGTTCTTGTTAACGACGGACACGGATTGCTCACTAGTAAACAGCCAGAACGGAGTGCTGACGGCAAAGATGGCGCACAGCAAACCAGTGGCTGTTAGAAGTTTTTTGGCTGAAGGTGACTTAGGCATAAGATTAAGCAGTGATGAATCAGTTTAGGCGCTTGTTAGTGCTGTAACTAAATGGGCTTGAGACTATGGGTCATAGTGTCAAAAGCACGTTTAGCAAGCATACTAGATATTACAAAATCATGAAAGTGCACAAACAATGCCGTCTTAGCCATTCCAATGTCTATGCGATTAATTTGATCAACTACGTCAAATTTAAGGTGTGCAAGGTGATCATTTTTTACTCTTGTGGTCTATAACGATATGTGTGCGTCATCTTTGTAGATCGCACTAGTTACCCTATGTGTTAATCTAGTTTTCAAGATGACCTTTTGGTTTCACCTTACGAAACTATTATAATAGGGCGGATTTCCTTGTGAGGTTTTCCCTATGACTTTTTCCAATGAGTTTCGCGTTAAGGTTGTTACTGATGCACTCTCAGGCAAGCAGGTAAATGAAGTGGCCAAAGAGCATTGTGTATCTGATCAGTCAGTACGCAACTGGCTCGCTGACCCCCAAATTCTTGCTACAGCCATGTCTGTTAGCAAAGATGCTGCTTCTCAAGAAGATCTGAAATCTTCTGCTCCAGGCACTCTCACCGATGAAGGTGCTCTCGCGCTGTATTTGTTGTCTAGAATCGAGGGT